>JAJCYI010000089.1 GCA_029263015.1 Saprospiraceae bacterium | reverse complement strand
CACGTACTGATTAATTCGGTAATTTTTAAAACATCTTTTTCCGCTATTTTTTCTTAAAAAATACTTCCGTAGGACACAGCTATGCAAGTATTTTTTAAGGAAAACTATCGAAAAAATCTTGCTTAAAAATTTTACCGAATTAATCACTATGTGGCACTTACCTTTGCTCTTAAATTGATAATAATGGTGAAACAAAATGTGGAGCTGATGGCTCCAGCGGGCAATTTTGAATCTATGATGGCTGCCATCCAGGGAGGTGCCGACGCCGTATATTTTGGGATCGAGCAATTGAACATGCGTGCCAGGGCAACCATGAATTTCACCATAGATGATTTGGAAGCGGTTTCCGCCCTTTGTCAAAAACACCAAGTAAGGTCTTATATCACGCTCAACACCATCCTGTACAATCACGACCTCAGCCTGATGAAAAGGATTGTGGACGAGGCAATAAAACACAATATATCAGCTGTCATCGCATCTGACCAAGCCGTAATAAATTATGCCTCCTCCAAAGGTATGGCCGTGCATATTTCCACACAGGTCAATATTTCAAATATTGAAACCGTCAAGTTTTACGCCCACTTTGCCGATGTGATGGTGTTGGCGAGGGAACTCAGCATGGTGCAGATGAAGGAAATAACCCAAGCAATCGAGCGGGATCAAATCAAAGGCCCTTCCGGTAAATTAGTACGCATCGAAGTGTTTGCCCACGGTGCTTTGTGCATGGCCATTTCTGGGAAATGCTATTTGAGCCTGCACTCACACAATTCCTCTGCCAACCGGGGGGTGTGCATACAAAACTGCCGCCGCCAATACGAGGTCAAGGACAGGGATGAGGGCGTTGAGTTTCATATTGAAAATGAATACATCATGTCGCCCAAAGACCTCAATACCCTACCCTTTCTCGACCAATTACTGAACACCGGTATTGATGTGCTGAAAATAGAAGGCCGGGCAAGGGCACCTGAATATGTAAAGACCGTAACGAGAACATATAAAGAAGGTATTGAAGCAGTGCAAGATGGGGGTTTTAGCAAAGAAAAAGTAGATGCTTGGTCGGCAGAAGTGGAGAAGGTCTATAACCGCGGTTTTTGGGGTGGTTATTATTTGGGCAAACAAATGGGAGAGTGGTCCAACAGCTATGGTTCCAAAGCCACCACCAAAAAAATATACCTTGGTAAGGGAGTCCATTATTTCCCAAAAATAAATGTGGGTGAATTCAAAATCGAGAGCCACAAACTCAACAAAGGAGACACCCTCCTCCTCACTGGGCCTACCACGGGCGTAATGGAATTCAAAGCAGATGAAATACGTGTAGATAACCAATCCGTGGACAGTGCATCAAGGGGCATATCCTGCTCAATCAAAGTACCTGAAAAAATAAGAGCGTCGGATAAACTTTACAAAATAGTTGATGCCTGATGGTGAATGCAAAATGGTGAATGAAGAATGGTGAATGGGGCCTCATTGTAAATCAACCTCCCCCCAATTTCATAACAGTCCCGTCAATTCATCATTTTACTTTCCTTCCTGCCGGCAGGAAGGTTACTTTTTACTTTTTACTTTTTACTTTCCAATATGATCGTCGTCTCCTATAAACGGAAAAAATGCATCGGTTGTAATTACTGTGTCGAACAGGCCGCTGAATATTGGCGTATGTCAAAAAAGGACGGTAAGTGTGTATTACTCGGAGCTATTGAAAAAAAAGGAATACTCACCAAACGAATGGAAAATGAAGCATTCGAACCCAACGAGGCTGCCGCCAAAGCATGCCCGGTGAACATTATTAAGGTGAAACAGATATGAAGCATATCTCATCCCGTCCTATTTTTTGAGCATTACTAAGCCAACGGAATCCAGAGCAATAAAAAAGGTGGATTTTGAAAAAAAACCACCTTTTTTAAAATGCAATATGTCCGGATTTAGTTAACAGTTTTAAAGGGCTTGAACTTTAATTTTTGTCCACCGAGAGAGGCTTCGTACATAAGCCCGCCTTTAGTCATGGTGAAAACGGCGACCCCGTCATTATAAGCCAGATTGGTAGCAGCCCCTTCTTTTATCGCTACTGCAGAAGCCTGTGCCGCAAATTCAAACTTGTTTTTCTTAAACCTGATTAGGTCATCTTTCGATTCGAAAAAAATGATCTGGCTATAAGCCTGCCCACCAAGTTGAAAACCGATCGTAACCTGAGTCACCTTGGCTTTTCCGATAGCACTTCCAAGCTCGAAAACAGTACCCGTTCCATGGGCGCCGCCAATACCAACAGCACCTTTGGCAACAGTAGGGAATACTGCATAACCATATGCATCATCAAAGTAGGTGTCAAATTTGGTGTTTTTTTCTTTAAATGCAGTTATTGTTTTTTCTGCATTTTCAAGTGCATTTGGGTTATAGCCATTTATTTGGGCAGCCATAAAAAAAGGTGATACCATCAGTGTTAAGCAAACGATGAATCGTGTTTTCATAATTAATGAATTTTAGTTTGTGGATATTTATTGGTTTGGGATCAGGCCTTACTTATTTACTCACAGGATTATTCTTAACGCAATAAACCAAAGGTTGATTATTCACGGTAATAAGAAAAGGCAGATTTCAACGGTTTTGTTTAGCGGTAGCTCTACTAAATTATAGAACGACATATTTATCGGTAACTACACGCATGACAAAAATCATTGCACCTGGAAAATGAACTCCATTATTTTTGGCAATTGAAAGGTCAGCGTAAAGGTTGTGCGTTTTACTATGAACACACCGCAACCGCTTCCACAAAACATTCCCTCATCCTGTCTCTTTTTGTTTTCAATCACTTTGTGGTTATTGTGTCTGATGCATATAGCTACACTGTTTTGAATAAGTAGAACCAAGGTGCATTTTGACATGCTTGGTTTTGGTAAGTGCTAATTTTTTCATCAATATAAAACCTAATATTATGCGAATTATGATCCCGCTATTCATGGCTACAGTCATGCTGGCCTTTGCTGCTTGCGAAAAAGAAAATGACACCAACCAATTGGATACCCAACTTACAGAATCGCTGACATCCCTTTCGGGTAGCCTCAATTATTACACCCTCCCAGCTTCCAATGATTACAGTGCCATTCCAAACCAAGATCCGAGCAACCCCATCACGGCGGAAAAAGTCACACTGGGGAAAATGTTGTTCTTCGAAACAGGCCTTGCACAAATACCCCTTGATGACAATTGTTACGAAGCCTATTCCTGCTCTTCTTGCCATGTTCCCGCCGCAGGTTTTTTGCCGGGTCGGATTCAAGGCATTGCCGACGGCGCATGGGGCTTTGGCCACAATGGATCTGAACGTAACATGATAGATGGATATGAGGAAAATGACCTTGATGCCCAGGGAACGAGACCCTTAAACCCACTGAATACAGCCTATATGACCAATACGCTATGGAGCGGTTTGTTTGGAGCTGGGGGCGTGAACACTGGCACCGAAGATGCCTGGACAGGGCTTGCCGAGGTGAACCATACTGGCTATGTCGGACTAGAGGCACAGAACATCGAGGCATTTACCCTTCACCGCCTCGAAATCAATGACCATGTGCTCGACGACTACGGCTACCGAGCCTACTACGATGCCGCATTCCCCGATTTTGACGAAAGTGAAAGATATTCCCCTGTCACTTCGAGCTTTGCCATCAGCGCTTATCTAAGGACGATGCTGACCAACAAAGCGCCATTTCAGGACTGGTTGAAAGGGGAGAAAAATGCCCTTACTGATAACCAAAAAGAAGGGGCACTTTTGTTTTTTGGGAAAGCAAGGTGCTTTACCTGCCATAGCGGGCCATCGTTCAGTTCCATGAATTTCCACGCCCTTGGCACCCCAGACATGTACACCGTGGGCGGCATGAACACGGGACCCGATGATCCCCGGAATCTGGGCAGGGGCATGTTTACAGGCGAGGACTTTGACATGTACCGATTTAAAGTACCGCAACTGTACAACCTTAAAGATTACGCGGCTTATTTCCACGGCAGTTCGAAGAGTTCGTTGGCGGAAGTTGTAGATTTTAAGGTGAAGGCCAAATCAGAAAACCCGCAGGTAGCTGACAGTAGGATATCCGCTTCCTTCGAGCCACTTAATCTAACGGCGGAAGAAAAAAGCAAGTTGATAGATTTTCTGGAAAATGCACTTTATGATGCAGAGGTGCAGCGCTACGTGCCGGAATCTGTGCTTTCGGGCAATTGTTTCCCGAACAACGATCCCGTAGCGAGGGACGATATGGGCTGCCAATGACCTTGGTTTTGATATTTGATTTAAGATTACATGAATTTTGAATTTTGATTGCGGGACATACAATCAAAAATCAAATATCATGTAATCTTAAATCAAATATCAAAAAGAAAATCTACGCAGCCTCCAAAACCCCCTCGTACATTTCCTTCCGCTGTGCTTTGATCCTATCCGACCGCACGTATTCATCAAAGGTCATCAAACTGTCGATCATGCCGCTTGGCATAATTTCGATGATGCGGTTGGCGGCTGTTTGAAGCAAGGCATGGTCATGCGAGGTGAGGATCAGGTTTCCTTTAAAATCTTTTAATGCGTTGTTAAGTGCAGTGATGGATTCTAGATCGAGGTGGTTGGTCGGTTCATCGAGTAGTAAGAAATTCGGGTGACTGAGCATCATCTTCGACATCATGCAGCGCACTTTTTCCCCGCCCGATAAAACGGATGATTTTTTATAAACTTCTTCTCCTGAAAACAACATCCGTCCGAGGAATCCCCGGATGAATTGTTCATCTTTTTCCTTGGAATATTGTCGCAGCCAGTTAATTAGGTCTTGGTCATTATCGCCTTGAAAAAATTCAGCATTCTCATTGGGCAAATAATCGAATGTAATGGTCTGTCCCCATTCTATGGTACCAGCATCTGCTTCCACTTTGCCCGCCAACAAATCGTACAAAGCATTCAAGGCAGAGGTGTCGCGGCCAATCAGGGCAATCTTCTCCCCGTGATTCATGATGAAACTCACATCTTCGAACAACACCTCCCCATTTGGGCCATTTTTTCGTAAGCCATGCACACGGAGTATCTGGTCGCCTGGCTCCCGCTCGGGCTGGAAATGAATAAACGGATACTTGCGGCTCGATGGCTGTATATCTTCGAGGTTGAGTTTTTCCAATGCTTTCTTGCGGCTGGTCGCTTGTTTGGACTTAGATGCATTGGCGCTAAACCGGGCGATAAACTCAATCAGTTCCTGTCGTTTGGACTCGGTCTTTTTATTCTTGTTGGTCATTTGCTGCGTCAGCAACTGGCTGGTCTCGTACCAAAAAGTATAATTGCCCCTGAAAATCTTGATCTTTTGGAAATCAATATCCACCATATGCGTGCAGACCATGTCGAGGAAATACCGGTCGTGCGATACAACTATCACGGTATTCTGGTAATCCGCTAAAAAGTCAGATAGCCATGTGGCTGTTTCTGCATCGAGGTCGTTGGTTGGCTCATCGAGGAGGAGCACGTCCGGATTGCCGAACAGTGCCTGAGCCAATAATACTTTCACTTTTTCAGGACCGGTGAGGTCTTTCATTATCCTGTGGTGCAGGTTTTCGCGGATACCCATATTGCTGAGGAGTTCCGCAGCATCACTCTCCGCTGTCCAGCCCCCCATATCCCCATATTGATTTTCCAAATCAGCAGCACGCAGGCCATCCTCATCAGTAGCATCGGGATTCATATAAATAGCATCCTTCTCCACCATGATACTGTACATTTCCTGGTGTCCCATCATCACGGTGTTGAGCACCAGTTTCTCCTCATATTCAAAGTGGTCTTGTTTTAATACAGCCATTCGGTTGCCAGGATCGATGGACACTTCACCCTGGTTCGGATCTATTTCACCGGAAAGAATTTTCAGGAAAGTGGATTTTCCCGCTCCGTTCGCCCCGATAACGCCGTAGCAATTACCTCGGGTAAACTTAAGATTGACTTCATCAAAGAGAATTCGTTTGCCGTATTGGAGGCCGATATTTGCAACAGTAATCATTTATTATAGTGGTTGGACGGCTGAATGATTATGGTTGTTATTTTAATCATCCAAACAGTCTATTTTTCAAAAAGGCCGCAAAGGTAGGTAGAAATCCTTAAGCCTGCGCAGGCAACTACATTTTTAAGGGGGAACTCAGTAAAATACTTTGGCCATACCCGTAGCTCCAACGGGACTTTAAAATAGTATTGGTGCTTCTTCCCATTTTTTTTGACTGGGTTTTCTTGGGAAAAACTTTAAACCACCAAATTCTATTCTTGCTTTATCTTATCCAAAATCGGATCAAGTCCATTAATAAGATCCTCCGATCTCAATTCAATTAATATGTCTGGTTCCAACGTATTTTCATCGTCAGGTGATAATTCAAAATATTTGCTAGAATACCATACCAGCAGCAGGCTATTTGGAAGTCTAAAATTTTTCACTTCTCCAAAATGGTTGGGTTTCCCGCCTGTTGGCTCCCCAATGAGAACGGGGTCAATGGTTTGTTTAAATTCCCATGCATTCAACAAGGCCGATGAAAATGTCCGCCTGCCAATGATCACATAAATATCCGCCGGGCTTAACCTGTTGTCATTTACAAATTGTTCCATCGCCTCAATAAGAGGCTTGGCTATTGCTGAATTGCCGCCCCCATTTAGCCGCAAATCAATGGCGACCTTTTCAATGTTACCGTTCTGGTTTATTCTGCCAACAATTTGATTGGTAAATGATTGAAAAGATAAATCACTCCTTTCTTGTGCCCGGTTATACTGAATGTACAATAGGTTGTCACTATCAAATTCTTCGAACCAATAATAATCTGTTATATTGCTAATATAAAGCGGTGGGGAAATATTGTCGTAAATAGACACCATGTCTCCAGTTCCACTACTTAGCTGAATGTCTGTTCCATTTTCCAAATTGAATTTAATGGTGTCAGCTGAATCAACAATTCCGAAGTATTCAAAAAATTCTGGCACCTTAAAATATGAAAGGATTTGGCTCTTAAAGTTCGATTCGTTTTCAAAAGCAATTATTGTCCGAAAACTGTCTATGACGGTATTCATTGGCGTACCTCCAATACCAGTTATTTTTTTACCCAAATATTGTTGATAATTTAAGTCAATGGCAGTAACAATCACTCCATCGGAGACCCATTCAACATTATATGGTAAAAATTCAAACCTGTTCCCCCATTCAATTCCAGTATGCGAATCACCAACTTTACTGACAACCTTCACCAATTCGAAGATTATCTCCTTTGTTGAAAGTTCACCAGTTTTTTCTCGGAGCGCTGTAATATCATCATTAAATTCAGTTTCGTTAATTTTATAAAATAAATCTTTGTGCTTATCTTTTAGGTTTTCTGCAAAATAATATACGTCCTCATCCCAATCATTGGTGAAGTCAATATCGACATTCTTATTGCATGAAAAGAACAACATAGAGATGAAGAAGCCAATAAACATTCGTCTTCTGACCATTGTATTATACTATTTAATTGTGGTTAATGGCTGAGGGAAAAACTAATTCGACAGAATTTATCGTGTACATTAAATTCTCTATTATTTATATTTCGAATTAATAAAATGTGGGACAACGTCAAGGAATACATGTTTCATGGAGCCAAAAAATCCACTTGGGTGACCGTAATTATAAGTTCCCTGTTTTAGACCCTCTATCAAATATTTTCCATCAGGCTGCACAATAACTTCATAAGATCCGCCACTCGCAGTTTCACATAAAAACTTTAAGTTTGGATTTTTAGGATCAAATGTTAGCGTCCCACTTATATTTGGATAAGGATTATCAACCATTGCGACCTCTCCGTCTGGTTGATGGAATTTATTTTTAATATGTGGCTGTCGTTTCCAAATTAATTCAGAATCATCTTTGTACAAATCCCCACTCAAATATTGCAACCCACCTTTAGGCAATTTATTATGCTTGTTTCTATTTAAATGCCAGTCGGATCGGCCAACGGCCCAGAGTGCTACAATCAGGACGAAAATCAATATTATAATAGTCATTTTCATTAATTTTATTGTGGTTGTTTATTATCTAATCTTTAACTCCATTTGGTATAAATCAAAACCTTTTGCCCAAAAGTCTTTTACGGATTTTATTAATTCAAATCCAAATTTTTCATAAAACTTAAACGCTAATTGAGATGTCCTTACCGTCACCATCTCGATTTCCGAATTATTCTTTATTTCATCAATCTTATACTGTGTCAATTTACTCCCCATACCCTTGCCATGAAAATGTGGGTGGAACATATCCCAAGATATCCTTACCTCTTTGCCATCATCAAGATAATTAAATCCACCTGAACCAATGATAATACCAACTTCCTCCACAACTAAATAATTTTGGGAATGGTGTTCAAGGTACTTAATAAAATCCTTTTCCTCTGAAACAGCAAAGTATTCAGGCGTGTTAAGTCGCAATATTGCAACAAGTTTTTCCAGGTCTTTATTTTTGTACAGCCTAATCATGTTTATTTTGTTTAACAAACTTGAGGTCCTTAATTCGTCTGCCATTAATTTAAAGCATTCAATGCACCAGTGGAATTTCAAATGAAATTAAATAACCAAAGTCATTGTTTGAAAATACGTTTTTTCAAACCTTGAGCAATTAAATGTTTGGGGTCTAATTCAACGGCCTTTTCTATATATGGTTTTGCATTATCAATACTATCCATTTCGAAATAGATTTTTGCGAATAGCATATATGGCTCAGGGAGAGTTGTATCGTTCAATATTTCGCTCAGGCGATTTGCAATTAATAGAGCATTCTCAAAATTACCCAACTCAGCTTCCAATGAAGCAGCATAATTAATAAAAAAAGGAATGTCCTGTTCATTTTCAGTCACAAGTTTGTGGAGTGAATCGAGGGCAGGCTTCGCTCCATACAGGGCATGTAACACCTCTATATATTCAGCCTTAACGTAGGTTGCTTCAGGAAATTTTTGAATAACCTTGCTGAAATTTGTTTCAGACAATGTACGGTGTTTGGAAATCAGTTCAGGTTTCAGTTCAGATTCTTGTTCGCGGATATTCATGATGTTAATGGACGAGAGGTAAGCGTCCAAAAGTAGGCGTTCATAATCTTTGGCTTTTGTTTTTCCGGTTCCTAATTCTCGGTATATTGTTGATCTCTCATTGAGGTCAGTACTGATTCTGCCAACCAAACTCTTGCCTAACAAAAACCCTGTATCAAATTCAATTGCTTTTCTAAATGAATTTTCTGACAATGTCCATTGGCCATTGTCCATAATTTGCCGCCAACCTTGATTGTAATAATACAGTGCTGAATCACTTTGTGTACCATAATCAAAAGACCGGACAGGTTTAGGTTGTTCACATGTAAGCGAACAAATGGCCACGGTGGATATCGCGATAAAAAGAGGGGCAATTAATTTCGTGTTCAGTACCTGATACTTCAATTTATTTTGGATTCGATTTAATTTAAATTTAAGAACGGCTCGTGCATAAACGGCGTGACCAGTTTTGCTGGGCATACCTGTTGTATGTTTTGCTATAGGCCGTTTTCATTTTTTCACTATCTTCTTTATTCGTTTCATATTATCTGAATGAATCTCTAAATAGTAGACATTCGATTCCAAGTCGGAAAAATCAATTTCAGAATTTTCAGAATTTGGCTGCACCTCTTTAATTATTCTTCCATTGGCATCATAAATATTTATTCTTCTTATTTGGATACTTGCCTCTGATTGAACATTTAAAGTTTCGATTACTGGATTAGGAAAAACGCTGAATTTATCGAGTATTTCAATATCATTTGTGGAAGTTATAATTCCACCTGATTCAGTCTTTACAACTGTTCCATTGCCCCCAACTGCATATCCGATATTGATCGATGGAAAATGAATGCAAACTAACCCTTCCGAAATTTGAGGGCTTATATCTTCCCATAAATCACCTCCATTCGATGTTTTTTGAATTAAGGACTCGTTCATTGCTCCTCCAACGATATAGCCAGTATTGTCATCAGTAAATATCACTTCTAAATTACCATTCATAGCAACGGAACTTTGGATTGTCCAAGAATTACCGCAATCTTCTGTTTTTATAATTTCCCCATTCCAGCCGACTACATATCCTGTTTCTTGATTCGTAAAAAAGGCAGATTGGAGATTATTATTTGATGGTGAATTTATTTGATTCCAATTTGCACCTCCGTCTTGCGTTTTGAGGATTATTGCATTTGCTGGACTTCCTCCTACGGCAATTCCGACCAAATCATTAACAAAATAAATTGATTGCAGATTTGCTCCAGTTCCAGAGTTTAATTCCTGCCAAGTATCTCCCGAATCTGTGGATTTTAAAATTGTTCCTCCGCCTCCAGAACAATACCCAATATTTGATGAGGTGAAAAATACTGATTTCAAAAATGAAGAATTTGTAATAAATATCTCTGCCCAATCTGTTCCACCGTTTGTTGATTTTGTAATTATAGATTGATTTGAGTTTAAGTCCATTCCAACTGCAATAATTTCATCATTTCCGATGATAAATATATCTTCATAAGCGACTAAATTGTTTGCAGTATAGCTTATCACCCAAGTGTCACCTCCATTTTCAGTCTTGTAAATCTTATTGCTCCCTATTACGAATCCTATTTCGTCGTTTAAGAAATCAACGCAAGTCAAAGTCGAAGTCGTCATTATATTTTTTTCTTCCCATTGACCATAGCCAGCAATCTGAATTCCTAAAATTAGAGTGATGATAAATTTTATTTTTAGCATGTTTTTATTTTTTGTTTTTTATTAGACATGTTTTGCCATAACTGATTGATTATCAGCATATACTTGTTTTTAATTTAATCTAAAAACTGGCGCAAAAACTCTATTACTCAATAAATTTAAATTCAATTTTGTAATCAATTGATTATCATAGTGAAACAAGTCTATTTATTTATTTTGTGTGATCCTGATAATGCCAACGTAAGTGCATACGGTGGGCGGGCGTTTAGCCCGACTAATCGACATGCACATTGTTAGGCTTTGTTTTTAAATTTCAATTATCCATTCTATAAGCTCACATT
The DNA here is from genome assembly GCA_029263015.1 of Saprospiraceae bacterium. Lineage (GTDB taxonomy): Bacteria > Bacteroidota > Bacteroidia > Chitinophagales > Saprospiraceae > UBA6168. The sequence continues at coordinate 51,494 of JAJCYI010000089.1, read as the reverse complement.
GCTTGCTTACTCAATTTTCAAAGCTAAAGTTTCTTGTTATTATCACGTTTGCGAGCATTCAATATTACTTCATATGCATCTTGCTCACTTAATTTAATTTTTTCCACTTCTTCAGAGGTAATTTCATTCTCCATCATTTGACTTGCAGAACCACCAGAATCATATCTAACGATAATTTTATTTAGTTTTTCAATCACTTCACAACCGAAGCCGATAAAAATTCTTTTTTTCATTTCTTTCATTTTTGATTGAAGATATACACACATATCTTTTTTAAAATTAGAAATTTTGCTGTATGCTTTCCATAATTAGTTTTCGCTGTTCATATTTTATAATCCTACCAAAAATGGAAGATGCTTATATGTCTTTAAATTAGTTTTTTCGATTGATCTGAATAATTCTATTCAAACCACTGGCGAATTTCATTTGAGTTTTACTTTTAATAGGGCTTAACTACTGTCACACGCAATATTGCGTGAATTCCCACATCACCTAAACTGTCCTTTTTTCAAATCAAAATACCAGCCTTGTCTCCAACCCTCCATCATAAATGGACCATACCATCAAGTTCAAGTAAACTATCAAAACGCAACCCAGTGCGCTGGACAAATATAACAAGCAGAAAACCAATTCACAAAGATTAAAAAGGCGAAACACTTTCCCTCACGTCTCCATTGAGACGTTAAAAAATTGGCGGTGCGCCAAAAAAAGAAAGCCCCCGGCAGGGAAGGGCTGTTAAGTTTTCGTTTTTAAATTTAAAATTTAAAATGATGAATTTAAAATGTAAAAATGGCCTGTACGTAAAATACTCGCCATCAGGTAGGTACGTGTGTCTGATTTTTACATTTATTATTTATCATTTTACATTTTAAATTAAAACCCTTAGCACTTAACAGCCCTGCCCTGCCGGGGGCCTTGGAATCCCTCGAAACGTTATCCATGTACCATTTTTGGAAGAGCAAATAAGGACTGCTGCATAGAAAAAGGCAAACAAGATTTTATGTGATCAAAAACTAAAATCAAAATGGCAGAATCTAACAACAAATATGATGAGTGGCACCAGGATCCTTCCAATTGGAAATTTGGAGTCTTCTATTAGACATTTTTTTTCAGCAATAGCTTCGGCTATTCCTTCAAAAAATGCCTCGTCTGACAAAAATATCCTTGTTTCCATGCCTTAAATTTATTTAGGAAAGATGTCTATTATAATAAGGAGGATAAAAGACTATTTCCACCAAAACGGTTTAAGGCGCTTGGCTGGACTATAAATTTGGCGAATACAGGTTCAATCCTGTTATTTATTTTATTGATTATTGTTCTGATTTCAATATTTGACTCCTGAGCGAAAGCACTCGTTGTTGCAAGTTTAGTCCAATATAAAAGGCATACCGAACACTCCATCTGAGTATTCGGTATGCCTTTTATATCCTGACCCCTGACTCCTCTTCTCTGACCCTCAAATCAAATAAACCGATCAAAATGATGCCCCACCAACGCTTTCAACGCTGCCAGTGCCAGTCCTTTTGATTCCTTTTCATCAAAGCCTTCGTCCATGTAAAAGTCTTCGAGCAGCACCTGTGTCTGGAAATAAGAAATTTTCAGGGCAGTGCCGATTTCCGCCAAAAGTGGATCACGGATGGCCCAGCCATCAATGCCTTTCCAAACGGTCTCGTTCCAGTCCAAAAGCGCTTTCCGGTCTTTCCATCCCATTAGTTTGGGCGTGAGGTAGAGGCGGGCCAGTTCGGATTGGCTATTTGCGATTTTGCCCTCGCTGGTATGGCCGCTGGTGCAGAGGTCGGAGGCAATTGCGTGGAGCAACTGTACTTCCTGCCATTCCCAAAATCCACCACAAGTTTGCATGTTCAGGTTGGATTTTATGCCGTCAATTTCACCAAAAGATTTCAGGGCAGTGCCAGGGTGCCTGCGGAACAACCAGCATGGTGCAGCAATGCCTTCATTGGATGCTTCGTGGACGTAACGCATGTGGGATAGTAATTGGCCGAGGTCACGGTAATCATAAGTAGAGGATGGATCGAACGAGGGAAGGCTCGCACGCACATCCCTGCTGAATGCTTCGTTGATGGATTCGTTCATCAAGGTATTCACTTCGAACCCAGCGCCCTCGGTGACATATATGAAGTAAGCACGGTAAGTCTTGGCGATTGGAGCTTTTGATTTTTTCAAAACATCAAGTGCCGTTTCTGGGTCTTGCCACAGGTTGTTGATACTGCTCTGTAAAGCGCCTACGTGGGTTTCGGCAGCAGGAATAGGCAAATATTTGGCAAGTATGCTGTATTTCTGCATCTGGCGATTGGTGCGCAGGGCAAGGTCGTACCCTGCACGGGTGCCTTTGCCATAGTAACCGTCCAGGGAGCTTTTATAAGTACCCTCGGCTTTGAGCACTCGCTGCAATTCAAGCGCGGAAGTCCTCTTCACCTTGGCCCTGATCTCAGGCATTTTAGCTTGGAAGTCGAAAGCAGGTTCCTGGTTAACAGCTTTTTTTGCTTTGGTGGCATCGCCTCCTTTTGCTGTAAGTACGACCTGTTGGTCCTCCACCTTTGTTTTGGGAACAATGATCGTTATATCGTCATAAGTGGTCGGAACAGCATCGGGCTTAGTCGTTTCTGACTTTGCGACCATTTCTTCTTTTTCGGTGAAATCAAGCGGGATCAAAGGTTTTTTCATCATTCCGCCAGCCTCAAATGCTGTGATTTCATGCAAAAGGGCATTGTTGACGTTTTTCACAAAAGCATCGCTAAAACCCAATTCCTTTAATGTAACCAAACGGGACTTTGCTGCCTCCAAATCTGCAAATCCCCCCAACAGTATTTTCAATTCCTTGCCATTCAACAACACAAACAGGGAACCTGCCTGCATGTAATGGTTCCAGTTGATTTTATCGCCGGAAGTCTTGGTGGCCAACTGGACGACTGTTTGGCTGTGGCCAGCTTCGGTGTTCAATTTTGAGACAAAAGCATTGTTGTAACCTTGGCCTTTTAGTTTCTCAACCACTTTATTGGCGGCTTCATCGGAAGCAAACCCTCCGATAAAAATATCTGTATGGTTATCTGATCGCTTGGTTGAATAGACAAAACCCAATGGAGACAACCGCTCGAAATCAGCAGTTTTTGGATTGATGAATTGCCCCACCTGTACGGTGTATTCAGGAATATCTTGAGCATTTCCAACAAAAGCAATGAAAAGGAAAAGGAGAGACGGAAAAAGACGAATTGATAACTTCATGTTTGTTGACTTTGGTTAGTTAAATGGTTGGATGGCAAAATCGCTAAATGGTTGATAAAAACCATTTAGCCATTGAGCCATGTAACCATTTACATTACCATCATAACTTGCTGTAAACCAATAATCAACAATTAACAACGCAAATTTAGTACAAATTAATGTGGTTTGCAGAATTTTAGTTGTTTTGTTGTGGGTGTTGCTGTTAAGTAACAAAGGTTAATTGTTTGGGTAAATTTTGAGGATAAGATTTTTTCGATAGTTTTCTTGAAAAAATCAGTGCATAGCCAAGTTACGGACTTATTTTTTCGAGGAAAACCTGCCTGCCGGCAGGCAGGTAGCGGAAAAAGATATTCTCAAAATACCCAAATAATTAGGCTTTGTTACTTACATGCAATATTATGATGCCAAATAAAGTTTAAGGTCACTTTCCATTCAAGGCAGCCAATGTCCACTCTGAAATGGGGGATTGTGCAATGTCAAAATGTTGTTACTCTCAATTACCGATCCTAACGTGTAACTTTGCAACCGAAATATTCTCTCTGGATTTAATATGTAATTATTGCTGAACCCCTAAACTATTTTTATCCTTATCTTTCTAAAAACCAACCGTTTACAGCACTATTTCCCCAACCTTATATTTATTCGTTATCCCAAATTCGACAAATCTTAAAATTTCAAAAAAAACTCATCCCTCCCGAACCTTTTGAAAAATCACTACATATCAGCAGAAGACATCATGTTAGAGCAAGTTTAAAAACAAAAGAAAAAGCTTTTCCACGCCTATGCGGACAACCTGTACTTATTTATTTCCTACTCCCTTATCTAAAAAGTTAACGGCCAAATTCAAAGAGCCAATAGCTGATTTCATTAACCCGCATAAATTTTATCAATTATGACTAACAACAATCCATCTAATTTGAATCAACCTAAAATGAACGACACTAAATCCAATCAACAGAACTTTATTGCAATCGCTGCCACTATAGGGATTATCCTTTTGGCTGTCATTGGCTGGTTGGCTTACAGCAACATCACAAAGGCCAATAAATTGGAACAAACAGTTTACGAACTGGAAGAATCCAGCAACCTGCGGGAAGAACTTGACATTCAGTACAATCAGGCCTTGGCAGATCTCGAGTCGCAAAAAACGGCTAGTGAAGAACTCAATGCCATCATCGATCAGCAAATAGAGGAAATCGAATCGCAAAAGAACCGTATTTCAAGCTTGCTTACCAGTAAAGGCAAACTCAATAAAGCCCGCGTGGAAATCGAAAACCTGAAAGCTCAAGCGAGTGGCTTCATGGCGCAGATCGACGAGTTGAAAGCTGACAATGAATTACTGGCGGGCGAGAATGCTCAACTCTCGGAAGAAAAAAATATGCTGACTTCTGACCTCCAAAACAAAGTGGATGAAAATGATATGCTGAACCAAGCTAAGTCACAGCTCGTCAACGAGAAAGAGGCATTGACCAGCAAAGTAAACCTCGCCTCTATAATCAAAATGAAACAAGTGAAAGTAGAAGGCATGAAAATCAAAAACAGCGGCAAAGCGTCAGTAACCAACCGTGCCAAGCAAGTGGACAAAGTGAAAGTATGTTTCACTACCCTCGACAACGACGTGGTGTCAGCTGGTACTGAAAGGTTTTTCATCCGCCTCATCAACCCTCTTGGTGAAACGTTGGCCATTGAGGACATGGGATCTGGTGTGATCCTCAACAAAGCCACTGGCGAAGAAATCCGTTTTACCCAGTACGAAGAGGTGGACTACACTAATGAAGAGGCCAATTCTTGCCTTTACTGGCAACCTACCAACCTCGCCTTTATGGCGGGCAGCTATACCGTTGAAATTTACAACAAAGGTTATTTGGCAGGCATGGGTTCTTTTAGTTTGAAATAAATATGATTGTTGGGTTGCTAATTATTGGCGACCAACATCCTAAAATAGCAATTTACCATTACCGATTATGCCGGGCTTCCGAGAGGAGGCCCGGCATTTTTTTTACACTAGACATCTTTCCTAAATAAATTTAAGGCATGGAAACAAGGATTTTTTTGTCAGACGAGGCATTTTTTGAAGGAATAGCCGAAGCTATTGCTGAAAAAAATAACGAAGTATGACGGAAAAAAACTGTTTAGCTGACTTATAGTTATTTAGGAAAGATGTCTACTGGTTATTCCCCAAAAAAGTGCTGTATTTTTTCCTCCAACGCCTTTTCATCAGTCTCATATTTTGGCGTCGTATTCCCTTTCCCCGGCATTTCTTCAATAAACAACGTCTGTGTTGGATAGGCAAAACGAACGCCCAGAGCCTCCGCCAATCGGAGGATGCCAAACGCCAGTTCTTCTTTCAATTTCAGTTCTTCTGCAAACGATTCGGTGAAAAGGTGAGTCCGGAAATAGATGGAAAGGGCACTATCGCCGAAGCTGTTGAAATGCACGAGGTAGTTGTCCTTTTTGGTTTTCGGGTGGCGCTCGATCAGTTGTCGCAGGCCCGCAATAAATTTTTCGACCAAAACAGGCGGAGTGTCATAAGTGACCCCGAGGGTCGCTTTCATTAGGCGGAGACGGCGCACGCCCATGTTTTTTACAGCTGATGATGCGATTTCATTGTTGGGAACAAAAATAATGGAACTGTCTATGGATTGGATCTTGGTGGAGCGAAAACCAACTTCAATCACCTCTCCTTCATTGCCACCGGCCACCACCCAATCTCCTATCTGAAATGGTTGGTCAAAAAAGATCATGGCCGAGCCGATGAGGTTCCTCACCGTATCCTGTGCAGCGAGGGCGAGGGCCAAGCCGCCGATGGAAATCCCAGCGATGAGTGCCGTTACGTTTACTTCGAGCAGCTGCAGCACATAGATGATCCCAGCCACAACAACCAAGATTTTAAGCATCCGCTGCATGATGGGGATGAGCTGCTCATCCATTTTTTGCGTGGTGGACTCAGCATACCGGAACGCATATTTCATCACCACATCAACGATGCTCAAGCCCAACCAGACTCCAAAAAATATCCCAGCTATGTCAAGTCCTTTGATACAGAAAACATTGACCCTGATGGGAAGCTGCAACAAAGGAAGCGTTGATTTTATTAAAAAGAACAAGATGAAAAAGCTGCCCAGCCTCGCCACTTTCCACAACATGGATTTATCCTCCAATGGAGAGCTGAACCTGGATTTCGCAAGCAACCGGATCATGGGGCGCAACAACCTTGAAATGAAAAACTGGAACAGCCAGGCCAATAGCAGCAACAGCCCCAGGCCTACCCATTGCCAAGTTGCCAGCCCTAAGAAATCGCCCCTTGCACTTTTGGGAAAATATTTCAGTAAAAAATCAGTCCCGAACGGATAAAGATCTTTGTGCAGGACGGGGACCGCCTGAGCTGTCTGCTCTGAATAGTACCATTTGTCTCCTTTTTTTTCCAAATAAACATCGGGCAGTTGATCGGGGAAGGGGGTGTAATAAGCCTTGAGCGTCACAGTATCCTGATAGTCAGCATTTTGAGGTAAGAGGTTCAACCGGACAAACAGCCCTTTCCCGTCCAATACTTGCAGCAGCTTGATGGCTAATTCCTGCGCCTCCAAACTGTCTTTTTGGTAAAATACTTTGGCGGCCACCTCTGGCCCGTAGCTATCCCCCTGCAAGTAATACAGATGTACAAGAATGGTATTATACGGGCTTTCGAGCGTCGGTTCGGGCGGTTGAGCCCCCTGGGAATAGCCATTTTGAAAAAAGAAAACGGACAGGAAAAAGAATAAAACTGTTCTTATTTTAGACATTAGACAGTATAGATTTTAGACATTAGACTTTACGGCATAATTGAGTTGAACAATGATAATAGCTTATTGGGAATTTGCTGTTCATTCTTAATTTTTCATTTCTCCACCGTACACTTTTTTTTGACCTCGTTAGAGGTCTAACATGGGTAGAAAAAATGAACCAAGCAGTTGTTTCGTGCCGTCAGGTACGTAACGTTACGTACCTGACGGCACGAGGTCCATATATTTCTATTATTTAGCTACCTACGTTCGACCCCTCTGGGGTCAATTTAAAAAAGTGTAGGTTAAAGAACCATAATTTTTCATTCTGCATTCTACATTCCCCCTCGCTATACCAAAATAATCTCTGATTCTGGCAAAGCACCATCATCTCTGGCATGTTCGATGAAATCAGCTTCTTTGTTCCGCCTTTTGAGCAGGCCTCCCATGTTCAAGCCCTCCCATAAGCGTTTCATGGCACGTATTTGCGCCGCGATACCGGCAAGGTCGCCCAAAGCCACGAGCGGCCTGATGGCCCGCATCTCTTTTCGTCGGTCGGTGTTTTTCAAACTGCCTCCCCGATTGAATATCAGTGAAACCAGCATGGCCTGGGCATCGGCAGGGAGTTTCTCTACCCCCGGATATGCCCTGATCGTCTTTTTGGCCTGGTCGGCCAAAACGCTCGTGAGGAAAACCTCCTGTGCCACCTCAATGGAAATAGATATGTGCCGGAGGGAATGGATTTTGGCTTTGGCAGCTTGCCCTCTCAGGCCCGAGACGGCCTTGAGGTCTTCGAGATCCACATCATCTATTTGCCCTTTCCAGTCTTTTTCGATCTTGCTTTCGGAGTGGTAGCCAAGGTCGTAGCCAATCCCGATTGTTACGCCACTTTCGATGCCTGGCCATGTGGGTGACTTCAGACGCCGGTTGTAGTTTGCTTTGGAATATATTTCAAAATCAACAATTTGATCCATCCCCTTTCGGGAAATCTTCATGGTGTGCGCAACTGGGTCAGTCGGCGGCCCCAAGACTTTTTCGATGAGATGTTCCACTACCGTCAAGGTTGCTGGACCGATAATGCCGTCGGCAGTTAGCCCCAGACGGGCTTGAATTGCTTTTATTCGTTTAAGGGTTTGCGGACTTGCCATGAATTAGTTAGTTGGTGGTGCGAGCAGCACAGGATGCTGTCCTGCATCAGCAGATTTTGACAAAAATAGCTTTCCCCGCAAAGGTACTAACCACTAATGCGAATCAAGAGTTGAAGAACGTTAGAGTTGTCAACTTTTAAAAAGTTGACAACTCTGTTCTCCGACCCATTTCACCCCTTTCTGGTTGTTTTTAAAATCTTGGTTGGGCGTAAATTATTTCCCCCCAAACATTTATTGAAAAAACAACCTGACAGGTCTGCTGGAAAAATTATCCCTTCCAGAGGCAACACCTTTCCGCCCACTTGGCCGCGCAAAGGTGTCACCTTTACAACTCCCTCAAATACAAGCATTTCGCCGAAAAACTGAATGAAATAGGGCGCATGGCTGGCGGCTGGCTAAAGTCTCTTAAATAAAATTAGCCCGTTTTCAAAAATTTTGACCCCGCCTGCGGCGGGGAAAGAGATAAAGGGTTAGTACCGGACAAGCCGGAAACCTACTTCGAAGTACCGGTTGTCTGAGATGAACCTGACACGGTTGGCGACACGGCAGTCCCTGTTGTTATCGTACCAAGAGCCGCCACGAACCACTCGGATGCTTGTTTTTTTCTCGCCTTTACAATTCGGATATGGCCCCCACGTATCCGCACACCATTCCCACACATTGCCGCTCATATCGTAAATACCCAATTCGTTGGCTTTTTTGCCGCCGACGGAATGGGTTTTGCTGCTGGAATTTTCACGGAACCAAGCCACCTCTTTTATGCTGTCGCTTCCAGCATATAGGTAGCCTTTGGATTTACTTCCTCCGCGGGCAGCATATTCCCATTCTTCCTCGGTCGGCAGGCGGAATTTTTGGCCGTATTTGGCATTGGCTTTTTTTATAAAAATTTGGATGTCGTCCCAAGAGACCCGCTCGACGGGGCATTGGTCGCAGCCTTTGAACTTTAACTCCGGCGGGTCTTCACCCATCACCTTCCGCCAGTCGGCCTGTGTCACTTCGTATTTTCCTATTTCAAAACTGCTGACGGTTACGGAGTGCTGGCACTCGTCGTCGTCCCTGTCTTTTTCGTTTCTGGGGCTTCCCATGGTATAGGTGCCGCCTTTTACTTTCACGAAGTCAAAACCTGATTTGGTTTTTTGGGAAGGCGATTCGGGCTGTTTTACAGGGCAGCCGTTGTTGCTTGCCGGGCCTTTTTCGTAATCGCATTTGTCTATGTCGTTGCAGAGGCCATCGCCATCGGAGTCTTTAGAGGCACTCGCTTTGGGGTTGCTGTCGTTGCAGTCCTCGTCGGCACAGAGACCATCCTTGTCGGCGTCGCCGCCGTGGTTTTTGCAGGGGTCGGATTTTGGTTCTTTTTGTTTTTCAATTTCTTTCGTCAAGTCAGGGGGAGGGGCCATGTCGCTTACCGGCCCGTCGTTGCCTTGGGCAATTTCTGTGCTATCTATTGCATTCTCTCCGATAGGCAAATTGCCGTTCGGCTGGTTGCACATTTTAATAGAAATCAGCAGCAGGATCAGTGCCAGCAGCCCGGCAGCGAATTTTTCTTGGCGCTGTTTCTTTTTCGTTTCCTGTTGGTGTTTCCTTTCTGCCTCGGCCAGCCGCCGCCGTTCTTTCTCAGCAGCCTGCAGTTGGCGGCGTTCATTTGCCTTTTGGGTTTGTTGTTCTTTTAGTTTTTGCTGACGTCCCTGCTCTTTCTGGGCGGTGAGGGCTGCCTCTTTTTGTTGCTGCTCTTTGGCTACCTGTTCCTGCTGCTGGCGTTGGTGTTTTTGTTGTGCAGCAAGGGCAGCTTCTTTTCGCTGTTGTTCTTTTTCTTTTTGTTCCTTTTCTTCCTGCTGTACTTTTTTCCGTTCTGCCTGTTTGTCGGCATTCAGGTTTTCGATCATGGCCCAGAGGGTGTTCACAGCATCGGAATAGGCATGGTCGCGGTCGTCCCAGCGGGTCACGGCCTTGCCGTTCTTTGGGAGCGCCTGCAGGTCGGCCAGCGGGGTCGCCTGCCACGCACAGGGGCGGATGATGAAGGGCACTACCCTTGCCTCGCCCTTGTGGTGGCGTTCGAGGGCATCGGCCATTTCTTTGTCATAAAAATAATCGGAGGCGATGGCGTCGGCACTGACGAGCATTAGGATGATGTCGGCGCTGTGCAGGTTTTTTTTGATGGCTGCCTCCCAGACCTGTCCGGGTTCTATTTTGCCATCGTACCAGATGTGTACCTTGCCGGATCGCTCAAGCGGCTTCAATTGTACGCGCAGTTCATCGAGGAAGGTGGTGTCCTTGCGGGCGTAGGCGATAAATATTTGAAGTGGGTTGTCCAAGTTGGTCTTGAGTTTGTATGGAGCAAATGTAAGGAAATAAATTTACCAGCTTTTGAGACCTGTCAGGTTGTTTTTTCAATATATGTTGGGCGGAAATTAATTTCCGCCCAACATATATTGAAAAAACAACCTGACAGGTCTGCTAAAATTATTACATTTTTTCAGAATTTAGCGGCAGCCAAAAACAGCAACCATGTCCAGAAGCAAGGAATACAACCCCATCAAAGAAAAGCTGCACGAAATCATCTTCGAGGCAGACACCCCCATGGGCAAGCGGTTTGATGTGGCTTTGATGATCGTTATCATAGCCAGTGTCATCATTGTGATGCTGGAAACAGTACCCAGTCTGCACGATGAATATTTCGACTTATTTTATATAATAGAATGGGCTTTTACTATTTTTTTCACCATCGAATACCTGCTCCGGCTCTACTGTGTTTACCGCCCCTTTAAATATGCCAGAAGCTTCTTTGGCATCATTGACTTGCTCGCAATATTACCGACCTTTCTGAGCCTTTTCATTGTCGGTGCCCAATCTTTGCTGATTATTCGCATCCTGCGGTTGATGCGCGTATTTCGGATATTCAAACTGGGCCATTTTCTGGCCGAAGGCGATCAGTTGCTAAAGGCATTGAAGGCCAGCCGGGCGAAGATTACGGTGTTCATGCTCTTTATTATCCTGATGGTCACCATCATCGGGGCAGTGATGTACCTTGTGGAAGGTGGGGAGGAAGGTACTGGATTTTCCAGTATCCCCGATTCAGTCTATTGGGCCATTGTTACCCTTACTACTGTGGGCTATGGCGACATCACGCCCCTGACCAACCTAGGCCGGTTCTTCTCTGCAATAGTGATGATGATGGGTTATGCCATAATAGCTGTGCCTACCGGCATTGTTTCAGTGGAAATTTTCAGAAGCAAGAATAGCTCCTCTACCCAATCGTGCCGGTATTGTGGGGAGGAAGGCCACGATGAGGATGCGGTACACTGCAAATATTGTGGGGAACAGATGAATGAAGAATGAAATTTTTCCTGTTTTCAAATTCATTGACTACCTTCGCTTTTCTTACTCCTCGTTTTCACTGGTATCTACTCCACTTATTTTATTTCCCTATTATTCAAATTTAGATTTTCTTATTTCATCCAAACATGAAATTGGGCTGGCACTTATGTTGTTGATAAACAGCAAATTGGGTACAGGCGTCGGACACCTGTACTACTTTCCTGCTTTACCGGAACGTCCGCATAGACAGGCAGGCAGCGAGCAAAAAATTAGCATTTAGGCGCTTACTTTAACGTGAGTTCTGGATAATAATCCTTGACAATCAAGAGCTTATGGCGGTTTCTGTCCTTTGATTGTCCCGCTAGGGACGGAACATGGGTAGCAATGCCAAACCAACCGTATTTTTCGTGCCGTAGGTACGTAACATTTTCCACGTTGCGTACCTACGGCACGTCGAAAAACCCTGCAAATGCTTGGCTACCCATGTTCCGTCCCTAACGGGACAATAAGACTGCTATCCAGAACTCACGTTAGGTTAATAATTGCAAGTTGCCCTAACCCAAAACCGACTTGTTTAACAAATTATAATAACTTTCACTATGAACCGTAAACCGCTAATACCTGCCTTGGCATATGCTATCCTATCCCTTTTTATTTGGCAAAACACCAACGCATGTGGGTACAATTACGTGAGCCAATGTGCCACCACCATGAAAATCGAAGTAGATGGTTTTACCTCTGGTTTTCAGGTTTCCAATTGCACCTACCAAACCGTTTTTCATAACCACAATTTTGGTTTTGTCAACAGCCTTAGCATTACTGAATTGGAATCCACAACTTGGGAAAGCTGCAATAACGATGTTATGAATGCCAGGTTTAACTATCGCATTTATAAACAAACTACTGCGCCAGGAAGCTTCATTGAGATGGGCATGCCCAATCTACAGTTATTGAACCCCAATGGGACTTACCGCACCAAAATCTATTCTGAAACCCCAAACCTCAACCTCTTGCTGGGCTTGCCTCCTGGCAATTATTTTATCGAAATATATATGGAGTCCGACGTGAGTTTCAATAATGGAAATGACATAGTGGACGATGTGATCACCAAAAACAATGGCGGGGACTATTACAAAGCTTCTTTTTCAATCAGTACGGGATTGCCAGGTTCGTTGGTTGTCGTTTTAACTGAACAACAAAATGTAAGCTGCCACGGCAGCAGCGATGGCAGTGCAACTGTAATGACCACCAACGGCACGCCTCCTTATTCATATATTTGGTCAAATGGGTCAGCTGGGCCGACTATTACAGGCATTTCAGCTGGAAATTATAGTGTCACCGTCACTGACAACGATGGAAATACCGGCAATTATTCAGTGCTCATTTCCCAACCGGGCAACCTACTCCTTAACCTCACCAGCATCAATGAATCTTCGGCATCCGCTAATAATGGATCGGCAACTGTGGCACCGACAGGTGGCACAGCGCCTTATACCTTTTTATGGAGCAATGGTGCTACAACAGCCTCCATTACTGATCTCGATTCGGGCACCTACTCAGTTACCGTTACCGACGCCAATGGTTGCTCTAATTCAGGTAGTGTGGTCATTTTTGTTTCTGGCAATATACCATCCAGTTATTGCCCATCGTCCGCGGATTTGCCGTGGGTGGATTGGATCAGTAAGGTGAACCTCAACACCATTGACAATACTTCTGCAAAATCAAATTATTCTGATTTCACAAATATTGTTACGGAACTGAGCACTGGTAGTAGTTACACCATTTCTTTAGAAAACAGTTTTAGTTGGCAGACTTATGACGAATACTGGAAAGTTTGGATCGACTACGACCGGGATGGTGTTTTTGAAGAACCCGCCGAAGTTGCTTTTTCAGCAATGATACCGGCACCGACCTTGGGCACGCCAACTGCCGTGGGCACTGGTTCCATTCAAATCCCCACTACTGCCGAAGAAGGCACGGCCCGAATGCGGGTCGCGTTAAAACGGGGTGCTTATGCAACCCCATGCGAGAGCATCCCTTTTGGTGAGGTGGAAGATTATGCCATCAACATTGCCAACGGAGGCCCCGTTGTTTGCAGCCTCTCGTCCACCGTCAACAATATGGAGTGCGATGACAACGGTACCTCCATCGACACAGGCGACGATTTATACAGCTTTAGTTTAACAGTAAATGGTAACGGCGCCAGCACCAGTTGGACCACCACCATCAACGGACAACTCTACGAAGGGCCTTATGGCGTCCCCCAGGTCATAAGTGCCCTTCAAATCAATATAGGACAGATCGGTTTCGACATTTATGACAGCGCAGATTCAACCTGCTCTACCCAGCAAACTGTGCTACCCCCCCCGCCTTGCTCAACTGTCGAACCTTGTTCCATTTCCGCAACCAATTCGTTGCCCACCTGCGATGACAACGGTACGCTTGCCGATCCTTCTGACGATTCCTACACTTTCAACCTGACTGTGACAGGAAGCAATGCTGGTACTGGTTGGACGGCCAATATATTAGGCCAACCGCAAACTGGCACCTATGGGGTCGCCACCCAAATCGGCTCGATCCTTATCACTCAGGGCGACCAGACCTTAATTATTCAAGACTCAAACGACCCTGGTTGCACCACCACATTTACGATCCAAACCCCGCTGCCATGCAGCAATGGTGGCGGCAATGGCACCTATTGCACTTCCGAAAGCAACTTCCCGTGGCACGATTGGATTGCCGGCGTACTGTTTGAGGAAATTGACAATGCCTCTGGCAAATCCCTGTACAGTGATTTTACCAGCCTTTCGGCAAATGTGACCCCAGGTGAAAGCTACCCCATCGAGTTGACCAGCAGTTTTAGTTGGTTTACTTACGAAGAACATTGGAAAGTTTGGATTGACTACAACCAGGACGGCACGTTCCAAGAGCCAGGTGAAATTGCTTTTTCGACCGTTGTCGCAGCACCGTCGAACGGTACGCTCGAACTCACCACAATTGGCTCAATCAATATCGACAACGCTGCTCTCGCTGGCCCTACCCGAATGCGCATTGCTATGAAAAGGGATGTTGCACCATTGCCATGCGAAACACTTCCATTCGGGGAAGTTGAAGATTATTCGGTAAACATTTCCCCCACCATAACAGGTCGCAGCCAACAGCTCATGGTTGATATTGATGGCAACTCAGGTCTTGAAAACATTGATCTTTATGCTATGGTCGCGGGAAAAAAGGATGGTACTTGGCAGTTGGAAAAATCGGCAGACAATATTCATTTTGAAACCATGCAAACTGGTGATGTCGAAGACGAGCAAGCTTTCCTCGTGGAAGAAGAAGACCACGACCCAATGGATGGACAAAATTTTTACCGCATTTCTTTATTCGATGAAAACGGGGAACTGCTGTCCAGAAAATCCACTGCAGTTGCATTTGAACATGTCGCCCTTTTTGAAATTTTTCCGAACCCAGCACATTCCGAATTTCATCTAAAACTCACCGAAATGCTGGGCAAAAATATCAGGATAGAAATCTATGACCAGTTAGCGCAACCCGTTTACCGGAAGGTGATCCCTGAAATAATCAACCCAATCCAATCCATCCCCATTTACGAATGGCGGGAAGGTTTGTACCAGGTCGTTATTTTTCCAGAAGGAAGACGGATGGTGAGCAAGCAGGTTGTTGTAATGAAGAGTGAGTGATGAGTGATAGGTTCAAGAAGCGACGCTTTTTAGAAAAGCGTCGCTTCTGTGGCTCAATTCACCACCACTTTCCTGCTCATCACACCCTTTTCCGAACGCAACTGGAATAAGTAAACTCCGGGCAAAAGATTAGCAGTTTGCAAAGAGAATTGGTTGTGACCTGCTTGTACATTCCAGGTAGATTTTTGTAGCACTTGACCAGTCATGGACAATAGTTTAGAGTTCATTAAAAGAGCTTCCGATACGTCCAAACTGATGCGTAAATCTTTGCCGAGGCCAACTGGATTTGGATGGAGGAATAGGTTGTTTATTTCATCAATCGTATGCACATCGCTGAGCAAACCTGTGGTAAAAGGGGATTTTTCAGAAATATCCTCACAAGTATATTGGGCATTGTAAGGCCTGATGCGCCAGTAATAATTCCTGTCCGATTGCAAGTCGGTACTCAAGAATGAATTACTCTCGACATGGTAACGGAACTGCACCAGCGCAAATGAAGGCAGCGGTGAGATTTCGAGACAATATCCTGTTGCATTGGCAACCGGCTCCCATTCAAAAAGTACACTTTCAAAGAAATCAACCGTTTCGCCAGTGAGCGGCGACACAGGGTTCAATATCGCCTCTCCAACAGGGTCGAGCGGATCCATTTGATTTAGCAAATAGGAACGGGCAAAATTGATATTCGCCCGCATGGCGTCCATCTGATCATTGGAAAACCGGCCACTGCAATTGTCATTCGCATATGACATAAATAAAGTCCCATCCGACCGAAAGGTCACGCTATCGGGGTCAGCTTGTAATTGATTGCTCAAGCTATCCCCATTGCATTGCCAGCGATAGCTGAGATAATCGGGTGCGGTATCACAAAATCCATCGGCAGCAAATTGGCAATTGGAGCCATCCATTCTTTCTACCGCCTCGCCACCAACCCAATTAGGCGCAGGTTGAAGGTAATCATGGTCAGAATCGGTGCCCTCCCATCCAAAAAATGGGTGCGGCAGCGACAAAAAGTGGCCTACTTCGTGGGCCCAGGTATGATCCCCGACACCCAAACAGCCCTTGTTCAGCGCAATGCCCCTGCTGTAATTACTATAACCACAATTACCTGCAGGGGAAGCTACGATATAGCAATTGATGACGTTGTTAACATTGTTCTGGTTCATCATTTGGGCACCTTGCTGGAAGGTATGGTCGTAATAGTTATCGTTGTCGATATAATGCAGATCACCTGAGATAAAAAACTGGATGTCGCTCGGCGCAAAGTCTTCATTCAGTGCACAAAATGCATCCAATACTTTGTCAACGCCAAAATAACCGTCCCCATCACTGGTGCCAACCACGTGTATCTTGATCGGCACGAACAACAGATTGAACGACCGTGGAAATGCCTGCTTGTCTTTTTGATAATCCACTAGCCATTGCACTTTGCCATCCTGCGTTCCGCATGGGTGAAAATCAGTTTTATCCTGTGCATTCAGAAAAGTAAAAAAGGCCATTGCAAAACAGCCTATCAGAAGTGTTTTAATATTCATTTCAAATTTTGGATTAGATAAAGTAGTGTTTGGAAAGTAAAATATTCCGTTTTCTCAATTCGTGCGCAAAAGTAGAATTACCGCTTTATTCAAAGAAACTTTATCAACAACAGATTGCAAAAAGGGTTTGTGGGTGACAAAAGGTGGTTGGAGTGA
The DNA here is from genome assembly GCA_029263015.1 of Saprospiraceae bacterium. Lineage (GTDB taxonomy): Bacteria > Bacteroidota > Bacteroidia > Chitinophagales > Saprospiraceae > UBA6168. The sequence continues at coordinate 34,641 of JAJCYI010000089.1, read as the reverse complement.
AATGGTTAATTCCTCAGCCCCTTCTTCATTCCCCTTTAATTTTGCCATAATATTCGACATCAACCAACTCGCCAGTTTCAATGCGAAATTCATGTCTCAACAGGCCTTCTAATTTGAAGCCTTTTTTTATGGGCAATCGCCGGCTCCGTTCATTTTCTGGCGAAACGCAGATGTATATTTTATGCATTTTTAAGGTATTGAAACAATGCTCCAGCAGCATGTCCAAAGCGACACTCATCACGCTTTGCCCCTCATGCGTCCGGTCGATAAAATAAGCCAGTTCACATTTTGGAATGCGCCAATTAATATTTTTCACAATCAATAACCCTGCGATTTTTTCCTCCACAAGAATAACAAACACAAACATTTCCCTTTTGTCGGCCAGTGCGACTTTGTCTTCAACATACGCTATACAATCACGCTGGCAAGATGTTTCTTCAAGTGTCACTGGGAAAAACCTGACCAACCTGTCTTTGTTTTTTCTATTAAGTCAAAAAAGGCGGGTGTGTCATTTATTTCGATCAGACGGATTTTAATATCACTGGAATTAATCATTTATCCTGAACCATTTTAATAAGTTCAAAGGAAAAATTATATAAATCACCTGGCCACCGAGCAGACAGGTAATTTTTATCCCTGACAACAAATCCCCTTTTTAAGTTTTTGGGATCATCTTTAAATAATGGAGTAGGTCCTTTTATGAAATTGTTTTGGTCCGATAAAACAGCCTTGACTTCATCTTCGGTTGTTAGTCCCGGATAGGTAAGGTAATAATCTTGGAGCCAAAGCCTGGTGAGGTTATAAGCCAACAATTCTTGTGATTTCAGCAACGATGTTGTTTTATAATTGCGAATAACCGATTTCCCCGTACCTGCATCAATACTCCTCGCTGCCAGTACTACCCCGTGACAAATCGCAGCCACTGGTTTTTGAACTTTGAAAAATGCAACAATAAGTTGTTGCAAGGTCTCCGACTCCAGGTATTCTTTAGCTCCTTTATCATGACCTCCAGGCAAAAGAATAGCATCAAAATCATTTTCATCAACCTCACTGTATTTTAATGGATTGAGAAATGAACTGCTTTTTTCCATTTCGGAATAAGCAAGAATTGCGTCTTTTCTTGCCTGCAATACTGATTTCCAAATCCCCAATCTCTCTCCACTGAGCATTAACCGGTCAGCGGATGCCCTGCTGCCTTCGGGAGTTATGAAAACCATCTCAAATCCCTGCTCAGACATTAACTTCCATGGAATGGCCGCTTCACTTGGGTCGAACCCATAAGTTGGAACAGGTATTAAAACTCTTTTTCGTTTCATGTCTGATAATTTTGGTGACGTGGGAATTTCGGAAATTTTGGTGGTTGGTTTTCAGACGGACTTTGGAATTGTGTGTAGACAATGGACTTTTTTAAAGAAGCCAAATTACGAATAGGCGGAGGCGGCGGCAATTATTCTTTGGGAGTGAGAAATAAAAAGCGGTGGCTTTGTGTAGACCTAGCCGTCAATGAGAAAAAAACATAGTTTTTTGACAAATCCCGTGATATTGATTTTCGGAATGGGTCAAAGGCGACACCTTTTGGAAAGGTGTCGCCTTTTGGAAAGGTGTCGCCTTTTGGCTTCCTTTTACAATTTGGTTTGAAGGTTTCCACGGGGTTTGTTAAGGTACTATCTTCTTTAATTGAGCACAATCAATTTCCTGACAGCCTGCACCTGCCCTTCTAATTTCACGATAACAAAATATAAATTGTGCTGCAGACCAGACAGGTCCAATCGCTGGCCAATGGTCACATCTTCCCAACTTTTTACCTGTCTGCCCAATTGGTCAGTCAAAACTACTTCCAAATTATGTACATCAACCTGAGACAAAATGGCAAAACTACCCTGCGCCAGTGTTGGGGCTATGGTAAGTGATGCGCCCATGGCTTCGTCTGTATCATCAACAAAATCCACAACTACTGTCTCTTCCAAAGTGCAACCGACCAAGTCTGTGACAGTCACAGTATATTCTCCCTGTGGCAATCCATCCACCTCCGGTGTATTGGCAGGGGGAGTTGTATCCCATAAATAACTGTATGTTGGGATGCCGCCAGTGACGGTTATTGAAACAGACCCGTCATTGCCGTTCATTTCAGGTTCGGATGTGGTTGTACCCACGAGGGCATTGGGTTGGGAGATATCTATTGACAGTATCTCTTCTTCCCCTTCACTATCAGTTATGGTTACCGAATATGTTCCCGCAGTAAGTCCGGTCGGTTCAGGTCCTGTTACCGTGCCGGGCGACCAGTTATAAGTGTAAGGTGGCGTACCACCAGACGCCGTGACCACGATCGAAGCAGTAGCGTCCCCAAAACATAGTATCGAACTGGTCTGGTCAAGATCGGCGGTCAGGGGTACGGTGACAATTTCAAATTCAGCGGCCCAAATGTCTTTTCTGTCCAAACAGCCAATACCCGGATCCCCGCAGCCAAGTCCCAAATAGGCCATGTTCCCAATGACAAAACCCACTCCATGTGTTCGCTCTGAGTCGAGTCCCAACACATCCCCCAGGTTGGTGGCCTGGTTTGAAAGTGGGTCATATTCTGTAAAACGGGTATTGCTGCCATAGCCAAAATATGCCTTGCCATCGATCGTGAACCCTGTTGCGCCCAAATGGTTCAAAGCTACTGTCCCAGATGTAACCGAAGTCCAACTATTTGTCATTGGATCATATTCCAGCATGTCGGTGTAAAAAGTACCTCCAAGGTTTCCTCCTGTGACATATCCCTTCCCATTGATTGCAAAACCAAAGGCATCCTTTCGCCAAGTGTCAATCCCTGCAACTGTTGACCAGTTAGCACCGTCAAAAGCATGAAACCCCTTTAACTCGCCGCTGGTACTGTTGCCTGTGCCGACATATGCAACGTCACCAATGACAAAGGATACTGCACGTGACCGGGCCAGCGCCCCAAAATTTCCAACCTGTGTCCATGATCCGTTGGTAGGATCAAATTCGTACATGCTTATGAAAAAACCTGAGGCACTTTCACCTAGACCGACATAACCCTTGCCATCCAATACAAAGGCGACAGCATACGCCCTGGCTGCACCCGGGAAGTCTGCAATTTGTGACCAGGAATCATTTAAAGCATCGTATTGCCAAAAATCAGTGAAATATGTGCTGGAATGTTTTCCAAGCCCAGCATAGGCTGTGTTACCGATAACAAAGTTAACAGCGCCCTGCCGTTCCGTACCGGGAAAATCGACCTTTTGGGTCCAGGTCTGTGAATAAGAAAAAGTGAAAGCAGCTGAGAAAAAGAGTACGAATGTAATGGTTCGTTTCATATTACTGTGATGATTTAGGGACGGAAGGCAAACAATAAATACTGCGCGTTCTTCTTGTCTTGCCAGCCATTCTTAGAGTTAATTTGATTATTGGCGGGACAGCCGTGCAATGGTCATTGCAGGATGCCCTGTTTTTGTTTTTTAATTTGATGTTGATGCCAATTATGATCTACTACTTAATCAAAAGTCTATTTTTTTGCCGATACAACCAACATTCAACTAGTAACTGTGTAGGTTCGGCAAGTAACTGTGTGGGAACATGGTTTTTGCACAGGTTTGATGTCTAAGTTTGCTGCACTTTTATACACTTTACCCTTCTGATTTAAATTTACTAAACTCTCTGTCCGTTATCGCTTTTAGCTGTTCCTTAACATCAACGGCGGCCTTTGGCAGGTAGAAGCGCCAAATTATTTCGAGTGCAAAACGGCCTTTTACTCAACGGACTTAGGTTTCCACTTTTGCCCGTGTAATGGTGTAATTTTTATCGAGCTGTCGCAACTTAATACCAGAGAGGTGTATGGCAATGGCCTTTTTTAAAGAAGCCAAATTACGAATGTCCGGGGGAGGAGTGAGTTATTTTATACGGTAGGTAGCAATAAAAAAAGCCCGGTAACCAAATGCTACCGAGCTTTCTATTTGCGCCTCCTCTAGGACTCGAACCTAGGACCTACGGATTAACAGTCCGGCGCTCTAACCAGCTGAGCTAAGGAGGCTTATTTTAAGTTTGAAACTTTGATCAAACTGCTCTTTTGAAAAGCGGACGCAAAGGTAAAATTCTTTAATAGAAAAATACAACCTTGTTTGTCAATTTTTTTTGAAAAACCACCACTTCCCACAGGTTGGATCATCGTGCAACGGTGGGATTATCCAAATGATTCAATATTCAAAAGGGGTCAATCCCTAACTTTAACGCCTTTTGGTTCAAAGAAGCCATCATAGGCCCAAAAGATGTCTTTGAAAACCCGGTGCTGGGTCAACATCCAATCCCCTGTATTGACATCGGCAAAAAACCGTTCTACTTGATCTGCTTTCCGCTCGCCAGTATTGGAATCTTTACGATAATAAGGGTAGAATGCCACCATCTTTTCTTGTCCATCTGTACTGGTCACAGAAATAACAGAGAATGGGATGGTCTGCCGAATGGAATCCTTTTCAGAGTAATCGTTGCTGAAGCTTTCAGCCATCAGGTTATCGAATCCACTGAGGAAACCTTCCACGCTTCCATTTTCGACCTTTCTGTTGACCTGTTGTTGGTTATCATAAAATGGTTGTACATCAAAACCACTGCCCGTCCTCTTTAATTTAAAAGACTTGTTGCGTTGCTTGGGGTATTCGATGCTGACAGCTTCGATCTCTTCCGGTTCATAGTCGAAGAAAGCCCGATCACGCCATTTGTCGCCGGTCAATTCAAAACGAGTGCGGACCTGGCCTTCCATTTGGGGGATTTCGACGGCCATGGGCTGTTCCGAACCTTCCATGATGAAATAAGTGCCTCGCACATCGATTGTCACTCCTCCGATGTAGTAAACTTTGAGCTTGTCGCCTTTTTTATTGTAAACTTCTACCTTGATACCGCGGGCAGCCATTTCTTTCACGATGTTATCGAGCGCTGCGGCAGGGGGGACATATTTCAGCGTTACATCACTGATTACTTCAAGGATATTTTCAACCGCATTCTTGCTTGCCTTGCCTTCGCCATTCAACAACCAGTGTTTACCATTCCGCTCCAACGTGGTTGTTTCGCCGCTCCGCTTTGCAATGAATATTTTATGGACTTCATTAATGTCGTCAACGGCAAATTTGCGGTCCCATCCGAGGGTATTTGACGAGCCTTTGTCGTCGTTTGAATTCAAGTACCAAATGGTGCCTGCACCCAAAAAAAGAAAGATCAATAGGAGTAAATAGTTTTTTTTCATGGCTTTAATAATTGAAAGGTTTATTGGTATAATGGTTCAACAATCAATACAACAGTTCATAATATTCGTCCAGCATCCGTTTTACAGAAAAGGCATCCCAGGTACTTTGGATACTGGCCTGCATCATTTCCTTCCATTTTGGGCGATTGCTGTAATAGGTTGGAATTACTTCAGTTTTCAGGACTTCATAAAGAGCATCCAAGTCATGTTGATTTTGAACGACAGGGTCTTCATGTTCAAAAGCATCGCCTATCTGCCAACCGTTGACCCCGTGCTCACAGGCTTCGGGCCACCAGCCATCAAGCACACTTAAATTCAATGCTCCGTTCATGGCTGCTTTCATGCCCGAAGTGCCGCTCGCCTCTTTTGGACGGATGGGGTTGTTCAGCCATACATCGACACCCCTGGTCAAGGCCGCCCCTATTTCCATATCGTAATTTTCCAAGAAAATAACTGCGTTTGGGTACTTTTTGCTGATGGCAACGATTTCAGCCACCAATTTTTTTCCATGGTCATCGAGTGGGTGCGACTTGCCAGAGAAAACAATCTGTACGGTCTGGTCTTTCAGCAATGGACCAATCACGCGTGGCTTACTGAATATCAAATTGGCTCTTTTATAGGCGACCGACCGCCGCGCAAAACCGATGATGAGTTTGTTGGCATTCATTTGCACACCTGTTCTCCCTTTTATAAACCTGACCAATGCCCGTTTGTTTTTCATGTGAGGTGTCCAAAGTTCCTGCTCATTCTGGGCCGCTTTCAACATATTGCCATCCACCCAGGTCGGTAGATGGATACCATTGGTAATGGCAACTATTTCCGAGTGTTTTTTTACGTGTGCCCACATTTTGTTGGCCGTTTCACCGTGCAGTTGGGCCACGGCATTGCTCTTGCGGGAAAGCTTCAGCGCGGCTACAGTCATGTTGAACGGTTTTCCGCCTAATTTTTCCAACTGTTTCCGGGTGAGTTCGAGGTTGGCCCCCATGTACAAAATGCGGTCGATCGGATGGCTTTCGTTACCCTGCACAACAGGCGTGTGGGTAGTGAAAACAATTTTCTTCCTCACTTTCTTAAATGCCTCTTTATAGCTCGATCCTTTCTTGTTTTTAACTTTTGCCTTTTTACTTTTAACTTTTAACTTTTTCCTCTTTCCTTCCTTCATCTCCTCCCTCAACAGTTCAAACCCTGCAAAAAGCGCATGCCCTTCATTAAAATGATATGTATCGACCTCAATGCCCAATGCCCTCAACGCACGTACCCCACCTATGCCGAGCACCATCTCCTGGGCAATCCTTTCCTCCCCGAACCAGCCGTACAACTGGCCAGTGATCCAAGCATCTTTATTTTCCGGTAAATCGGTGTCGAGCAAGTACAACGGAGCATTCCCGTGGGCTTCCGTTTTCCAGACCTTACATTTTACTTTACACTCCCTGATCCGTACATTAACCACCACACCTGTATCTTCCAGAAAATCATATTCGTTGTTGTGGTAGGCATCGTAAGGCTTTCCATCAAGGCCGATTACCTGGTCGCCATAGCCTTGTTTCCATTTTATACCGATCCCCACAATTGGGAAACCATGGTCTTTGGCTCCTTTCAAATAATCTCCGGCCAATATGCCCAAGCCCCCCGCATATATTTTGAACGATGACTGGAGTCCATATTCCATACAGAAATAGGCAACACGGGGAAGGTTTTTTTTATTCTTTTTTGACATATTTAATGAGTAAATGATGGAATGATGGAATGAGAGAGTCAATGTCGGAAGCGATATTCCATCATTCTCTCATTCGTTCATTCTCTCATTGCTATTGCATCACGTAATTAGCTTTTACCGCCAAGGAAACAAGCAGTTCAGTGGCATCGACAAAATCTCCCATCCCCTGATCGGTCAGCACCTCAAAATTTTCATCGGAGACATTACCCTGGGCATCCCGGGTGTGTTTGCGGACAATCAGTTCGAAAGTTCGATTGTCGTCGAGGTCGGCGAGCCAAGCGTCCTGCTGGTCGCAAATGCCTTCATCGCAGGTCAACAAGGCAAGGTCATTTATTTTCACCAATTTCCCAGTTACGGCATCCCATTTTGCCAAGGCCAGGTCGCTCGATGCATATTTTCCAGGTACCCGTAAAATGAAATGCCCACTGTTCTCCGTATAGTAACAGGCATAAACAGCCCCAATATCATTTGGCTGCAACCCTTCGCCCAACATTCCAATAGCATCGCCTGAGATGGCCTTGCCCGTGTATGGGTATTCTTCTGGATTTGGTTCCATTTCTGTAGTTCCAAACAGGTGCATTTTAACTACGTTGACTTCTTCGAACAACGTCATCAGTCCCTCATCAATTTTTTGGCTGATTGGTTCTTTGGCCTTTTCGTTTGTTTCTGCACCTTGGTCATTGGGTTGATTGCACGCTACTAAAATGAAGATGGGGAAATAGTAAATTAGCTTTTTCATGTGATAGATTTTATTAAACGAAAACCTTGGTCATTGATTTGATACTAGATGGACAGCAAAATTAATTTTTTTGAAGAGTTTGTGGAAGCCAGGGGGCAAGGAAGTGGATTAGTTTTTGATATTATAAAATACATTAATGTATTTTATAATATTAACCAACATCCTATGTCCCCTTTCCGTGAACACCCATATATAGAGCACAGTACCATAAATTGGATGTACTCTACCTTTTTCCTTTTCCTTCTTATCGTCCAAACCCCATCTTTTTCACAAACATCCAGCAACCTCGAAAGGGCGGACGAGCTGTACCAACAACATAGCTACAATGCCGCATTAGAACTGTACAATAATACAGAATCCAGCCTTGCCACCATGGAGCGGATGGCCAACAGCTACCGCCTCAACCACGATACCGAAAACGCTGAAAAATGGTACGCCCGCATCGTGGAAGAAACCAATGAACCACTTAACTATCTGCACTATGCTCACGCCCTTCAAAGCAATGGCAACCTTGATCTTGCTAAAGAATTTTACCTGAAATACGATAAAGCTATTGCTTCTAATCTTGATAACAGGGGCAGCGACATGGCCGCTACTATGGGTCGGCTGACTATGACTGCCGGTGGGGAAATTCTGGTGAAAAACGCCAGCATTATCAACTCTGACAAATTGGATTTTAGTCCAGCCTTTTATAATAATGGCATCGTGTTCGCATCCACCCGTACTTCTGAAAACCCACTGGCCAACAACAAAGACAATTGGACAGGAGACAGTTTTTCAAACCTTTATTTCACTGATTATCAAGCTAATGGAAAATTGTCTGAACCTGTGCCCTTTTCCGCTGGCCTTGCATCAAAACACCACGAAGGGCCGCTGGCTTTTTTCCCAGGAGGGAAAGAAATGTTGTTTACCAGAAACATTTCCCATAAAGTGAAGGATCGCAAGAAGGAGCTTTTTTTAAAAATTACAAGGGCTGTCAAAGAGGGGAAACAGTGGCTCAGGGCAGGTGAAATCGATCTTGGCAGCGGCAACTGGAACGACGCCCACCCATCGCTTTCCGCTGATTGCAAATACCTCTACTTTGCATCCGACAGACCAGGCGGGTATGGAGGCATGGACTTGTACGTAGTCCGATATTTAAATGGGACATGTAGCTTTCCCGTCAACCTGGGTCCAGAGATAAACACCTCAGGCAATGAGGTTTTTCCATTCATTTTTGCCGATGGAACGTTGTATTTTGCTTCGGATGGCTGGGGCGGTATTGGTGGTTTGGATATTTTCCATTCACAGGCGGATGTGGAGGGGTTTTGGAAACAAGCCGCCAACATCGGTTCTCCAATCAATTCCAACAAGGATGACTTTGGGTATATGCTGGACTTGTCCGGTACGAATGGTTTTTTTACTTCTGCCCGCGAGGGAGGAGCAGGCAAGGACGACATTTATCAGTTTACGCTCCCAACTCCACAATCGAACATAGTCAACCATTTACCGAACACAACGATCTGTCTTTTTGATGAAACAACAGAAAAGCGGATTGCTGGAGCAAACATTTCCATATTCTCAAAAACGGACGATGGTTCGTTTATCGGATATGAAAAAGAATATATGGTAAAATTAGTGGCCTCCACCATGATAGGCGGTTATGAAAAGCAGCTAATCGAGCCTGACCCGTTTGGTTATGGAGAAGTGACAAGCGGCATCTATGAGACTGATAAAAATGGCCAAACCGATCTTTACCTGGACCATTCCAAAACTTATCTTCTGGTTGCAAAAGTGCCAGGGTATGAACCAACAAATAGGCAGTTTTCACCCAGTACCAAATTAAATTGTTTTTCATTAAAACCTGTAAACTGCATCAATTTAACTGGAAAAGTGAGCAACAAAGAACACCAGCAATTCATCGCCGGTGCGGCAGTCACGCTCATCAACCTTAGTACGGGAAAGCAAGAGGACACCTTTTCCGATGAATTGGGGAATTACAATTTTTGCCTTGAACGGGGCTATGATTTCATAGTGAAAGGTTCCAAAGCAAATTTCATTGTAGAGAATGGACTTGTTTCAACAATCAATACCGATGGCACCAATGGCTTTGTGAACCGTGACCTTCAACTGACCCCCGCCACTGATAACTTTTTGGCTTCGTCCGCTACTTCATCCAACTTATTTGCCGAAGGTGTACTCATCGAACTGGAAAATATTTATTATGATTATGGACAGTCCGACATCCGCCCGGACGCCGCCAAAGAGCTTGACCTCGTTGCTCAATTCCTGAGCCGCCATGCCACCCTTTTGGTCGAATTGCGTTCGCATACCGACTCTCGTGGCGACGACGACTTCAACCGAACACTATCTCTGAAAAGAGCCAAAACGACAGTCGCCTATCTTGTGCAAAAAGGCATCAATAAATCCCGCCTGACCGCCATCGGCCTCGGCGAAGACCAACTCCTCAATGATTGTGATGATGGAATAGAGTGCCCAGATGCGGCGCATCAAATAAACAGGAGGACGGAGATGAAATTGATGGAAAAATAGCTGAATTGAAAATTGAGAATGGAGAATTGAAAATGGTTTCATGGTATGATTCTTTCCACTTTCAATTCTCCATTTTCAATTAATTTATTAAGCCTTTCTGCGTTTTGAAGATTTTACGATAGCTACTAAAATCCTGACTATCTCATCGCAATCTATCCAGATTGAATCAAATTCCTTTTGGGAAATATAATTGCCTTCTTTTACCATGTGAAGCCAGTATTCCGTTTCGTTGGCTTCTTTCAAAGCAATACTCATTTTATGAATAAAATCCTTATGGCTCTCTGCATGTTCTGCCTCCCTGACCAAAGCCCCTGGCGCAGTCCCGCTTCTTTTTAATTGTTTCGATAAAACATACTCTTCCTTATTCTCCTCCAAATGAATGCACATTCGTACAATGCGTTTTCCGAAAGCAAATGTTTTATCCTTTATCACATTCTCTTTCATAAAAAATCAACTTTTCCCAAAATTCTCCATTCTCCATTCTCCATTAATTCACGGCTTCACCACATCCACATCGACTCCACCGGGAGGGCAATGCGTCCGCAAATAATTGGACACCATCGTTGACAAATGTTTGAACGTGCCTTCGCCTTCCCGCAAGCCATGTGAGCGGCCAGGATAGGCCATGTACTGGAACTGCTTATTATGCTTCACCAACTCGTTCACCAACATTTCGGCATTTTGAAAATGAACGTTGTCGTCCATCGTCCCATGAATCAACAGCAGGTTGCCCTCAAGATGTTCGGCATGGGTAACTGCTGCCCCAGCTTCATAATCTTCCATGTTTTCTTGCGGCAGTCCCATATATCGCTCCGTGTAGATATTGTCGTAAAACAATGAATTTGTGACTGGTGCTATCGAAACGCCCGTAGTGAAAATATCGGGATATTGGAACATGCAGTTCAGTGTGGAAGAACCGCCTCCGCTCCAGCCCCACACGCCCACACGGGTTGAGTCGATGTAGGACCTACTAATGATTTCTTTGGCACCCATCGCCTGGTCACGAATGTTTATCTGCCCGATATTCCGGTAGATGGACTTGCGCCATTCCCGTCCTTTTGGCGCAGGAGTGCCCCGGTTGTCGAGACTGACGTGGATATACCCATCTTTGGAGAGGTCGCCATTGTAGAGAAAATTGCTCGCATTGCCCCAAGAGTCTTTTACTGTGGTGCCCGCAGGCTCGCCATAGAAATAGAAAACAATTGGGTATTTTTTGCTTTCGTCAAAATCGTATGGCTTCCTCATCCACCCGTCCATCTCCACACCATCTTCTGTTGTTACTTTAAAATATTCGACATTTTCGACTTCTTTTTTGGAAGGATCGTATTCTTTCTTCAAGTTTTTTTCACCTTTCAAAGGCTTGTGGCCGGGCAAATTTACCCACGCTGTCATTGGGCGGGTATAATGGTTGGAGAAGCGCCATTTTGCATATTTCCCATTTCCAGAAATGGTATAACTATGCGAGCCTGACATGTCTACTGGGGAAATCTGTTTTGGCAAATCCTTACCATTCATGCTTACCTGATAGAGGTAGCGTTGGGTGGCGTGGTCGGTAGAGGTAGAGATGAAATAGATCATATCGTTTTTATCGTCAATCAACTCAATGCTTATCACATCTTGCTTGGCACGCGTCAGCAAGGTTTCTTTTTTGCCATTGGCAGAAACAAGGTATAGGTGTCGCCAGCCGTCTTTTTCACTCACCCAGACGAATTTTTCACCACCGTCCACCCAATCCCAGCCAGTCACACTGCGGCTCCATTCGTTGATCGTGCTCACCCAGGCTTCGTCCTTTTCTTTGTAAATGGTTTTGGCGTCCCCCGTTTTTGGGTCACAAAGGATAAGGAAACTTTGGTTCTGTTTGCGGTTCAACTGTTGCAGAATGATGCTCCGTCCATCTGGCGTATATTCCATTCTGATAATGTAATGTTGCTGCGGGTCACCTGCCACATCCATCCATTTGGTTTTGCTGGAGGCGATGTTCACCACGCCAATCCTGGCGGGCGACGGGGAGTCACCTACTTTCGGGTATTCCACAGGAACGATTTCACTATAAACATCACTGGTGTTGTCCACCATATAAAAATCACGGATCTTGTTGGCGTCAATCTGCCAATAGGCAATGCTCTTACTATCAGGCGACCAACGGAACCCGTCCCTGCAAAAGAACTCTTCCTCATATGCCCAATCGAATGTACCGTTGATGAGTTTTTTTGTGCCTTTGTCGTCGGTGAGTTTTTTGATCACGCCATTGGGGATTTCTTCCACATACACATTCCGCTCGCTGACATAGGCTGCCTTTGTTCCATCGGGCGACAGTTTGGCAAACATCAATGTAGATTCAGGACGGTCTTTCCCAAACTGCTTGAGGGACTTAGTTTGCATGTCCAGCAACCAATAATCGCCCCTCGTCTTCTGCCGCCACACCCGCTTGCTGTTGGTGTAAATCAACACCTTGTTAGCATCGTCGGTGAACTTGAAATTATCCAGTGCAAGTGGTTTGTCCCAGCCTGATGGAGTCAGGTCAGCTTTGGTGACAACGGTTGTTTTGTCGAGGCCTGGCAGATCATGTTTTACGATCTCGCCTTCTTCTTTTGTGAAATAGCTATTGCCGTCAGTTGTCCATTTCATGCCTTGGGCAAAGAGTGCAATGAATAAAACTTGAAAACAGAGAGTCAGCAAGGTGCGGATGAGTTTATTGTTGAATTCCATGTTGTGTTTTTGTTTGAAAAAATGAAGGCCGTGAAGATACGATGAGAAAGGGGAATGCTTGTAACAGAGGAACGACAGTGTCAGGCAGGTTGCTATGTGGGAGTTTGATCAATAACCAGAAACGAGCATTTTTGAAAGCACAATATAAAAAGTAGGTTTGCAAAGTTTTAGATGAAAATTTTCCCAATAAAACTGAAATTCACTACCTTCCCACACACCTTTGAAGAATAAGCATTGAATCTTGACAAATAGTAACAATCCTCACGTTTTGCCAAAACCCGGGCTGAAAGGCCTGGTGGAAAATTGGCGTTCTGATTTTCTTGCTGCAATCAGCGTATCGCTTGTAGCCATGCCCCTGGGTTTGGGAATTGCAGTAGCATCGGGTGCTCCACCAGCTGCAGGACTTTTATCGGCCATCATCGGTGGTATTGTGGTCACTCTTTTCCGTGGCAGTCACATTGCTATCAATGGACCTGCTGCTGGGCTAATTGCGGTCATACTATCTGCTATTGTCAGCCTGGAAGATGGTTCTGGACAAACACTTAATTATGTCATGGCGGCAACCTGTGTAGCTGGAGCCATACAAGTTGTATTAGGCTTTTTGAAACTTGGGCGCTTGGCCGAAATCATCCCATCCTCTGTGATCGAAGGCATAATGGTAGCCATTGGAGTCATCATTTTTGCCAGCCAGGCACATGTGGCTATGGGAACTGTATCAGATGCGGACAACTCGGTGGAGCGCCTGATCGATATTTTTCGCAAAATACCAGAGGCCAATCCATTCATACTGGTCATCTCAATAACAGGTATCATTTTACTTTTCATTATTCCAAAAATACAATCGAGGCTTTTTCACTTTTTCCCTGCTTCTTTATGGGTTCTCATCGTTTCAATTCCATTCGTTTACATCTTCAATTTTTTTGAAGACCAAAACCTTTCTCTTTTTGGAAACGAGTACCATGTCGGACCAGAGTTCCTGATCAACTTGCCAACTGATTTATCTCAAATGCTCATTTTCCCAAATTTCAGCAAGATCGTCACTCCAGAATTCTGGTTGGCCGTGGCATCAATCACCCTCATTGCATCCATTGAGTCGCTTGCCATGACAAAAGCAGTGGACAAGCTCGACCCTTACAAAAGAAAATCAGATCTCAACAAAGACCTGGTAGGTGTTGGCATGGGTACTATGGTGGCAGGAGCAATAGGTGGGTTACCTATCATTACAGTCATCGTGCGCAGCACCGTAAATGTGACCAATAACGCCAAGACCAAGTGGTCCAACTTTTACCATGGTATTCTCATACTGGTCTTTTTATTCTTGTTGGCCCCAGTGATCCAAAAAGTACCATTGGCAGCATTGGCAGCTATTCTGGTACACATTGGTTACAAGTTGGCCTCACCAAAAATTTTCAAAAAAACCTATGACATGGGCATAGAGCAGATACTTGTTATGGGAGCTACCCTTATCATCACTTTATACACCGATTTGTTGTGGGGATTGTTGGGCGGTACTGCTATCACTTTGTTGCTACACGTGCTATTGGCAAAGGTGCCTTTGGATACCTTTTTCAAAATGGCTTTCAAGTCTGGCTCGAATGTTTACACAAAAAAGGATGGCAGTAATGACATGCGCATACGGGGAATTGCAAATTTCTTAGCGCTGCCAGCTATTGACAAATTAATTGCACTCGTCCCCTCAGGAGCAAACGTCAGGGTTGACCTTTCCAATACCAGATTAGTAGGGATGTCGTTCCTGGAAAAATTAATAGAATTCAAAGGAAATCAGGAAGACGCAGGAGGGTCGGTGCATATAGTTGGACTGGACAATCATGTTTCCTCATCAAATCACAACCGAGCATTAAAAATATTGATTAAACCAATCCCTCACAAATTGTCGCCAAGACAAATGCGACTGAAAAACCTCGCCAGGGAAAATGGTTATCATTACGAAAGCCATGTCAATTGGAACACCTCCTATTTGCGGCATTTCCAGTTTTTTGAAACAAGGCCCATTGAACGAAAAGACAATTGCCTGAGGGGAGTGTATAAAAACAATGGTGTTCATTGGGAAGTCGCAGATGTGACCTTCAATGAAGGGGCTTCATTAGCGTCTGAGGTTTTTCATTCTACTGTTCTAACAGTGCAATTACCAAAACCAGTCCCAAAATTTGTAATGGAAAAAGAAGGTTTTTTTGAAAAACTTTTTGATCGGGTCATGGCCTTCTCTGGTTACAAAGACATTGACTTTGACCTGTTTCCAGGCTTCTCGAAAAAATTCCTGTTAATGGGAGAAAACGAACAGGGAATTCGGAAATTTTTTACCAAAGACTTGATTCAATTTTTTGAAAGAGAACAGTTGCAACATATTGAATGTAATGGAGAAGCCTTGCTCATATTCAATAAACTCAAACTCACCAGAACGGACGAGACCATCAAAATACTTGAATTCTCGAAAACACTGACTGATAAGATATTGGAGATATCCGAGACAAAAGAGTGAATTATTGAACCACAGGGTGCAAGGGTAGAGAACCAAGTATCAATGCTCCCTCGCCCACTTCAACTGTGCCTTCAAACCGCTCAATGCCCCTTCCCATTCCGCAACAGATATTGCATCAACATGTGCCTGATCCGCCTCAAGCGTTGCATCCCGAACCTGTGCCTCCCAGGCATTTAATAGCATCGTGACTTGGGCTTCAGAAAATGGGCCTTCTTTAAATTGTGTGAGCGTTTGTTCATATTCATCGGAGAAGCTGACCCAGCCTGCCGTTAGTTTGTCGCAGGCGGCAGACCATTGTTGAAGTTGGAAGAAACCATAATTGAAAGGCTGGCAGTTATTGGTGGTTTCACCCCAACCATCTGCAATGGGCGTGACGGGATTTGCATTTGAAATAATGTTCTCAAAGGCATTGTCCATGTCCCAAGGAATAAGGTGGAGGCTGCCAGCTGTTGGTTCTTCATACCAATAATAATTGTGGTTGGAACAATTACTTCCGCCGCAATACCAGTGGAATGGCCCGTCATCCACCCTAATCGTTCGGTCGACAACAGCGTAAGAAATAATTTCGTCTACATCCATCCAACTGGAAATAACACTTTGAATATTGCCAGTAGTTGAACTTGCGATATCCTGTGCGAAAGTCCGAATCAATATGGCAGAAGGGTTCTCATCTTCATTCGTTTTAAGCCGGTTCAAGTATTCAAACTCTGAATAAGGTTGTCCATTCATTTTCACGGGCCATATTTCTTTGTAAAGATTTCCCGTGCCATCATCATAATTATACCGCGTAAACCGCCCGTCTATTTGTTCAGTGAGCGCATAAATGCCTGAATATTCGCCATTGATGAGCAACCGTGCATGGACAGAGCGGGGAGCAGGCACGCCCATCTCGCGAAAAAGCCAGTAACCCAACCGCTCCCGCATTTGGGAAGCGTCAAGGTTTTGGGAATGAAGTTGGAGCTTTTTCAATCCATAAAATTTCTCCTCTCTTCCTTCCCAATTGATCTTAACTTTCATGGAAAGTTTGGTGCATGTTTTATGTCCTGACGGGTTCGCCCAATCTAGACCAGATAAGCAATTTACAAAAGCACCAACCGATCCTTTGTACCGAATTCCTACGGGGCTTATTGTTTCGCCTTCGAATGTCAAACTACCTTCCACATATTGTTCAGCTGCGGGATCTGCATCTATTTCGGCCAAAGCTTCAAGAGGTAAATTCAACTCAAAAGTATGGAGGGTTTCCTGATCAAAAATATAATCTGAGTCCAGATTAAGATATTGTTCATTGCCAGTCGGCTCAGTTGATTCTATTTCAATTTCAGGTGGGTTGATGATGACCGGCTCATCGGAATCATTGGATTTGCAGCTAAACGCAAATAGCAAAACATACAGCATTAAGGAAAGTCTCATCATTTTCATGTCATAAAATTAAATCTTTTTTCACAATTCAATTCTCTTTATCTTTGGCACAATCTTAAAACGCTTGTACATCAGCCTTCCCTAAATTTCAGCTGGCCTGTACTTTTGTAAAAAAACACAACATGAAATTTTCGATTTTAACTTTTCTAATCCTATCCCTTTTAGCATTTTCTTCCTGCAAAAAAGGTGACATTAAAAAGGATTCAATTGATAATAATGAAATAAAAGATGACGACCTCGCAAGTGGAGACGACGACAAGGCAAATTGCTTTGATCTCGTCTATCCCTTCACCTACACCATGCCTGATGGTTCAATCATTTCCGGCAATGAGGAAGAACTAAAGCTAGCTCTAAAAGCCTGGTACGAAGATCACCCTGATTCTAACGCAAAGGCTATTTTGCAGTATCCTGTGGACATCATTATCGGCGATTTAATCAAAACGATTGAAGACGAGGAAGCGATGATTGAGGTAAAAGAAGACTGTGATGAAGTGACAGATGAAGTGAGTGAATGTGATTGGGACGAGTCTGAAGTCGCTGCCTCTGACGTTTGGGTAAAACATATCGTTGAGCCGATTGTAGTCAAAGATGACTGCGGCTGCCCCGTTGACGGCGTCGTTGAGTATGTAAAAGCGGGGAGTGATTTCGCCACTTATGTCGTTTATTATGGTAAAGGTGAATGCGACGAATGGGCCTTTTTGGTGACTTATTACGACAGCGATGAAAGCGACAAAAAAGCGGAGAAGTGCAAGTTTAAGTTGGATTGTGATCCAGGGAATTGATAAAGTCTTCTCGATATTTAAAAGGTGAATGGAATAGTTTCCATTCACCTTTTTTTTTATTGACTGGTAGTCAAATGAATATTAAATTAACGGTATTGTCCAAAATCCGTCAATGGCATTACCCATACCTTCTCTGTCAACCGATACTTGCGATCACCTGGATAAATCACCCATAATTCGTCCAATTCTAAATCTGCAATGGCCTGATGCATGGACTTAGTCGTTTTTGGTGCGTCCATGAATTTAAATTCAGCACCTATTTTTTTGCCCTTATCCTGCCAATACAGGTCGATTTCGACACCACTATGAGCTGCATAAAAATAAACTTCGCTATCCCTTTTTTCCAAAATAGAGATGAGTTCTTCTAGCGCGAAGCCTTCCCATGAAGCCCCGATTTTGGGATTGGTTCTTAGCTCTTGCATCGTGTTGATAGATTGCAGGGCATGGAAGATGCCTGAATCACGAAGATATATTTTGGGGCTTTTCACCAATCGCTTGCTGACATTGGCATGCCAGGGCATGAGTTGCCGTACCATGAAGGTGTCTTCCAAGATCGAAATATAATGTTTGGCAGTCTTATTATTAATACCGAACGAGCGGCCCAATTCGCTGAAATTGACCGTCTGCCCATGATAGTGGCTGAGCATGACCCAAAAGCGGTACATGGAAGTAGAGGGGATGCTGATGCCCAAAACGTTTAAATCCTTTTCCAAAAAAGTGGAAATAAAATTGGTACGCCATGTCATGCTTTGGCTGTCCGATTCTGTGAGGAAAGAACGAGGAAAACCACCTCTTAGCCAAAGCTCTTCCATGCTACTTTTCCCCGTTTCAGACAAATTTAGACCAGTCAGATAATGATATCCAATGCGTCCTGCCAAAGATTCGCCGCTTTGCTGCCGCAGATTAGATGATGCGCTTCCCAGTATTATGAACCGCTGCTTGGGATTGCTGTCCACCAGAAAGCGGAGCAATGGAAAAAGTTCAGCTTTCCGCTGTATTTCGTCTATCATTATCAAACCCTCCAGTCCCTCCAGAGAAAGTTGGGGATTGTCCAGCAGCGCAAAGTCCCTCGGGTTTTCCAGGTCGAAAACATAATCGGGTTGGAAAGTTTTGGCCAAGGTTGTTTTGCCTGCTTGCCTTGGACCCAAAATGGCAGTCACTGGAAAGATTTTCAACAGTTCGGAAATGGACGCCTTGTCCTTTTTACGTTCTATAATGTCTTGAATCATTGCGAATTTTAAACAAATTTACCATTTATCCTTGAAAATTGGGAACAAGATTCCCAATTTTCAAGGATAAATGAATTCAGCAAACGACTCATCTTTCATGGCTTTGCCTAATTTCACTTTTTTCAGACAGCATCCAGTATCAAATGATTTCTCTATTCAATCATAAATAGTCGAACTAATTCCCTACCGTGGGCGGGAGGCCGCCTACGTGGTTTTTGAGCGGATTGGTAGAGGTCAAAGACCTCGTTAAATAGGAATCGGACGTTGTCCAGCATCAACAAACAATATTTCCCTCCCAAAAAAAACTGCCACTCCATTTCCCTCCCCCAGTCCCTCAAAATAGATAGCTTTGCCCCTTCATATCACAAAAGCAAACTACACTTTACCATGATCTTATTTTTTGGCAATCCTTTCCAAAAAGTATTCGCTGTTCAAGTTGAGCAAACCCTGCCTGTTGAGGACATCCAAAAGCTGGTGTGGCTCTTTGGCGATCAGTCACAAATAGAGCGTCTTTCGGTGGCAGGTCCATTCGTCGGCCCCCGTGCTGCCATGATTACCCCCTGGAGTACCAATGCGGTTGAAATCACTCAAAACATGGCGATCAATGGCATTGAGCGAATTGAGGAGTTTACGAGCGTATCAGCTGAGAACGATCATTTTGACCCTATGCTCTCGCAAAAATATATGCAGCTCCACCAGGAAATATTTACTATTGATATTGAACCCGCTCCAATTTTAGAGATTGGGGATATAGCTGAATTTAATGGTAAAGAAGGACTTTCATTGAGTGAAGAGGAAATTCATTACTTGGAAGAAGTTGCTAGAAAGATTGGCCGCAAACTCACGGATTCCGAGGTATTCGGTTTTTCTCAAGTCAATAGCGAGCACTGCCGACACAAGATATTCAACGGTACTTTTGTGATCGATGGAGAGGAAATGAGTAATTCCCTTTTTCAAATGATCAAAAAGACTTCTAAAAAAAATCCCAACGATATTGTATCAGCCTATAAAGACAATGTGGCTTTTGTACACGGCCCAAAACTCACTCAATTTTCTCCCAAAAGCGCCGACAAACCTGATTTTTATGAAAAGAAATCTTTTGACTCAGTCCTGTCACTAAAAGCTGAAACCCATAATTTCCCAACTACGGTAGAACCCTTTAACGGAGCAGCAACTGGCTCTGGGGGAGAAATCCGTGACCGGCTCGCTGGCGGAAAAGGTTCACTCCCGCTGGCAGGAACAGCGGTATATATGACTGCTTATTCCCGCCTGCAAGAAAATCGTCCATGGGAGCAGAAAATGGCCGCTCGTCCATGGTTGTACCAAACGCCAATGGATATTTTGATCAAAGCCTCCAATGGCGCTTCTGATTTTGGGAATAAGTTTGGCCAACCTCTCATTGCTGGCTCCCTGTTGACTTTCGAACACTCAGAAGCAGGTCGCAAACTTGGTTATGACAAAGTAATCATGCAGGCCGGAGGAATTGGTTACGGGAAAGCCGACCAGGCTCTGAAAGATGTTCCTCAAACGGGGGATAAAATTGTTGTCATGGGTGGCGACAACTACCGGATCGGCATGGGCGGCGCTGCCGTTTCCTCTGCCGATACTGGTGCCTTCAGTGCAGGTATTGAGCTAAATGCAGTACAACGCTCCAATCCTGAAATGCAGAAAAGAGTAGCCAATGCGATACGGGGAGTCGTTGAAAGTGAAGAGGGTTTAATTGTTTCGATTCATGACCACGGTGCAGGCGGACACCTAAACTGCCTATCTGAATTGGTTGAAGAAACCGGGGGAAAAATCGACCTTGACAAATTGCCAGTCGGGGACCCCACCTTATCTGCCAAAGAGGTGATCGGTAACGAATCTCAGGAAAGAATGGGACTGGTCATTTCAGCTAAAAACATGGCTACCCTGCAAAAAATTGCAGCTCGGGAACGTGCGCCAATTTATGAAGTTGGAGAGGTAACGGGCGACATGCGCTTCACTTTCCAATCTGCATCTGACGGAGCCCGGCCAATGGATTTGGCATTAGGGGACATGTTTGGCAGTTCCCCTAAAACCATCATGCAAGATCGAAACCTGAACAGGAAGTATGAAGCCGTAGAATATCAGGTCGAGCATATAACCAACTACATTAAAGAGGTTTTGAGATTAGAGGCAGTCGCCTGCAAAGACTGGCTGACCAACAAAGTGGACCGCTGTGTGGGGGGATTGGTAGCGAAACAGCAATGCACTGGTCCGCTGCAATTGCCGCTGAATAATTGTGGCGTAATGGCGCTGGATTATGATGGTGAAAACGGTCTGGCCACTTCTATCGGGCATTCCCCGATCAGCGGATTGATTGATCCGGTAGCTGGTTCGAGGAATTCAATAGCTGAGGCGCTTACAAATATTGTTTGGGCGCCTCTGGAGAAGGGACTTCGCTCCGTTTCCCTGTCGGCCAATTGGATGTGGCCCTGCCGAAATGAGGGGGAAGATGCCCGATTGTACGAAGCGGTAGAAGCTATTTCTGATTTTGCCATAGCGCTGGGTATCAATGTTCCGACGGGAAAGGATTCTCTTTCTATGAAACAGAAATACCCTAACGAGGAAGTTATTTCACCAGGAACAGTAGTTATTTCTGCTGCTGCTCATTGCGACGATATTACCCGAATAGTGGAACCCGTTTTACAAAGAAGTGGCGGGGCTATTTATTATATCAACCTATCAAAAGATGAATACCAATTGGGCGGTTCATCATTTGCGCAAGCACAAAGTAAGATAGGTGCAAAAGCTCCTTCAATTCAGAATGCCACCTATTTTGCCCGTGCATTCGACACGCTACAAGAATTAATCAAAGCTGATCTCATCCTCGCTGGCCATGACATTTCCGCAGGTGGGATGTTAACTACCCTATTGGAAATGTGTTTTGCCGATCCAGAATTGGGTGCTGAAATTGACCTGACGGGTATTGGAGAACAGGACTCCGTCAAATTATTATTTGCTGAAAACAGCGGCGTCATCTTTCAGGCAAAAGACGATTCTGTGGAAACCATTTTGCAGAAAGCACAGATCGATGTGCGCAAAATTGGTTCTGTCCATTTCAATTCAATGCTTGCAATTACCAATGGTACGGAGAAGTACAATTTCCAAATTCCTGAATTAAGGGATGTATGGTACGAGACTTCTTATCTGCTCGATCAGCATCAGTCAGGGATTGCCAAAGCGAAGGAGCGTTACGATAATTACAAAAACCAGCCGTTGAAATATAACTTTCCTGCTGGATTTATAGGTGTGCGACCCACCCCTGACCTCTCGAAGCCACGCCCGAAAGCAGCAGTGCTTCGCGAAAAAGGCAGCAACTCGGAACGGGAAATGGCTCATGCCATGTACCTCGCCGGATTCGACGTCAAAGATGTTCACATGACCGACCTGATTAGCGGTCGGGAGACATTGGAAGACATTCAGTTTATTGGCGCGGTAGGTGGCTTTTCCAATTCCGATGTATTGGGTTCTTCCAAAGGCTGGGCTGGGGCGTTTTTATACAATGAAAAAGCGAAAAAGGCGCTTGATAATTTCTTCAGTCGTGACGATGTACTTTCGGTGGGCATCTGCAATGGCTGCCAGCTTTTTGTCGAGTTGGGGCTGATCAATCCTGATCACGACGTACCTTCAAAAATGCTGCACAACGACTCCCACAAGCACGAAAGCGCCTTTACTTCGGTAACGATTCCTGAAAACAATTCCGTCATGTTATCCTCCCTTGCAGGTTGCCAGATGGGGGTCTGGATTTCACACGGCGAGGGAAAATTTCACCTGCCACTGCCTGAAGATCAATACAATATCGTTGCTAAATACGGCTACAATGCCTACCCTTCCAATCCAAACGGCAGCGATTACAACACCGCCATGCTCGCCAGTGCGGATGGCAGGCATTTGGTCACCATGCCGCATATTGAGCGATCAATCTTTAAGTGGAATTGGGCTAATTATCCAGCAAGAAGAAAAGATGATATTTCGCCTTGGGTGCAGGCTTTTTTGAATGCGAGGAAGTGGTTGGAGGGGAAGTGAAGCATTGGCATAATATTGTTCTTGCATTTATGAGTTGAATGCAAGGTTTTTAAATAGTCAGAATAATTTAATACTTTTCCGTGGAATAAACAATCGAATAATGGCCAAAATACCTTTTAAAGTTTCAGCGAGAGCAGGTAAATTACTGGGCAGAGAAAATTTCTCTAACCCAGAGGGGGCTATTATTGAATTAATCAAAAATTCATACGATGCGGATGCAAAAAACTGTTTTGTATTTTTTGATATACCAGTAAAAATAAAAAAAGATACGAAAGGGAATAAAGTCGTTATTCCTAATAAGGAAAAAAGCAATATTTATATCATTGATAATGGGGAAGGAATGACCAAAAAAGTCATCGAAGACCATTGGATGAAAATTGGAACAGGGAATAAAGAGAAAGATTTTATCTCAGATGATAAAAGGGTGAAAACTGGGGCGAATGGAATTGGCAGATTTGCGTTGGACAGATTAGGCTTTAAAACTGAACTATGGACAATTTCAAAGAAGTCTAAACAAAATTCTGGACTTTATTGGGAGATGGACTGGAATCAATTTGATGAAGCTGAAAAATCAATATCGGAGATTAAAGCTGAATTAAAGCAAGAAATTTTCAAGCTAAGAAAGTTAATTGAATCGATTGGAATTAAGCATTCAAAATTTGAAAAATTACTTAATTCTGTTAATTTCATCAATGGAACATTCATTAAAGTCACTAATCTGAAAGACGAATGGTATAAGACAAATATTGATGAAGTTTTCAAAAGCTTGGAAGCATTGATTCCACCTAAAGAACTCAATATTCAGTTTGAAGTTTTTTTTAGCCATTTGCAAGAAATTGGAAATTATGGGAATGTTGAAACGGCTTTTTTTAATGATTACGATTATCGACTGAAGGCTACTTATGACTCTAAAAGTCTCAATGTTCATTTTGAAATGACTCGGAACGAATTGGATTTAAAATTGGTAAAGAAGCAGTTTTCACATATTTATAAAGGCTCTCGAAAGCCTTTTAATTTAAAAACATTAGAAACCATAGCATTTAAATATTCAAAATCAATCGAGAAAGTTCTCAGCTGGGATTTGAATGGAACGAACAGGAAACTTTTGAAAGATGTAGGCTCGTTTAGTTTGACTTTTTATTATCTTAAATTTTACAATTCGAAAAAGGAAGGATATCCTTATAAGATAATTAATCGAGCGGAAAGGAAGTCAGTTTTAGATAGATTTGGAGGCGTCAAAGTTTACCGAGATTCATTTAGAGTTAGGCCATACGGAGAGCCAACAAATGACTGGTTGAAATTAGGTGCAAGAGTTGCCCAAAGCCCTGCTGGAGCAGGGCAACGAGTAGGCGATTGGAGGGTTAGGCCTGAGCAAACAGCAGGGATCATTACAATATCGAGAAAGACTAATCCATTGTTGGTTGACAAGTCAGACAGGGGAGCTTTGCAAGAAAACGACGCCTTTGATACATTCAAAAGAATAATAGTTGGGGTGATACATGAATTTGAATTGGACAGAACAAAAATTTTAAATCCTTACTATTTATTTTTCAAAAAGGAAAAGGCAAGAGCAAAAGAAAAGGAGATTCAGGAAAGAGCCGAAAAGCTTGCTGAACAGATGGTCGAAGAAAGAAAAAATGTGGAAGAAAGGATGTATGGGAAAAGAAAAGTAGATTTATTTCAAGAGAAGCGAGAAGAAGAAGAAAAGAAAAAGTATAAAAAGACATTCGAAGAGACAATTCGAGAAATTGACGATAAGTATTCTCAAAAGGAAAATGAAGAAATTGTTCAAGTAAGGGCTTTGGCCAGTTTGGGATTAATCGTTTCTTCTTTTGGCCATGAACTAAAGGAAGTGAAAAATAACGCAACCGAAATTAATTTATTGGAAGGTATATATAAAAAGTTAATCCCCGACAGCATAAAAAAATCAAGTAAACACAAAGAAGATTTCGATGATGGATTGGATATTATTGAACTTTTGAAAGAAAACAGTGATAAAATAAAACATTGGGTCGAGTATTCCCAATCCGCTATCCGAAAAGACAAAAGAAAAAGAAGTAAATTAGATTTTTCAGCTTATTTCAAAGGATTAAGGAGAAGGTGGAACAAAATTTTTAAAACAAGAGATATTCGTTTGAAAACAGCTGATAGGATAAAAGGGGCGGATTATGACTTTCGTGCGTTTGAGATGGATATGGATACTGTCTTTACAAACCTAATCAATAACTCTATTGATTCATTTAGTAATCTGAAAGCAGTACAAGATAGAAATATCACTATCGAATTCGAATTGTCAGATTTTACCATTGATATAATTTATTCAGACAATGGGGTTGGGCTTTCTAAGGTTTTTGAAGATAAAGAAGAAATATTTTTGCCCTTTACAACAACGAAACGAGATAGGAAGGGTAATGATATTGGAACAGGAATGGGCATGTATTTAATAAAAAATGTAATAGAAGGTTATAATGGAGATGTTCAAATTTTAGAACCACAAGAAGGCTTTTCGTTAAAACTCTCTTTTCCAATAAGAAAAAAACAATAAGATGAAGGCAAAATACACAATTGGTTACATTGACGAGGATGATTCACAAGTCAAAACATATCGTCGAAAATTGAAGAATTACGGATTTGATGTGATTGGCTATAAGTTTACAAAAGGGATGACTTTAGATGGTTTAATGAATCAGGTTTACAAATCAGCTATCGATTTGTTGATGATTGACTATAAGTTAAATGATACGAATGTAGTGTCTTTCAATGGAGAAGAAGTTGAGAGTGAGATTTATGAAACTAAACCAAAATTTCCTCATATAATATTTACCAATAAAGTTGATCAGGCCGAACCATTTATTGAAGATTGGAAAATTATTTTTGACAAAGATGTAGTTTTTGAAGATGAGATAAGTATAGAAAGATTTGTCAAAGTGCTTGAAAAAAGTATTGAGCAGTATCGAAATTATGTTGCTAAGAAGAAACGACTAATTGGTAATTTATTAGATAAGGAAGCAAGTGGAGGTTTAAATGCAAAAGAAAAAGACACCCTTTTGCTGGCGCAAGAAGAGTTATTTATCATGGATAAATCCAGAGTTCGTGAAGCCCCCATGCAGTTAATTTCATTTGAGAAATTAGAGGGCTTGTCAAAGACAAGAAAAGAAGCCGAAGACTTTTTGAAATCATTAATTGAAAAGAATAAGGGTAAATGAAAGTAAGAGATTTACTTCCCCAGAGGCGCTCCACTCCGACCAAGAATCCAACTGTTGATTGGTCAAAACATAAAGACGATTTGAAAGTAGACTTTCATCATCATTGTGCCTATTGTGGCTCTTATGATGGGTTTAGGCACACTTATTTTGAAGTTGACCATTTTATTCCCAAAGACTTTCTAAAAAAGATTGGGAGTACTATTGGGTTGTGTCAATATGATAATTTGGTGTATAGTTGTAAATTTTGCAATAACAATAAATCTTCTTTATGGCCATCTCAAATAGAATCGGTGTTCAACCTTAATAATGAAGGATTTGTTGACCCTTGTAACATTGAATATGATACTCACTTGAAAAGAACAAAAGATGGTGGAATAATGTGGAACACCCCTCTTGGCAAGTGGAAGGCAACTGTTGCCTTTAAATTTGATGAAAGGGCAAATGCAATTAAATTGTTGTGGGAGTTAAATCAGAGGAGGAAACTTGTTATGGCTTTTGCAAATGAAATGAAAAAAAGAGATAAAGATTCACCAGAGTATGCCGGCTTAATGAATCATGCAGGAAAAATCAGTTTTGAATATGTACTCCTGCATAATGAATTGATGGATTATTATAATAATCTTTGAAATGAATAAAAAAGAAACTGGGTCATATTACACACCAGATTATTTGGCGGAGTTTATGTCTCGTCGTGTTTTTTCTAAATACAAAGGAAAGACTATATCCATATTTGAGCCAAGCGTAGGAAATGGAAAATTTGTAAAAGCTATAAAAGAAACCCAAGGTGTTGGCAGAATTTCGATCATGGGAATTGATGTTGAGAAAGAAGAATTGAAAAAGGTTAGGAAAATTTGGTGTAAAAAAGGGTCAACCTTTAGAAAATGTGATTTCTTAGATTTTAAAACGGATTCTAAATTTTCGATTGCAATTGGAAATCCACCCTATATTAAGGGAAATAGATTGACAAGTACTCAGATAAAAAAATGTAAAAAAATACATTTAGACAATGGTTTGTCGAGTAAGTCAATAAAAAATATATGGACTTCTTTCTTATTAAAGTCAACCTTTCTTCTAAAAGAAAATGGCATTCTCGCATTGGTCCTCCCTTTAGAATTACTCCAAGTGAAGTTTACAGAAGAAATTAGAGAATTTCTTAAAAATAGCTTTGAGCGAATTGAAATATTCACATTTGATGATTTAGTCTTTGAATCAATAGGGCAGGATACGCTTGTTCTTATTGCATATAAATCTTCGGAAGAAAAGGGTGTGTATTATTCAAACATAAAAGATAAATCTCAATTAGAAAACCAGACCTATATCCTCAAAAAAAATGAAGCTTTGGTGCACTCTAATATAAAATGGACTCACCATGTACTATCTTCTGATGAACTAATTTTTTTGCATAACTTAAAAGAGGATTTAAAACCTATTGAATATTATTGTGACTCAAAACCAGGAATTGTCACCGCTGCTAATTCATTTTTTATCATTAGTGAGGAAGTTGAAAAGAAATACGGATTAGAAAAATATACAGTTCCTATTGTTCAAAAAGGGTTGTTCGTTAATGGCGGTGTCGTATTTGATAAAAAGGATTATCTACAATTGGTCAAGTCTAATTTGCCATCCAAATTCTTGAAGTTCGAAGACAATGATGCAGGTAAATTTTCAGAGAAGGTGCTTGAGTATCTTGAAATAGGAGAAAGAGAAGAGATTCATGCAAGATATAAATGTCAAAAGAGAAAGAACTGGTTCGTTGTGCCTAATGTCGCAAATGAACCGGAAGCGTTTTTTTTGAAGCGTAGTCACCGATACCCAAAAATTATCAAGAATTCAGCTAATGTCTTTGTAACGGATTCGGCATATAAAATTAGCATGAATAATGGCTACAACATCAGTAGTTTGATATATTCTTTTTACAACTCACTTACCTTGGCATTTGCTGAACTTGAGGGGAGATACTATGGAGGAGGAGTATTGGAGCTTGTTCCCAGCGAATTCAAGAAGTTAGCTATTCCATATTTCGAAATTACAAAAAGTGAATTCAATTTGTATCGTAAATCGTTTGAAAGGAAAAGAAATATTGAAGATGTGTTGGCCCAAAATGATTACAGAATATTGAATTCCACATTAAAGCTTTCCAATAGAAAAATTCAAAAAATTTCAAAAATTAGGCAAAAATTAATTTTAAAGCGTTTGCGGAAAAATGAAGTGTAGGTAGGGACTAATCTGAATTTTTAGGAAAACTCCAATTACCACTGCCCGAAGACCAATACAACATCATCGCTAAATACGGCTACGATGCCTTCCCTTCCAATCCAAACGGCAGCGATTACAACACCGCCATGCTCGCCAGTGCGGATGGCAGGCATTTGGTGACCATGCCGCATATTGAGCGATCAATCTTTAAGTGGAATTGGGCGAATTATCCAGCAGGAAGAAAAGATGATATTTCGCCTTGGGTGGAGGCTTTTTTGAATGCGAGGAAGTGGTTGGAGGGGAAGTAGTTTTTTTCTTCTGCTATAATCGTTATTTTTGGTAGCATAAAAAATTCATTTAGAATATGGCAACATCAAATAGTGTAAAAGTTGAGCTTTTTGTAAAACCGACTGAATTAGCGTTTATCTTAAAAATACTGGATGCTTTCAGGCAGAAGAAAGTATTGGATTTCAATTTGCCAAAAAAAAACAATGAGTCCGGTTTTTCTTATGAAAAGTACATAACAGAAGGTGCTCCCCTTTCTGAAAAGGATTTATTGGAATTGGTGGATGAGGCGGAGATAAGCGAAAAAGTAACGCCCGAAGAATTTAGAAAAGCTCTCGGAATATGAAACCCGCCAGTGCGCTCCTAATTTACAACAAAGGCTTCGTAGATAACACCAAATCAATCCGAGACTGGCTGGACGAAAATGTCCAAACTGGCAAAGGCCATGAATTCGTTTTAGAATTAGAAAATTTTATTTTGACAAAGATTATTACCTACCCTACCCACCATCCTGAGTGGAAATGGAAAAGAACAAAGGACAAATTTTACCGCAGAATTATATTTCGGAAAAAGTATGTACTGGTATTTAAGTATTTCCCGAATCAGGTTGAGATGTTGGCGATATATCATCAGAGCCGGGATGCTTCGAAGATTGAGATTTAATTATTGAGTGAATTATTTTTCTTGAAAAAGAGAATAGCAGGAGTAGGATATTCAATGCAATCATCAGCCCTACCCACCCAAGTACCTCGTCATCCTATATTTCACCATGAACTCCTTTTACCAGTCATTTCAAGTCTTCCAACTACCTTTTCTACAAAAATTCCCAACCTTCCTCACATCCTAAAACACCTTCCTCACAGATTCCACCAGTACGTCATTTTCAGCACCAGCGCCTGGTTGCGCACCTCTGAAAAGTCCGAAAAGTAATTGTTGGTATAGACGATAAAAAGATCCGAGGCTGGACTGTAGCGCCATTGGAAACGGAGGTTGAGGTTCACATTTTTTGTCTGGTTATTATATTGGATGAAGTTGGTGAAAAAAAGTTTGTTTGTCACCGTCACATCTATGCGAGGGCCAACCAGCCAGAGATCGAAGCTTTGGTTTTTTAAACCATCTGGCAGCCGATCGTCCGTTTCGAAAGCAATGCGATTGTATTGTGCCGCCATGCCGATGGCCACATAGGGTTGAAAACGGTAGCCTGCTTCACCCCCAAGACGCAGACGAAACCCATCGGCGTAGTAGCCACCATAACGAGAGTCAACAGACCAGGTAAACAGACTTTGTGGTTTGGAATTGTAATTAATTCCAAAAGCATTCCAGTCGTGTTTGGAGTCGGTGGCCAGCGTGTCCCCAGCAAAATTTGTGGGATCGAAAGGAGAAAGCAGCTCCACATGATTGTGGGCTGTCCAGAACGCGAAGGTGCTGCGGTCAAAGAAATTGACCTGGTAAATGATAGGGATTTCATTTTCAATTGGCCGCATGTTTTCATCAAAATAAAATTCCAGCTTCATGGATGGCCCATGGCTCAGGATCTTCGATGACTTTGGGAAAAACAACCGGCCTGCATTGGCTTCAATTTGGTTGAAACCAGTGCGGGGTACAAAGCCAGTTTCTGCCCTAAAATTTTCACCGACATTTTTAAAGCCGAGGCTAAAATTCCATTCCTTGGCTTGGTAATCCAAGTTACCTGCCACCACTTGGTCCTTTCCCTCCAAGTCGGGGCTGAAGGATTTCATGAAAAGCAATTTACCATTCCAAAGGTTGTTTTGGGAAGCAAGGTTGTATTCAAACCCAAGGTTGCGGTTGTACCGTTTGATGGTCTCCTTGTCGGTCACTTTGTCGTAATCGAAAGTTTCTTTGTTCACAAAAATGGCCGAGACGTTGCTGCGGGCAAACACTTGCCGCTGCAAGGACACCACCCCAAAATTTTGTGCCGGGGTGCCCTCGCCGTCCTCGCCCGTCTGTATGTTCAATGCGCCAATGCGCCAATTTTTATTTAAGTTGCCGCTCAGCCTTGCACCGAAATGGATGGGGGCGTTCAGGCCGATTCGGCGGGAAAAAAATGGCCGCTGCGTCCCGTAGCCAAAGTTGGCGAACAGGTCTGCATTTTCAAGAAAAAACTGTCGGCGCTCCGGGAAAAAAAGCTCAAAACGGTCGAGATTGGTCTGCTGAACATCCACCTCTACTTGTGAAAAATCGGGATTTACCGTCAGGTCGAGTTGCAGGGAGGAAGTGAGCGCAACTTTGGCATCTGCCCCGACCTCCCTTTTAAAATCTGCATCAGTATCGTTTTCGTGATCCTTACTTAGTCCGCCGAGCACATAAGGGATGATCGAAACATTGGCGCCTTGAGAAGGTGGCGGCTGGTCCCAAACGAGCACGCCCGTATAGGCCAGCGAAGCCGTAGGGAATTGTCGGGGCACGGGCGCCCAGGCCGACTTTTCGGCAGCCTTCAGATCGAGGCGACTGAAATTGATGCCCCAGCGGTTGATGCCTTTTTTATAGCGCAGGGTTTTGAAGGGCACTGCCATTTCAAAAACCCATTGGTCGTCTGTCGCTTTTACGGCCGATTCCCACTTGTTTTGCCAACTTAGGTCAATGCTACCACCACTGTGCATCAGGCCATCCCACTGGGCACCTTGGGCGTTGGATCCAAAAGAAAACCCGTTCGTCTGATTATCAAAGGGATCCAGAAAGAGGAGGAAGTTGTCGTTTTTACCAAAAGAAAAATCCCGGCGCAGCGATTCGACGATCCACGGCCCATCAAGTTCGTCATAACAGACGGCCAACAGGTAAAGATTTTCACCATCGTAGCACATACGCACCTCGGTACGTACGACGGCCCTTCCAGTATCCATCGGCAGCACCTGGTAAAATTCAGTGGTTACTTCCGCATCCTGCCAGGCAACATCAATCGATTGGCCGTCCACCTGGATTGGAGACGTTGCCCGGTGAATATGGTACTCAAAAGAAGCATTCTTCTTTTGGGCAAATGAAATAGCACTGGTGAAGAGCAGTACTGGCAGGAGAACATTCTTAATGAAAATTAGCATGTGGGAATTTGTTTGAGAACGGCAAGATGGGGATTTTTTGAGAATTGCCAGCGGAAAAATTCGATGAGTAAAACATGAATAATAAGTAGTCGGACAAATCATCGTTCCTAACCAATTCATAACTTAATCTTGGCTTCAGGAATATGCCACACATCATTTTCCAAGTCCACGCCCCCACCCATTTCTTCTTGCACTACCCGGTCAATTATAAATACCCCTTTTTTGGACATATCCTGAAAATTGTCAATACCATTATTTGGAAAACCGATTCTCGTTCGATGTATATTAAATTGCTCCGCAAACTTTCTGTTAAAAATTTTTTCGACCCCATCTTTCCCAAGCATAAAACCCAACAACCCACCCCAAGTAGCAGTCGGGTTATCAGAATCCCAACCAACCAAAGCACCGATTTTAATCGTTTCTTTTAAATCGCCTCCACCGTACAAAAGGCTAACAATGCTCGCTCCAAAGTTGATTCCAGCGGCAAAGCACCCATTACAGGCCTTGTCTTTTGTTGACCATTCGTATCCATCATCCTGATTGACCTGGTATTTTTCATGGAGCGCATCCCTTGCCTCTTCCCAAGTTGCACCTGACTGGTATTTGCTTTTTATAAAATCATACATTTTAGCGGAATATGAATCATTTGGCAATCGCTGTCTTGCCATGTGGGCCATCCAAAATACTTTTTCCTGCATATTCAGGGTTTCGTCAACCCGGGAAGCCAAAGAATACATGATGACATAAAATTCAGCGATCCATTCGGCATTATTTCTTGCAGTTGTTTGTATCGGAAGATGTGCCATTTTTAAAGCAATATCAGGGCGAGCAGGTGCAAAAAATCCAAAAATCTCAGTGGTCAACTGTGCATCAATCATTTCATAATTTGGATTGTTATCAGGATCACTTGTATCGGGTGGGATCATTCCAATTTTCATCAAATCAAAAGCTGTCTGATTGGATACCCATAAATAATTTTCCTCCTCCGTTTTTATATGTTTCAACCAACCATCCCGTATTTGTTCTCCCGTCAATATAGAAGTCTTATTCGTGTACAAAAGATGTTGATAGATATACTCAATGTCAGTGTCGTCATCCGCTCCCCAAATGCCACCTTCATCTTCGAATAGAAAGTCAATGGTATCAGAATAATTATTTGAACCCCAAAAGTTCGGCCCATCTGCTTTGCCCCAATTTTCTCTTGTATAAAATCCTGCGCATTTGCCATCTTTTCCTTCTCCTCCAATTTTATCCATTTCAGTAATGAGCCCTGTCCAATTAGCAATGCATTGTGCAAGCCAAAAACCATAAAGTTGATTTTGATATTTTTTTCTGGAAATTATTTTGTCGCCCTTTTTTAGTTTAAAATTTCTGTAAACTAATTTATTATTATACAGGCTATTGAGAGTGGGCTGGAAATCAGAATTTCGAATTGTATTCCTTTCGCAGGAAAAAAAGAAAAGTGTGATTAATATTACGAAAGTGATTTTGAGTTGGAAGTGATGCGTATGAATGTATTTTTTAATCCTCATTTGCATAAATAAAATCTTAATGCGAATCGGGGGTTGAATTTTGAAAGCCCCAGCGGGGCTAATAAAAGCATCCTGAATTCCAACACCTGATTCGCATTCTTAATCCATTTTCAATATTTTAAAACTGCTGTCACCAACTTTTAAGATATAGATATTAGGTGATAAACCAGACAAGTCAATTCCCTGATTATTTGAATCAATATGCCCCATCAAGAGGCGCTCACCTAAAGTAGAGATTATTTCATACTCCACTTGTTTTGAAAAATTATGCTCGATATTGATATGCGAATCGGTCGGGTTGGGATAAATTGTCAACTTGTTGTTACCCAACTCTTCAATTCCTGTCGCAGTGTCAATTAATCCATTGATATCATACCTGGAAAAGAACTTCCAAATTTCGAGGGAGGCATTAATATCTTGGTTAGTGCCCGGCCCTGTAAATACCGTTCCAGGCCAAGTATGGTCGCCTCCCGTTATTTTAAAATGTTCGGTAGTTGCACCATTATCACCTCCATCATATACGATGTGTTCGACGGTACTTCCGTCCGTGGTATTGGTATTCGGCAAAGCAGTTGTAGCAGGTAAAGTATTGCAATTATTATAGTCCAACCAATACTGAATGACATCATCTATCGATCTCGTCCAAGTCTCCCCAGTGTATGGAACAACACTGTCGCTCGTGCCATGCATTTGCAGGACAGGCATCGGGTGCTGAGGGTTACAATCATTGTATATTTCAGGAGTCATCGAACCGGTAACGGAAGCAATCGCAGCAATTTTATCACTTAACTGGCAAGCCAAAAGGAAACTCATAAATCCTCCGTTCGACATGCCCGTAGAATAAACCCTGGTTAAATCAATATTGTATTCACCAGCCATAAAATCAATCATGGCTTCTGTAAAACCAACATCATCCGTGGTGCTTCCCAATGTCCAGCCTCCAACATTCCAATGTGTATTGCCATCAAACAATGTCCCTTGAGGATGGACAATAATAAAGCCTGCCGTATCCGCAATTGCCCGAAAATCCCCGTAAAACATTTGCTCATTGGCGTTGCTGGTATAGCCATGAAAATTGAAGACCACCGGCACAGGTGAATCGCCAGTATAGTTTGCCGGTACGTATAGAATATAATCTCTTTGCAAATTGTCGTGGGTGATGGAGCCATTGATGGTTTGTTGTGAGAAACCAATAATCGGTATCCCAATGATAAAAAGAAAAATAGTCAGTTGTTTCATTTTGAAAAAAGTTAAAATGTGAAAATAGATTTGTTCCAAAGAAGATGTCTAATAGCTCCCCATTTTGACGTGAATATACAATTGTGGAAGGAAACACCGGAAATGCTTGAGGAATAGACCTGTCAGGTTGTTTTATTTATATGTGTTCGGAGGGAATTCCCTCCGAACACATATAAATAAAACAACCTGACAGGTCTTAATATTCAATTATCAG
>JAJCYI010000088.1 GCA_029263015.1 Saprospiraceae bacterium | reverse complement strand
GGTGTTCCGACACCGACCCAAATGCTGATTTAATGCTTTGTATTAATTTGTCAACCATAAAACCGTCTCTTTTGACGGCTAAAATAAAATTTTATGCTTTTAGCTCTCATATTTATTTTTTGCTAATAGCGAGAATTGCTGCCTTCCAATGGAAAACATATTTTATTTTACAAATTGTCTTTCCAGTCCCGAAACAGGTTACTATTGCGAAATGAGTAGGTGCTGACTATTCATCTTGCCCTCTAATCGCTCCTTAGTTGTGAAATGATTTACCGTCGGTAGGCATTGGTTGTACAAAGTTCTAATTTCAACTATTCAATAGACTTGTTCGTAAATAAGATTTTAGGATATGAGAATTAGGTTTTTTAGTCTGATGGTCTATTTTTTTGAGTGCATAGCCGTAGCTACGGACGAGAAAAAATAGTGCGCCAGACGGAAAAAGATTTTTTCATATTCAAGATCCTTATTTGCGAACAAGTCTAATCATCACTGTTCACTGACATTCCTCCATTTATCACTAACCACCATTTTACCTACTTTTGCTGCTCTTTTGAAAAAAAAACTTTCGGTTAGTAATGCTCAAAAAATAACTCAACGATTTAGGCTGCTTATTATTTGAGCATTACTAAGTGGCAAGCAATATGCATGTGCCAGTCGAATACCACATGAAATTCAACATTTTATATCACGTCGGGCGTTATGTCCTCCTGTTAAAATCGGCTTTTTCCAGGCCTGAAAAATGGTCAATGTACTGGAAAGAAACCCTCCGGCAGATGGAAGACATCGGCATTGGATCTTTGGTCATTGTCTGCCTGATTTCCGTTTTTATGGGCGCGGTGGCTGCCGTACAATTTGCCTACCAATTGGATGGCACGCTTGTGCCACGCTATTACATTGGCTATATCGTGCGAGACCTGGCCATCATTGAGTCAGCGCCTACTATAACTTGCCTCGTATTGGCGGGCAAGGTTGGTTCCAATATGGCAGCAGAACTGGGAGGGATGCGACAAAAAGAGCACATCGACGCCATGGAGATCATGGGTGTCAACACCAGCGCCTATCTTATAATGCCCAAGCTGATGGCCGCTCTTACGGTTATCCCTTTGCTTGTTACCATTTCTGCATATGTCGCTATCGTTGGTGGTTATCTTGCAGTCGTTCCTGGAGGCGAAATGTCGGCAGATGAATACGAGCGGGGCTTACGAGCTTTTTTTGTGCCCCGGAACGTGGAAATGATGTACATCAAATCGCTGGTATTTGCATTTATCCTCACAACGGTTTCTTGCTTTCAAGGATACTTTGTAAAAATGGGCAGCATTGAACTCGGTAAAGCCAGTACCAATGCCGTGGTGTACAGCAACATCCTGATCCTCTTAGCTGATTATTTGGTCGCTATGCTTTTGATGGGCTGATCAACCTGCACAAAGAGGGTTTTAAAACACCCTCCTGAAACCAATAGAAATATACAATGATCCGAGCAGAAAATATATTCAAGTCGTTTGATGGTGCGGAGGTACTGAAAGGTGTGTCCATGGACTTCCTTCCCGGAAAAACCAACCTTATAATTGGTAAAAGTGGTGCAGGGAAAACGGTTTTTCTTAAAATACTTGTTGGCTTGTTTGAGCCAACTTCTGGCCACGTTTGGTATGATGGCGTAGATTTCTTTTCCTTAAGTAAAAAAGAAGTTCGGGAAATCAGGATGAAAGTTGGGATGCTCTTTCAGGGATCTGCTTTGTTCGATTCTATGACTGTGGAAGACAACGTGGGTTTCCCCCTTGATATGTTTACCACACGAACCAAGAAGGAAAAACTCCACCGCATCAACGAAGTACTAGAGCGGGTAAACCTCGAAAACGTCAACGACCAATACCCTTCTGAAATAAGTGGTGGCATGCAAAAACGAGTTGGCATCGCACGCTCCATTGTCATGCACCCCCGCTATCTTTTCTGTGATGAACCCAACTCTGGCCTCGATCCAAAAACGGCTCTCCTCATCGACGAACTCATCAAAGAGATTACTTACGAGAATAACATTATTACCATCATCAACACCCACGACATGAATTCGGTGATGGAAACTGGTGACAACATCGCCTACCTGCACAAAGGCCTCCTCGCCTGGACGGGCAATAAATCAGAAGTCCTTGAGAGCGATAATGAACTGTTGCAGAGTTTTATTTTTGCTTCCCCATTTTTGCAGCGGTTGCGGGCGAAAGCATTGAAGGGGGCATAAATCTACTATCAAGGCAAGTTTTTACCATTTTATTGGGGCTATAAATCGCCTGTGATAAAGCTTGTCAAAAGAGTTATTAGGTTGGGCTGGAATCTCGAAGTTAATAGACGCTAATTTGACCAGAAAAAATGTGCCTCTGATAAATTGTCTTCCAAAAAAGCCCCGGCACTTTCCAAGTGACGGGGCTTCGTTTCTAAAAACAATATCTTCTAAACCAACTCACTGCTCCGTGGCGCGCCCAAAATCTTCCGCACATCATTTACGATCCGCAGTGCCTTTTTCCGCAGCGCCTTTTTCTGTTTGACAATATTTTTCTCCGTCACACTGAACGTGTGCATCTGCACATGAAAGCGGAGGGAGTTGCCGGTGCCGGAGGGGCGCACGGTGAGGTTGTTCAATTTATCGCCGAAATAAAAACGGATACCTTCGTCTGGGAAAATCCAATCTGGTGTCGGTGGGTAAACATGGTCGTATTTCCCAGTGCGATACATTACCACATCGGTCACTTCTTGCCCACCGATTTTCAGGCCGCTAGCTTTCGCAATCTGGTAATAGCCGAGGGCACGACGAAGAATAGCTTTTTTCATTCGGTCTCCTTCTATGCCGGGGTATTCGCCATCAATTGGATCTGGTTCGTAGTGGTTGTAGAAAAGTCCAATTTCTGGATCGAGAAAAACCTTTTGATCGATCAATTCAAAAATACTCGTTCCCTGATCTTTGGCCCACTGGGCAATTTCAGCAACGAGGATGGCTGCGAACGTACCGTCCTTGTCACGCACGTGTCCGTTTTCGCCTAAAGAAAATTTATCTTTTGGTGGGTAGCCAAGCAGTGAGTAACCGTTGCTCTGTTCAAATGCACCGAGGTTGTACGTACGGCCCTTGCCCATATCAAAAGTTTCCTGTACCACCATGTGGGAGAGGTCATCATTCGGCTTGAAGCGGCCTTCTGAAAGTCCTTCCACCAATTTGCCATCCCAGCTGTCGCGCACTGAAGAAGACAACGCCGCAAAGCCGACCCATGTCTTGATAATGCCCACGCCATATTTTTTTGCCAACATCATCAGAGAATCCGTCGTGGTATGCGAAAACACGATAAAGGCATCTTCCCTTTTAAAACTTTGGTCGAATTGGAGGCGGTACCACAGCAACAGTGTCCACACCTCGTCCGCCGGCAGCAGGGCATAATCTCCATAAATATCCCGCTGGTCTTTTGGTACTTTCACCGTAACGCCACAGCGGTCAGCATCTGGGTCGGTACCGATGAGGATGTCAATGCTGTTCCATTTTTTCTTACCATATTCCGCAATATATCCATCCACGGCAATTTTAGCAGCACGGCGGTCGCCCGGATCAGGCTGTTGCTCCTCACCTGGGTTATTATTAAAAGAAGGAAAAGAGCCATCAAGGTCGTTGAGGCCGTTGTGGTGAATACTGTCAATTTCGTTAAAACCAATATCGTTCAGCAGCCTTGGCACAGCGATGCGGCCTGCGCCGTGGTAAGCACAAAAAGCGATTTTCAAGGTTTTTGCAGAAGCGGTGTCCTGCAATAGAAATTGTTTGATATGCTCCCGGTGCGCTCCGTGGATATTGATCAATTTTCGGTCAAGGTATTTGACCCCTTTCAGTTTTTTCTCACCACCCAAAAACACGAGCTTGTTCTTGGCTGCTTTTGCCAATGGCTTCAACTTGATGTCTTTTGAAGTTACTTTTTGGATGTAATTATTGTACATATCCGACCGTTCGTCAGGGTCAAACTGTGAACCGTTTCCGCCGCAGAGTTTGTAGCCGTTATAGCGGTAATCATTGTGGCTGGCCGAAAGCAGGATGCCCATATGCGCTTTCACGTGTGGTATCGCAAATGTCACTTCAGGGAATGGACATGCCTCGTCGAACAAAAAAATCGTGAAACCATAAGCCAAAAAAAGTTCGGCAATTTTTTCTGCAAAATCACCTCCCCGAATGCGGCTGTCGTAGCCGATGACTATTTTATTGAAACCCTTTTCTTTTCCAAATTTTGCGACCCCAGCACTGGTCTGCAAAAGCACGATATTGTTGATCGTATTTGGACCTTTCAAAATGGGAGCATCCAATCCTTGTTTTTTGAGTTTCATGATGCTGGCCTTATCACCTGCCATGAACCCGCGAATGCCACCTGTGCCGAAACTCATTTTTTTGCGGAAGGTGTTCACGATGTCCTCCCATCTTTTTGCCCGCACGGCAGCCATGATGCCTTTGGAAAGGTTTGGTGAAAATATTTCGTAGTTCTTATCGGTCAGCCACAACTTGATGTAGGTCATGGTATTCGTCTTTGCCATATCATAACTCTGGCGGTCTATTTTACCATCGTTCAATGCGGCGTCGAGATACCCGTTGACACCTTTTTCGATTTTTGAAAAATCTATTTTATTCATGTTTATACGATTGTTAATTGTTGGTAGTTTAATGTTGGGAGAACTTTCATCGACAGGGGATTCTGCGAAAACGGCTGCGAAGGTAGGTGTTTTAAAAAAACACAAAAAGAAGTTTGTGCAAATTATTCTACCTCAGATGTCGGACGCCTTGGAGGCGTCCGACACCTTTTTCAGCAACATCGGGAAATGCGGAATGCCATCCTCCAAATATTCCTCCCCGACGATTTCAAATCCGAGGCTCACGTAAAATTTTTCGAGATAACATTGCGCTGAAATTTTTATGTCTTCTCCCGGAAAAAGTTTTTTCATCCATGCCAATGTTTGTTCCATTAATTCCCTGCCGACACCTGTACCCCGCCTTGTCTGTGCAGTGGCTACTCGCCCAAAGGAAGGATATTTTTTGTATGAAATACCTTTCGGAATGAGGCGGGCATAAGCGATAAGTTTTCCATTTTCATCAAACCCCATGAGATGCCAAGAAGATTGGTCCTGGCCATCGGCATCGAGATAAGGACATTCCTGTTCCACCACAAAGACCTCTTGGCGGAGGGCCATGATGTCGTACAATTCTTTAAGGGACAATTCATAGAACGGCTTGCAGAGAAAACGGGTCACGTGCCTTCCTTTTTGAAAATCAACATAATGCCAGAGGTAAAATTATATGTGTACGAACCCATCACAGATTTTGAGGATTCAATGGGCATGGAGTTCATCAATTCATATCCTTCCCTTGCTTTTTCATGAACAGCCGCATCAATATCACGCGCAAACTGGTCGCCGTTAACTACCATTAGGTGAACACCAATGCCTTGCTTTTCCTTGATTAGCGGGGCATCTACGAACATGGTTTTGTAGCTCATACTAATTTGATGAATGTTTGAGAGAATGATTGAATATATCTTCTTATTCTACTTTAGCACTCTGATTCCTGTTGATCGGACGGCATAGCCATCCGATCGGATTTGGGAGAATATGATCGGATGGCTATGCCGTCCGATCAACAGGAATCAGAGTGCTAAAGTAGAATAAAGAGCGACCCGTTAAACAACCACCACCACCTTCCCTGTCGTTTTTCCCGACTTAAACAAACGCACGGCATCCGGCAGTTTTTCAAATTCAAAAACATGGCCGACCCTCGGTTTGCCTATTTCCAGTGCTTTTATTTCCTCCAATAATTCGTGCAGCAATTCTGCTTTTTCATACAAATAAATCAAATTAAAACCGAGGATGCCTTTGTTGTCCTCTGCCAATTGCTGGGCATCGATCATAGGGCGTCGGAGGAACATCCACAGCAGCCGCAGGTAATTTGGACGGTCGCCACTGGAGGCATATTGCGCAGCACCGTAAACGACCGAACGGCCTTGCGGGGCGAGCTTGGCAAAGCCTTGTTTCAATATTTTTCCGCCGATACATTCCATCACCATATTCAACTCCCGACCGTCCAATGCCTCGTCCAGTTTTTTCGCAAAATCATCGCCCCGCACAATGCTTCGATCCATACCTTCTTGTTTCAGCAAATCCAATTTGGCAGGGCTGCCGACTGTTCCTATTGTGAATGCACCCATTTTTTTGGCAATCCTGTTGGCGAGGGTACCTACCCCTCCGGCAGCACTGTGGATCAAAACAGTATGCCCTTTTTCCAGCCCCCCAAGATTGGTCAAGCCATAATAGGCCGTCAATACTTGCACCAAATAAGCTGCGCCTTCTTCAAAAGACCAATCATCTGGAAGTGGAATAACATACTGAAAACCAATATTCAAGTGAGTGCAATAGCCGCCAAAACGGGTCACGCCCATGACACGATCGCCAGGTTTTACATTGGTCACATTCGTCCCTACCTTGGCAATGACACCTGAATACTCGAGGCCCGGCGTGAATTCTCCTTTTGGAGTGGCGCTGTAAAGTCCCCAGATGGCGAAGATGTCAGCGAAGTTGAGGCCAATGGCTTTGATTTCCACCGTGACTTCATCAGCAGTTGGGTCAGGCAAGCTTTCGGTAATTATTTTCAGATTGCGTACATTTCCGGCTTTGAGGCGGTAAGCTTTTCGTTGCATAGTTTCCTGTTGTAATTAAAAAGGCAAAAGTAGAAAGTAAAAGCGCAACCTGCTGGATTCGCCGCTTTTTACTTTTGCCTTTTTACTTTTGCCTTTTTACTTTTTACTCATTTTTACTTGTTTCGGTGAAAAATTATCCTGCAAAACTCCTGCTTTTTGGCGAGCACACCGTGAACCTTGGTTCACAGGCATTGGCCATGCCGTTGCCGTTGTATTCTGGACATTGGGGATTTTTGAAAAATAAAAACAACATAAATAAAAAGCAGATGAGGCTGGTCGAGTTTGCTGATTCTTTAAACGAGACGCCGCTTTTTATTAAACTTGATATTGCACGTTTTAAAAAAGAACTTTCGGAAGGACTTTTTTTTGAATCAGATATTCCCACAGGATATGGTGTAGGTAGCTCGGGCGCATTGGTGGCCGCCATATTCGACCGATACTGCATGGTCAGGGAGGGGAAAGATTTAACATTGTTAAAAAAGTCTTTTGCCCAAATGGAAGGTTTTTTTCACGGCACTAGCAGTGGTATTGATCCGTTGGTTTGTTATTTGAACGAAACCATTGTTTTGCATAATAAAGAAATAATAAAAGTAGAACTGCCAGAAGTGCAAAACTCAGCTACGTTGTTTCTTTTAGATACGGGCATAAAAAGGCAGGCCACACCTTATATCGAATATTTTTTGAAAAAAAATAAAGAAAAGAAATTTAATGAAAAATTAAAAAACAATTACTTGCCTGCGATTGATTCGGCCATAAATAAATTAATAAATAAAAGTTGGATTTTATTGTTTGCTGAATTTAATACTATCAGCGAATTTCAGTTTCTATATTTAGATGAATTGATTCCCACCAATTTTTTAAAAATATGGAAAGAAGGAATAGAAAGTGATTATTTTAAATTAAAAATATGTGGCGCAGGGGGAGGTGGGTTTATCTTGGGAATGACTTATGATTTTGAAAGAATGGAATTAAAATACCCAAGCTTTAATTTTATTAAAATAGAATAGTCCTGTTCATAAATAAGAATCAAGGATATGAACAAGACTATTGATCTGCATTAATTAAAAAACAATGTTGAGTTAGCATTTTACGAAGAAGCAACTTTGCCATCCAATGCCACATCGCTATCCACCCAACCATCTAGTAAATTAATGATCCGAGTGCCATATTGGGCATTTTTTTCCGAGTGGGTCACTTGCACGATGGTCACGCCATCGTTGTGCAATTCCTTAAAAAGTTCCATGATGTTTTCACCCTGTGAAGTATGGAGGTTGCCTGTTGGTTCGTCGGCAAGTAGGAGTTTTGGTTTTGTAATGATGGCCCTTGCCACGCCAACCAATTGTTGCTGGCCACCAGAAAGCTGGCTGGGAAAGAGGTCTTTTTTGGCGACAATATTGAAACGGTCGAGCGTATCGGCGACCATGACCTGACGTTCGGCCCTTTTTACCTTTCGGTAGAGCAATGGTGTTTCGATGTTTTCATAAACAGTCAGTTCGTCAATAAGATGGTAGGCCTGAAAAACGAATCCCATGTAATGCTTGTGCAGTTCATTGCGCTTGCGTTCCCTGAATTTGTGGACAGGCTCATCGAAGAAATGATATTCGCCCCCTGAAGGTTCTTCCAACATGCCGATGATGTTGAGCAGAGTAGATTTGCCAGCGCCACTCGGCCCCATGATGGTAAGGAATTCGCCTTCTTCTATTGTCAGGTCAATGTTCCTAAGTACAAAAGTTTTGTTCAAACCGTTTTTGTAATATCTTTCTAATCCTTTAAGGGTGATCATAAATTTCGTGATTGGTTATTAGTGAATAGATATTCGTTTTAGGTATTGGCAACGGGTGTGCCATTGAATTAATAAATTGTTTTACAGGATTTTATAAATGACAAATTAAATAAATCGTGTACAATGACGAACGAGATATGTTCAAAAATGAACAGCAAGGCAAAAGTCTTGAATGTCTCCCACTTCCCAAATATCCAATCCCTAATTCCCAATTTCCT
Organism: Saprospiraceae bacterium; assembly: GCA_029263015.1. Lineage (GTDB taxonomy): Bacteria > Bacteroidota > Bacteroidia > Chitinophagales > Saprospiraceae > UBA6168. Next base: position 26,038 of record JAJCYI010000088.1, on the reverse strand, counting down.
CTTGAGGTGCTATTTTCGCAAAAAATTTGAAGCATGAAAATTAGACAGATTTTTATTGGGTTGATAATGTGTTTGGCAATTTCCTGTCAGCAAAACCAGGAATCGGCTCTTTTGAAAGAAATCGAACAACTAGAAACAACGATCCTGGAATCGGGCGATGCCACAAAAGAAAAAGACGCAGCCAAGGCTTTGGTTGAGAAATCAACCGAATACGCAAATAAATTCCCTGACGATAAGGCCACGCCTACTATCCTTTTTAAAGCTGGGGATGTTGCCAGGGGATCTAAAGATTACGGCAAGGCGATCCAGCTTTGGGGGCAACTTTGGCGAACGTATGGCGACCACCCAAAAGCACCTATGGCACTTTTTCTGCAAGGGTTCACTTTCGACAGTGATCTCCGAGATGCAAAAATGGCAACCAAGTATTATAATGATTTCTTGAAAACCTACCCGAACGATTCATTGGCTATTCAGGTGAAACAACTTTTACAGGTCGTTGAAATATCGCCTGAGGATTTGGTGAAGCAGTTTAAAAGTGAGCAGTAGGCAGTGGGCAGTTTTTAAAAGCAAACTATAAAAAACCGTTAAAGTCTTTGCGAATACGCTATTCTTGACGCCAATTGTGGACATTCCATCTTTTTAGGTCTTTATTTTGTTCTTGCTTGAACAACAAATCATATCAAATCATGAGATTTCTATTTTCTTTCTTTTTGACAATTTTTATCGCTTCACAAATAAACGCCCAGGGTATCGATTTTTTCCATGGCACATGGAAGGAGGCCTTGGAAGAATCGGCCAAAACTGGCAAGCCCATTTTCGTAGATGCTTATGCCAAATGGTGCGGCCCATGCAAACGCATGGCCAAGACAACCTTCATGGATGAAAAAGCTGGCAAGTATTTCAACGAAAAATTTATAAACATGAAAATAGATGCGGAGGAAAGTGAGGGACGACAGTTCCGCAAAAAATACCCAGTTTCAGCATTTCCTACATTATTTTTTATTGATGAAAAAGGAGAGGTGCTGCACAAAGTGGTCGGCGGGCAGGACGTGCGAGGCCTTATCAGCAACGGCGACCTTGCGCTGCGCAAAGTTGACTACAGCCGCGAATATGCTATCAAGTATGAGGAAGGCGATAGAGGTCCTGAATTTATGTTTGATTATGTAAAATCGCTCAACAAATCCAATAAGCCCAGCCTAAAAGTTTCCAACGAATATCTCCGAACTCAAGACAACATGACAACGGAATTCAATCTCCGATTTGTCCATGAAGCTGCTGTTGAGGCCGACTCCCGCATTTTTATAATAATGATCGAAAACAAAGCCGAGATTGGCAAACTGGTCGGCCTGGATGCACTTCGTAACAAGATAGAACTTGCTTGTGGAAACACAGTCAAGAAGGCGATGGAATATGAATACGAAGACCTGCTGAACGAAGCCAAGGATAAAATGCGCAAACACTACCCTGAAAAGGCAGAAGCATTTGCAGCTAAAGCTGACCTGGATTTTTACAGGAAAACTTATAACGCGGAAAAATACGGCAAAGCATGTGAGGATTTTGCCAAGTATGTGGCCAAAGGCGACGCCAAAAAATTGAACAAGTTGGCCGCCGATATGGGGAAGGATTTTTCGGATCATGCAGGGTGCATGAAAATGGCAGAAAAATTTGCCAAAACAGCAGCAAGCAAAAGCGATGAATATACCTACCACCTAACTTACGCTAGTATTTTGCACATAAACGGCAAAGCCAAACAGGCAAAAAAAATAGCCAACAAAGCGCTTGATCTTGCCAAAGTAAAAGGCGGCAATGCCGAAAAACAAGTGCAAAGTTTTATCCAACGATTGGAAAGTTGAAATGCCATTGCTTCATGGTTTCATTGTTCCATTGTTTTCCGAAGCAATGAAACCATGAAGCAATGAAACCGTGAAAAAAAACACCATGAAAAATATTCTGCCCCTTCTTGCTTTTTCCTTCCTGCTTAGCGGCAATGCATTTACACAAGATGGGATTAAATTTGACAAAGGGAACTGGGAAAAACTGTTGGCAAAAGCGGAAAAACAGGACAAGCTCATTTTTGTGGATGCCTATGCCGCTTGGTGTGGGCCGTGCAAAAAAATGGCAAGGGATGTTTTTACCAAAAAAGAGGTCGGCAATTATTTCAACGCCCAATTTGTGAATGCAAAAATTGACATGGAAAAAGGGGAAGGCATCGGTCTGGCAAAAGACTTTGGTGTAATGGCATATCCTACTTTGTTGTTTGTGAATGGCAGCGGGAAAGTCGTACACCGCTCAGTTGGCTACCATACCACTGATTTGTTGCTTGATCTTGGCGAAGCTGCACTCGATCCAAATAGAAATATGGGTAGCATCATGGCCAAATATGAAAGTGGCGATCGTTCTCCCGAACTGCTCTACAATCTTGCTATGACAAAATTGGATGCAATGGACGGCACATACGAAACCGTTGCCGGCGAATATCTTGAAACGCAGCAGGATTGGAATACCAAGGAAAACATGGCGTTTGTTTATCGCATGGTGGGCAGCCTCGATTCCAAAATGTCCCAGCATTTTGTGGACAACAAAAATGCCTATGAAGAACTTTTAGGAGAACGGGCCGTTGCTGCCAAAATAAATGAATTGGTTCAAGGCCAAGTAGCGAAGGCTCAAAGCGAGGACGACCTTGAAAGTATTGAAAAATTGTACATTAAAATGTACCCTGGAAAAGGTGAAGAAATGGCTGGCCGCTTAAAAATGGGATATTATGCGCAACGGGAAGATTGGTCAGGTTTCACAAAAGCTACCAACGCATATTACAAAAAGTATCCTGCCCAAAGTTGGGACGAGCTAAATGAAATTGCCTGGATTTTTTATGAAGAAGTTCAGGGAAAGAAAGAACTGAAATCGGCGTTGAAGTGGGCGAAAAAATCCGTTGCGATGGAAAGCAATTTTTTTAACAACGATACATTGGCAGCGCTATACTACCGACTTGGGAAAAAAGGGAAGGCATTGAAAACGGCCAAAATAGCGATTGCCATGGCGGAGGAAATAAACGAGGATCATTCTTCTACGGATGCTTTGTTGGAGGAGATAAAGAAGATGTAGCTACTTTCTAAGCATTTCTAAAATCCCTGAATTGAACTTCGATTCAGGGATTTTTTATTTCACCGTTTCCAGGCTCGCTTTATAAATTGCTTCCAACAATCCGTCTGCTGTATTATCACTGCCAAGTTGCCAAAACATAATACCTTCAAGACCCTTTTTTTTGGCGTATTCCGTTTTCAATTTTACAGATTCGAGGTCGTCATAGGTGAGGAATAGTTTAGCATTTTCATTGTAGGCATAAGGTGCTTTGGCCTGATCGTCCCACATCTGAATATAGCCAGGATTGTCGTCCAAGTATTTGTCGAGTGTTTTGAAAGAGACGCCACGTTTGAACTTACCAGGCTGGAAAAGCCCATTGTTTGTGCTGTCCACGTTCTCCCAAACCCTACCGTAAAAAGCAGCCCCGATCACCATTTTGTTCAACGGCACTCCGATATACTCAAGGTATTCTACAGCGTGATCTGTGGCATCTTTTTGCTGCGGAGTTGCATGGAGAGGGGTGTGGTGACCAGTCGTGTCACTATATCCGTGTTTAAGGTCGTAAGTCATCAAGTTGGCCCTGTTGACCAACGGCATTACTTTATCCCACTCGACGCTGTTATCAAAAAAATTATCGAAGCCTCCAGCCGCAAAACTCAGTTCGGACCCTGGTCCCAAGGCTTGTCGAAGTTCTTGAATCAGCAAAGTGAAATGTTGTTTATCTGCTGGCATGAATTCATGGCCCGGAGGCCCTGGGATGCCAGGATATTCCCAATCGAGGTCGATGCCATCGGTGTGGTATTCTTCTTGGAGTTTTTTTACGGACAAAGCAAATTCTTTTCGTGCTGCTTCGTCCGAAAAAACTGATGAGCAGGTTTTGCAGCCGCCCCACCCACCTAATGAAAGTAAAACTTTTAAGCCTGGTTTTCTTTGTTTGAGTGAAACAAGTTTCCTGATGGTGGTGCTGTCTTTTGCATCATCAACAACGAGTTTGTTGCCGCGCAAATGGCAGAAGCTGTAAATGATATGGGTCAATTTTTCGATGGGGTAAGCATCAATGCTTTCTGCATCGCCAGGATAATAAGCGATGATAGTGAATGGTTGCTTTTCTGGAGTTTTCGTTTCATATGGCGTATTGCATAATGCAAAGAAAATGAAAACAGGAAAAAACAAGATAAGCAGTTTGTGTGAAAGCATGGCGGGTTTATGTTAGGTTGAAACTATCCAGGCGAAGTCATTTCTTTTTTCCGAAAAATATATCTTTTTAAATTTTTCTCTCGCAACAAATCATTATAGATCATCTGCATCCGATCATTTTTCTTTACCACATTCGTAATGCTCACCGTTTGTACCAAGTTCATCCGGTTCATAACGAAGCCATTCCAATCATCTTTTTCCCCACCATTAAAATGAAAATCTTGAACAGCTTTTAAGCTGAAATCCTTTCGATCTTTCAACCATTCCTGAAACCAGCTTTCCCTTCTTAATTTTATTTCCGGTGAATATAAAGTCGCCGACGACCAGATGTAAAAACCATTGGCATCGAGTTTTTTTAAATGTGCCTTTTTTTCATCCCATTTTAACTCGTGCAGTTCATTATTCCCCACAAGGATAAATGTAAATGGTTCCATTCCCTCGAAGTCATATTTTTCATAAAAATCAAAAGCAGATTTATACTCAAAATAATCGAGTACCATCAAGCCCCGGCTTCGGCGGTAGGGAGGTTGGTGTTTGTGTTTCTCAAAAGCACCATTTAACAGGCAAACAACCCGTCCATCGTTGGAAGTGGCGACCCAAGTGCCACCAGCCATTTCGTCCCTGGGAAATATCAGTTCTACGCCGTCAAGTTCTGTTTTAGATAAATTTTGTGGAGAGCGGTGGGCAGCTTCGTCCCGATTGGAAGTCAGGATAAAGTTATTGTTGATTTGTGGCACGTAGGTGACGGTACACATAATAGTTGGTCTAAATGGCATCTGGCTTATAGCCAGCATGAAAAACACATTGTTGTTGGCTGTCTTCTTTTTTTTCCTTTTATTCTTTTTTGCAAAAACTTCTTAAAAACAAACCGTTTCTATGCCAATTCGATTCTAACGGGTCTAATCTGAATCCTTCATCATCTTCAGTAATAAACAGTTTCCAGTTCCAATAGAATTCACATTTAAAGTATCTTTCATTCATTTCTTTAATATCGTGATATTCGAGTTTGCCGACGTTTTTTTCCGAATAATCACCGAAGTGTGTTTTTCTGTCCTTCCTTCTATCTTTCCTTTTATTTTCTGGTATGTAGACATCGGTGCTTGCGATATACTCGCCAAATTCCTTAATATGCGCAGAACTATGTCCAGATTGTTGTACAACTCTTTCTATTTTCAATTCAATCGTGTCATTGTTAATCTCGTAATGGCCGGAAAAACTGAAACTATTATAGAAAGCATCTATCGTCTGGTTCCTATAATAGAATTTATTATCTTCTGTCAAGGTTATGTTTAATCCTATTCTTTTGGAGTTTCCCCCAGTACATAAATGATATTTTCCGTAGAAATCATTTTTATCGTCATCTGCAACAAACAAAAACATTATTCCCCAAAATAGAAATAGTTGATTCACAGCTTTTTAATTTATTCTTAGCTGACAACGACCGATTGCTATTTGCCATTGGTCGTATCTGGCAAATGCCAATCATTGTTCTTTAAATTTTCAAACAAAGACATTCCTTTCTGGTAAAGTAACTTGATTGACGCAGGCTTGACTAGTGCCCTTCTTCTATAAAAAACGAGGTAGTAACCCAAGCTTTCTACGCACCAATGCCGCTCCACCAAAAAGAATTTGGTCAGTTCTTCGTTCATCAATCGGCGCACGCCCCAGTCGTCCCCCTGCACCAGAAATTTTTTGGAAAACTCAGGCCATTGCTCAAAATCAATATCTTGCTGTATTCCGAGCCAGCTGCCTATTTTATGGAAAAAATGTTCTGGGTAAATGAGCATCTCTGGCAACCCAAGTTCTTTTGATTGGATGAAAAAAACAGTCTGGTAATACGTGGAGGAGGACTTGCCCGTGCTAATGGTGTATTGGTAATCGCAGATATTGATTTTCTCCTCCAATAGCCCCGTTGTTTTACTCATCATATTGGTGATACGCCGGCGGCCACCTTTCTGGAAAAGTTCAAAATCCCGAAGCAATGCCCGCAGGCCCCATTCGTCCTTCTCACTGAACTCCAGGCCGAGTTCTTTCGCTGTGCGCTCAAGGGCAGCAGCCCTTGTCCTTCTTTGATGTGGAGTGCGAAAAGCCATATGGAAAAGAAAATAGTTGGGACGAGAAGTGACACTTTTTGAAAAAATGTCACTTCTAAAATGCTATTTAAACACTCCCTAAAGTTTTATCAATTTACCTCCCGAGACCATATTTCCTGAGTTATCTTTTAAACTAAAGAAATAAGTCCCTTTGGAAAGATGGGACAGAATAATTTGTTCGACCTGATAGCTGCTTAACTGAAATTGCCTGTGAGCCACCATGTTGCCATTCAGGCCATTGATAACCAACTGGTATTCCCCATCAGGGATGTTGCTGAATTCAAAATTCGCTATTTCATTGATCGGGTTTGGGTTAATTTGAACAAATGGTCGTGCCGACAAAACTTCTTCATTAGCAGTTAAAATTCCATTGTCTTTAAAGGTGACAGAGATTGGTAGATCGTCAGCGTCAACTGTTACTGAAGCGATCACTTCTTTTTCGGTGTTGCTGAAATATTGATAAGTGATGATGGTCTCCATACCAAAGTCCCCAATTTGGTTAGTGACATCGATCCAGCCCAAGAACGGGACCAATACCTCGATCCTCGTTTCCCTGAACTCGGTACGCTTTTCGCGCAGCACCTCGTAGGTCCCGCCAGGGATGGCCAACGTGCCGTAAGCATCCACCAAGTCATTGCGGGTTGAATTAACGGCTACTGCAATTGAATCGGCAAGAGCAAAGCCGAGACTATCGGTCAGGACAGTAGGCAGGTCATCCCATGCAAGTGCAAGCCTCACGTCTGACTCTGATAAATTGTTGTCAATGAAATTCATGGGTGCCCGGCGTTGTATGATGGGAGGGGTGAACTTCAAAAAAGCACCGATCCCAAATCCAGTGGGGTCGTTGCCACTTGCACCGATGAGTTCTACTTTACTGCTTGATATTTTGAAATAACTTTCGGTCACATCAAACTCATTTATGACGACATGGGTAGCATTGGGAGCCTCGTCGAAAGCATCCCCTTCGCTAGCATCCAAGAATACAGATTCGGACTGAGTACCAACATTTAAACTTGTGAAGTCCCAGTCAAATGGGCCACCTGCGTTGGTTATTTCAATACCTGAAGGGACAAGATCAGTGGCAGTTTTTAAAGTATCCCCCGTTACTGGGAAGGTCGCATCGGTCACCGTAATTTGTGCCGCAAGCCAAAAACTTGAGAAGATCAGAGAGAAAAAGAGCATTAATTTTTTCATGGTCAGAATGTTAGTGTTTGTCCGGTCGGGTGAAAAACCAAATCAAACCCTTGGAATTTATTTATTAACAAGGTTTAAGTAACAAAGCCTAATTATTTAGGTATTTTGAGAATATCTTTTTCCGCTACCTGCCTGCCGGCAGGCAGGTTTTCCTCGAAAAAATAAGTCCTTAACTTGGCTATGCACTGATTTTTTCAAGAAAACTATCGAAAAAATCTTGTCCTCAAAATTTACCCAAATAATTAACCTTTGTTACTTAAAAAGAGTGTCAAAGGTAAACTTTTGTGCGAAAGCAGCAGTTGGCCGTTTATGACGTTTATTGGCATTTAAGTAGTCGAGCCTAAATACTTTCCGTTTTTATCGGCTGCTTTTTCCATATAGCTGCGTTAATAAAAAGTTTACGTAGCCAGGCTATGCTCACTTTTTTTGCCTTGCTATACGAAAAAATCAACTCGCTAAAATTCGGAAATTATTTAACCTCGACTACTTACTTGTTTTTGACGCCAAGTACTTCTCTTATTTTAAAATACAAAATAACAAAAGCCAGGCAAAAACTGACCCCATTGGCCAAGATGATCGGCCAATCATTTTTCGATAGTCCGTAAATCAACCAAAGGGAAATTCCAATAAACATCATCAAGTACATCGGGAGGGAAAGGTCGCTGGTTGAGCGGGTTTTCCACGTCTTCACTGCTTGTGGGACAAAGGCACTGGTGGTCAGCACGGCAGCGACAAATCCAATTATAGTGGTGGTTTCCATATATGAACAAATGGTTACTGGATTATTTCTTTTCAGCGATCAGTTTGATAATGCCATTCACCTGATCGTTGGGTATCATCATGGAAAGGTTGTATTGGGCAAGCTTCCACTCCCCTTTTTCTTTTCGTAAAACACCGCTGCCGCGACAATCTCCCATCCATGTATCAAGTAGTTCATCGAACCAGGCAGTCTGCTTATTTTTAGAAAAATAAACTTCTCGTTTTTTGGGTTTGAAGTTCCAAGCGCTTTCCCTGGCAAAGTATTTTTCTGACCATGCTTTTAATTCGTCCCGAAGCCATTTTTCGGAAGCATCCGTGCCCAAATAAATAGCATCAGCGGTCATGCTTCCGAAGAAGATGTCTTCGTCAGCAACAGCAGCAGACCTGTGCCAGGCATCGAGTAAATTGTTGATGACCAAATCATCGCCGGTAGATTCGGTTTGGCAATCCGTGCGGCGGCGGGTATCGGTAATCTGTGTTATTTTCCAGCCTTCTCCACTTCTGTACAAGTGGAATGCATTGACCCCGCAATGGCTCATTTTATCGCCAGCGTAAAAGGTGTAATCGGTCCAGACGGTGGCCAAGTTGCCATCGATATGCGCATCGAACGACCATATTTTTTCATCCCAAACCTCATCGTGTGGTGAGCCGACCGCCGCAGCAAAGCCATCAATGGTTTCTGATTTTAATACTGGATTTCCTTCTCGGTCAGTAAAAGTAGTTTGCAACCGGGCAGAAGGATCGAAAACCGAGCGTACCATTGTGCTGTCACCAGCCCTCATGCCATCAAAAAGCTTGTTGATGGTTTCATGTACAGCCGATAATTCCTCGGTTTGTGCATGGAGTAACGAACAGATAAAAAGAAGTAAAAAAGGGAATGTCTTTTTCATTGAAATAATATTTCGGGTGAATTTGCCCCGAAAATCCGAATTTTCCGGCAAATACAAACCTCTTGTTTATGACAAACTTGATTTCCCAGGCATATGACCCAGAGAAGTTTCGGCAGCAAGGCCACCAACTTGTTGATAAGTTGGCGAATTACCTGGCAGATATGCAGCATATTTCTCCCTCGGAAAAAGTCCTTGATTATGTTACGCCAGAAGCGATGTACTCCCATTGGCAGCAGGATTTGAACGGTTCACTGGATGATGGAGAAAAAGATTTTTTTGAAGAAATCATCCAAAGCACCATCCATATGCACCACCCAAAGTATATGGGGCACCAGATTTCCAACGTCGCCCCATTGTCTGCACTCGCTGAATTGCTCGGTGCTACGCTCGACCCAGGAATGGGGGTTTACGAACAGGGCAATGCAGCTGTAGTTTTGGAGCGAGTGCTCTCAAAAAAATTGGGCGCTATGATCGGATGGGATGATAATTGCGATGGATTTCTCACTTCTGGTGGCACATTGGGCAACCTCACTGCCCTGCTCTGCGCCCGTCAGTTGTTGGTCGAAGTTGATGTTTGGGAGAATGGCTATGGTAGGAAACAATATGCTTTTATGGTGTCTTCGGAGGCACATTATTCAGTGGAACGAGCAATCAAGGTGATGGGGTTGGGAAGCAAAGGGGTTGTCACGGTTCCTGTTGATAGCCATTTCCGAATGCGGCCTGATAAACTGGAAGCATGTTTCAATAAGGCAAAAGAAGATGGGGTGGAGGTGATCGGTGTGGTTACAAGCTCATGTGCCACGGCCACGGGCAGTTACGACCCCATAGGGCCTGTTGCCGATTTTTGCGAAGCGAAAAAATTATGGCTGCATGTGGATGGCGCTCATGGAGCTTGTGTCCTTTTTTCAAAAAAACACAAACATTTGTTAGCAGGTATCGAAAGAGCAGACAGTGTCATCATGGATTTTCATAAAATGTTGATGACGCCAGCGTTGGTAACTTCGGTGCTGTTCAAAAATGGGGAGCATTCCTATCAAACGTTTGCCCAAAAGGCCTCTTATCTCTGGGACAAACAAGAAAGCCGTGAATGGTACAATTTGGCAAAACGGACTTTTGAACTTACCAAAAGCTGCATGAGCATTCGCGTATATGCACTCTGGAGGACTTATGGAGAGGCATTCTTTGCGGAAAATGTGGATAGGCTTTATGGCTTAGCCATGACTTTCACCAACATACTTTTGGAGCAGCCAGATTTTGAAGTAGCCGTGAAAAAGCCAGAGTCCAACATCGTGTGTTTTCGCCTCATGATGGAAAATTGGTCTGAGGAAAAAATAGAAATAGTTAATTCAAATATTAGGGAAAGAGTGGTAAGGGATGGCGAATTTTTCATTGTGCAAACAAAAGTGCAAGGCCGTTTATTTTTGAGGACGGCATTTATGAATCCGTTTACCACCACTAATGAAATGGAGCTGCTGATAAAAAAAATACGGCTCGTCGCAAATATGCCTTAGGAACGGTATATCACTCAACGACCTGGCCGCTTCGTTACCCTATAGCGTTTTACCACCCGGCCATTTTCTTTGATGATGGCCAAATAATTACCAGCTGGGAGATGATTCGTTCTAAGGGTTTTCAAATATTCGCCGGAAGGTTGGTTGGAGAGTTCGATCCTTGAAACTTCCTGTCCTTTTTTGTTGATGATTCGGATGACAACATTGCTCTTGACTTCCAGCTCATATTTAACTTTCACGTCACCACTTTCATGATCAGTTTCCACAACGCGGCATTTCTCCCAATTGGCAGTTTCATCTACGACAGGAGCTGGTCTGATAGTTGGGCCTCGACTCAATTCGAAACCAGAACGGGCTGCTAGGATTTCTTCACCTCTTCCAGGAATAGTAGGGTCACCTTTGGTGATAGTAATAACATCTCCTGCCGGAGGGCTCCATATATTGAGACCAATCGGTGTTTTGAAAATGTTTTGTGGGTCAATATCGGCCACGCGGTCAGCGCCGTCCGTTTTTACAAACCGTACTTCTATTTTGTGTTGGTCTATAAATATCCAATGGAATTGATTGAAACTACCGCTGGCACGAGTCCAAGGTTTCTGGTCGTTGCATTGCCGGAGCGGTGCGCCCCAACATCCTTCTCCCACATAAACCGTCCCCGCATTGTCATCCCTTATGAATCCTTCCTTGCTCCCAGGGCCTCTTCCGGGCCTGATGGGGTAGGTGGATTTTACAACATGGGCATCACACTCAATAGCAAGGCTCATTTGATACTGTAGGAACAATGGCGCCCAGAAAACAACCTGGTCGTGTTTTTCAGGCTTCTTTTCTGTATGGGGGCGCATGGGGTGGTGGTACTGAGCCATTTTCCATTGTACAGGAGCGTTGCGTCGCAAGTCCCTTTCAAGCCAATCCTGCTGTTCGCCCCTGATGGGCATCATCGAATTTAAAGTATAGACGCGAAGGAGATCGCCTCCGAAATTGAATGCATAAGTTGCATTGGGCGATTGCAGATCAAAGATATCGATCAGGCTCTGATTACTTGCTTCGTGGTTGCCCCTAGCTGGAACAATGGGGGTGACCCGCCCGTCTTTTGCAATGGTGAGCTGCCAGTCATCCAACCATTCCTCCCATTCGGCTGCACTATCTCCAGCTGTGAAATCGCCCCCGAACATCACACAATGCGGCCGGAGTTTTCCCACGAGCAGGTTAGCATCCTGCCTTGCATTTCGGTGGTTGCGGCTATCGCCACCAGCAATAATCGAAAGACGTTCGTCAGGCGTGTTCGGGGCAGTTGTGAAAAACAATTGTCTGCTTTGCCCCTCGCTATCTGTTATCAAGAAATAGTAAGAAGTATTAGGAATCAATCCTGAAAGCCTTACATACTGGTTGTTCATCTGCTTGGCAAACTCACTTCGGTCGGGGTTTCTTTTTACGGCATAACTTATTGCATCATTCCCGTAATCGTTAATGTCAAGGTGCAGTGTTGGGTTGTCACCGGAAACCTGATCCCAAGCTATTGTGGCAGAAGTGGATGGGTCGCTTTGCCATACTACCCTAAACCTGTCAGCCTTTGCAATCAGCTGGGTGACTGCAAAAATTAGTAATAAGGAAGAGTAGATTAACTTGAGATAGTTGCTCGACATCCAGTACGTGTTTTAAAAAAGAATACATGGGTAATGGCATTGGTCACTAAAGGAGGTAAATATCAATGACCAAAGCCGATGCAAACAAAAGTAAGGTTATATCAATAAGCAAAAAAATAGGAAGTGCAAGGTTAAGGAACGGCGACAAAATAAGCAGCCAAGAATACACATTTATTTAATCACCGATCTTTAGAAAGAAATTCCAAGAGGTTTTATTGTAAATTTGCCGCTCTTTTTTGGCGCATACGGTTTTTTCTCTTCTAAAAACTGTATGAACCGGAAGATTGTTTTGCAAATTTCATTCCCTCATCATTCCTTAAGAGTTGCTTTGAAAAATATCCTCAACGTATCGATGCCTTTCGGACATTGGGGAACTTTAAAGTAGCACAGAAGGAAAACATAGCATTATGACACCAGATTCTGTCGTCTCCAACCTCATCAATAAAGAACTCGAACGCCAGCGTAATGGCGTTGAATTAATTGCCTCGGAAAATTTTACCAGCCAAGCCGTATTAGATGCAATGGGCAGTTGCCTCACCAATAAATATGCAGAAGGCTATCCCGGCAAACGTTATTATGGCGGCTGTGAAGTGGTGGATGAAATAGAACAATTGGCCATTGATCGGCTGAAAGAACTTTTTGGTGCAGAATATGCAAATGTGCAACCCCATTCAGGAGCCCAGGCCAACGCAGCAGTTTTCCTTTCTTGCTTGCAGGCAGGCGATACATTGCTTGGTCTTGACCTAGCCCACGGTGGCCATCTTTCACATGGTTCGCCAGTCAACTTTTCTGGCAAAATGTTCCGACCAGTATTTTATGGTGTTGAAGAAGCTACCGGTACGATCGACATGGATAAAGTGGAACAGATTACCTTGCGGGAAAACCCCAAATTGATTGTGTGCGGGGCATCGGCCTATGCGCGTGATTGGGACTATAAACGATTTCGTGAAATAGCGGATAAAGTAGGTGCATTGTTGCTTGCCGACATAGCCCACCCAGCAGGTTTGATTGCTGCAGGCTTGCTCAATAACCCAATGGAATACTGCCATATAGTAACATCTACTACTCATAAAACCTTGCGAGGGCCTCGTGGAGGAATTATCATGATAGGTAAAAATTTTGATAACCCATGGGGGCGAACAACCCGCAAAGGCACAGTCATAAAAATGTCCCGTATCATGAATAGTGCTGTTTTTCCAGGTATGCAAGGTGGCCCGTTGGAACATGTAATTGCTGCTAAGGCAGTGGCTTTTGGAGAGGCTATGGATCCTGGTTTCAAAGTATATTGCCAGCAGGTCATCAATAATGCCCAGGCTATGGCCAAGGCCTTTTTGGATAAAGGTTATAAAATCATTTCAGGAGGCACAGACAACCATTTGATGTTGATTGATCTTCGTTCAAAAGGAGTTACTGGCAAACAGGCAGAGGAATCCCTCGTCAGAGCCGATATCACAGTCAACAAGAATATGGTGCCTTTCGATACTGAATCGCCAATGGTCACTTCTGGGATCAGGATTGGCACAGCAGCTGTCACGACCAGGGGTTTCGATGAAGAGGATTGCATAAAAGTGGTAGATTGGATGGATGAAGTTATTTGCAATGTGAGTAACGAAGAGGTTATCAAACATACAAGCGAGACCGTGAACAGGTTTATGGAGCGGTTTCCCCTGTATGCCAATTCATTGGTTGCTTAGAAAAATCTGTTTTGAGTTAGAGGGTTTTGAGTATGGTGAGGAGTGGAGGGTAACATTCAGATGACCCTTCAGATCGCGACGGGTTGTCTTGACAAACGACTTATTTACAGGATGTTATGTAACGAATCTCTAATCAACAAATCACTATCAGTCTTTTTTCTTAATGAACAAACCTGCCGCTGCTTATACCATAAAGCTTCCCCAGTTTGAAGGCCCGTTCGACCTGTTGCTTTTTTTCATCGAAAGGGACGAGTTGGATCTTTATAATATTCCCATTGCTAAAATAACGGATGACTTTCTTGGGTACATCCGTAAAATGGAAGCGCTCAATATTGACTTGGCCAGCGAGTTTATCCTTGTCGCGGCAACCTTGTGCCGTATAAAAGCCAAAATGTTGATCCCCAGGAAACCTGTTGATGAGGAAGGTAATGAAATTGACCCGAGGGAAGAGCTCGTGCGGCGGCTGTTGGAATACAAACGCTACAAGAGTATCCTGGAAGAAATGCGAAGTTTAGAAGAAGAGCGGTCGGTACGGGAGCCCCGCGGCAATGTGACGCGGGAGTTGCGGAAAATCGCCTCGGTGGCACTGGTTGACGTGGAATTAGAGAGCTTAACACTTTTTGGGTTGTTGAAAACATTTGAGCGGCTGGTCAGGAAAATGGAAGATGACAAAAACCGCATCGTCCACACCATTGTAAAATTCAACTATACTATTGTTGAGCAACGGGAGTATATTTTTTCTAAACTCGAATCCGGTAAAAAAACAGACTTCGCATCGCTTTTCCTCAAACTCGAAAACCGAATCCATGCTATTGTGACCTTCTTGGCTTTGCTTGAAATGCTCAACTTGCAGTTGTTGGAAATCGTGCAGGGAGAAGGAGCTAATAATTTTTGGATCACTTTGGATGACCGGCCCAAAGCAAGTCCTTCAACCACGGAGGAAGAGGAGTGACACTTTCACAATCTGATCTTTTTTATTCTGTCCAGATCTCTTTTGTTGTCTTTTTCTTTGATGCTTTCCCGCTTGTCATAAGACTTTTTACCTTGTCCGAGGGCAATTTCTACTTTCACTAAATTCCTTTCCGAAAAATAAACCCGGTAAGGCACAATCGTAAACCCTTTCTCTTTCACCCTGCGGAGCAATTTTTTCAGCTCCTGCTTTCGGAGCAGTAGTTTCCGGTCACGGCGGGACTCATGATTGAAATGACCGGCATTGTCATATTCTTTGATATACAAGCTTTTGATGAACAGTTCTCCTTCAACGAACAAACAATAAGCATCCGAAAGGTTGACATGCCCACTTCTGATAGACTTTATTTCTGACCCTTGGAGTACAATGCCTGCCTCGTATTTCGAATGGAAGTGGTATTCATATTTTGCCTTCCTGTTTATTATTTCTTTTGTGTTAGTCACTGGAAAATTTATGAGGGCCAGGGATCAGACTGACATCTGACTCCTAATAATTTCACTTCAGCCTTACCGCAGTTCCGTAAGCCAATATTTCCGCAGAACTCTGCATGACCATAGAAGTAGTAAAGCGGACATTGATAACGGCATCAGCGCCAATACGTTCCGCATCTGCAACCATTCTATCAATAGCCTGTTCCCGCGACTGTGCCATTAATTTAGTATATTCTGAAATCTCGCCACCTGCAATTGATCTTAAGACGGCAGTAATATCCTTGCCAATATTTCTTGCACGTACTGTACTGCCCCTGGCCACATCTATTATTTCGATAATCTCCTTTCCGGGAATAAAATCTGTGGTGGTTATGATGATGTCTTTTGTCATAATCTTAAACTCTTTTAAACTTAATCAGTGTGCCTTAGAGATCAGGTACTTCTGTTGTAAAAACGCAAACCCTGACCATCAGGACGACTCCAATAACAATAAAAACAATACCGACGATCCTTCTTAGCCAAAGGATGTACGTTGGTTTCAGCCAACGTCTGATGAGTTTGGCCAACGCTACTTTTGTCGTATCGGTTATGACTAAAGTCCCAATCAGCCCCCCATAAAAATAGAGGGTATCGGTTTCGCTTGGGTTCTTATTTGTGAAAACTATTCCTGAGACCCCGATCCAAAAGAAAAAAGTGAACGGGTTGATTGTATTCAGTAAAAACCCTTTCAGCCAAAGGGTAAGGTAAGGTTGTTGACGGACAGCCTTGTTTGCCATGTTTTCTATGGCCGGAGGTTTGCCCAATAATGAGCCAATACCAAACAAAATGAGAATAATTCCGCCTACAATGCCAAGCGTGAACTCAAGTCCATCCCACTTGGTAATCTCTGCAATAAGCGAAATGCCGAAATAAGTGATGGCAATAAAAAACAGGTCGCTTACCCAAATCCCAAGCCCCACCATCCAACCAGCACGGAAGCCTTCTTCTATACTTGTTTGAATAAGGGCAAACAACAATGGGCCTACTAAAATGCTGAGTGCCAAACCGAACTTTATGCCATCCCAGAGTAAATCCATTAAGGAAAATCGCTTGAATTAATTTATAAAAAATATATATTTACAAAAAATTGATTATCAGCATTTTAGATAACTTCAGTGTAATTTCAACTCCAAACGGTCGCAACCAACATCCGCTTTCCTCCGTTATTTCTGAACTCACAGAGGTAGATTCCTTGCCAGGTTCCAAGGTTGAGTTTTCCGGCTGAAATCGGGATAGTGACAGAGGCGCCAACAAGGGTTGATTTAATGTGAGCAGGCATGTCGTCCGGGCCTTCCAGGGTGTGGATCAGATAAGGTTCATTTTCCGGAATAATCCTGTTAAAAACACTTTCAAAATCAACGCGCACAGAGGAGTCCGCATTTTCATTGATTGTCAATCCTGCTGACGTGTGTTTGATAAACAAATGGAGAATTCCAGTATCTGGCAAAGAGCCTATCCGCTGGAAGATTTCCTGGGTTACCAAATGGTATCCTCTTGAAAACGCTGGGAGTGAAAATTCAACTTGTTGTATCATGCCCTGTTAGTGAAATCATCATTTGACCACCGCCAAAAAGCAAATGTAGTTATTTCATACACGTTCCTTAACGATACGCATTTTCTCAACTAATGAATCACAAAAACTACAGGGTGTTTTTGACCAAGCTAAAATCATTCTGAGGCTGTTTTAAGCCTATTAAAATGTTCACAATCTTGACAAAGAATGAGAATGCTCAACAAAAACAAGGTTGAACCAATAGAATTTAGAATTGATGAATAACGCTTTTTGCAAATAGATTAGTAAAAAATGGCATGTTTTTTATTGCATTTTTTTCCGCCCGCCATTTTACCCCAAAGAGCCTTTGTTTTATTGAGTTATTAAAATATTTTATATTTGATTAATTAACTATTGTTTGCATTTTTGGAACTTAAGGGTGGACTTTGTCATATTATCTTCCGTATTTTTGGAAAAAATTTTCATAAAACAATCACTTTGGATAAGGCTACATTGAGAACATAAACCACGTAAGAAGTAATGCTTAAACAACAACTTAGTCAAAGGCTACAACAAAAACTCTCGCCACAGCAAATCCAACTAATGAAGCTGTTGCAAATCCCAACAGCCGTTTTGGATCAAAGGGTCCAAGAAGAAATGGAAGCCAATCCAGCCCTTGAAGAGGGAGAACTCGGAGAAGAAGATGAACTCGGGGAAATCGCACGCAGTTCTGACGATTCACCTGCTGAAGAGACTACTGAATCAGATGAAGTAGATGATCTTGAGAGAGAGGAAACCCCACCAGATGAAGAGGTGTCCTTAGACGATTATCTTACCGACTATATGGATGACGATGAGGCCAGCTATAAAACAAGAGGGGATAATTATAACGCAGACGAAGAGCAAAAAACCCTGCCTATAGCTGTCGAAAACACCTTTCATGAGTACCTCGAACAGCAACTTGGTATGCTTGATATCAAGGACGAAAGGGAAGAAGCCATTGCTCATCAAATTATTGGCAGTATAGACGATGACGGGTACCTCCGCCGGGAAATCGACGCTATCCTCGATGATTTAATTTTTTCTCAAAACGTTAACGCTACCAAAGAAGAAGTAGAAAAATGGCTCTCTAAGGTTCAACGCTTTGACCCACCTGGAATTGGGTCTAGGAATTTACAGGAATGCCTGCTGCTACAGATCGACAACAAGCGCTCGCGGGAAGATATTTCTTATGAAGACAAGCTGATCTTGGTCATTTCAAGGAAGATTATTTCCAACCACTTTGATGAATTTACCAAAAAACACTACCAGCGCATGCAGCGCCAGTTGAGTTTGACCGAAGGGGAATTGAAAGAAGCAATTGATGAAATATTAAAACTAAACCCAAAACCAGCAAGTGGCCATGCATCGAGCAGCAGAAACGTCCACTATATTGTACCTGATTTTATCATTATCAATAACGATGGGGAATTGGAGCTGAGCCTGAATACCCGCAATGCGCCGGACCTTCATATCAACAACCATTACCGGGACATGCTCAGGTCTTACAAGACGACCACAAAAGGGCGACGGGCCACCAAGAATGAAAAAGAGGCAATCATGTTCATCAAACAAAAGATTGATGGAGCAAAATGGTTTATCGATGCCATCCGTCAGCGCCAGCAAACGATGTTCAATACGATGTATGCCATCATGAACTATCAGTATGATTTCTTTGAAACCGGTGACCAAAAGACTTTGCGGCCAATGATATTGAAAGACATCGCTGATATTACAGGTCTTGATATTTCGACTGTTTCGAGGGTAGCCAACAGTAAATTTGTGCAGACCGAATATGGCACCAAGCGCCTGAAGGACTTCTTTTCGGAAAGCTTACAGACCCAAGACGGAGAAGAAGTTTCGACACTGGAAGTCAAAAAAATCCTTACAGACATTATCAAGGACGAGAACAAGCGGAAGCCATTTTCTGATGAAAAGCTTAAAAACCTGCTGTTGGACAAAGGCTATAACATCGCCCGTCGTACTGTAGCCAAATACCGGGAACAATTGAACATCCCCGTGGCAAGACTCCGCAAAGAATTATAGATATTATTGAGAATAAAAAGACCTGACAGGTTTTGCATACCTGTCAGGTCTTTTATCTTTAAATCCCTTCCTACTCCGCTGCGCCAATAGAGTTACTCATATCCCCCTGACATATAGATGTATTAGTTGAAATATGCGAAATAAAATTATCTAAAAAACCTTCTTTTCGGTTTGATTCTTGCACCTTCGCAAATCTCTTTAAGGTTCTCTTCCTCTCTTTCAAATTCTTCAACTCTCAAAGTTATATTTAGTAATAAGGAGTAAATAACGGCGCACCTTGCGTTCATTTTATTAATCCCTCATTACTTACAATGGTTTAAAAACCAAAGCTGGTAAATATACCTGTAGTCTCAAAATTTCCACACAGTGCCTAAACCTCCCCTCTCAAACAAATGATTTTTAAATTCTTATATAAGTTACAATCCAATTGCTAGCGATTGGGGGCTGATTTATCGTCAGCCCCTTTTCCCAATTTCTCCTGTTATACTTCATATCTTATCCACCACCAATTTGTAAGTAGGATCTTCCAGCACATTTACATCTATAATTTCCGCTGCATTTTTTAGCAACTTTCTGCAATCCTTACTCAAGTGCTTTAAGTGAACTTTCTTACCAACCTTTTGATAGCGTTCGGTTATTTTGTTCAGGGCTTCTATGGCCGACATATCTACAACACGGCTTTCTTCAAAATCGATAATCACCTCATCAGGATCGTTCAGAACGTCAAATTTATCATTGAACACAGAAACGGAACCAAAAAACAAAGGCCCGTATATTTCATAATGCTTTATTCCATCCTCGTCAATGCGTTTTCTTGCCCTGATCCGCGTGGCATTGTCCCATGCAAAAACCAACGCAGCAATGATAACACCGATGATAACGGCCAGTGCAAGATTGTGAAGTATAGCCGTGACTAA
Source organism: Saprospiraceae bacterium (assembly GCA_029263015.1). Taxonomy (GTDB): domain Bacteria; phylum Bacteroidota; class Bacteroidia; order Chitinophagales; family Saprospiraceae; genus UBA6168. Next base: position 6,042 of record JAJCYI010000088.1, on the reverse strand, counting down.
AGTAACTAATACCATTACAAAAATATCCGACTTCGGCATTCTTTTCAAGGTTCTCAAACTGGCCCATTCAAACGTGCCGATTGCTACCATAATCATCAAGCCCGTTAGGGCAGCCATAGGTAGCTTTTCAATCAAATTTGCACCAAACATGATAAACACCAATAGCATAATAGCTGCCACAATGCCAGATAGTCTCGCCCTTGCACCAGATGATATATTTATCAAACTCTGACCGATCATGGCACAGCCACCCATACCTGAAAAAATACCAGAAAGAATATTGGCGGTTCCCTGTGCCAGTGCTTCTTTATTCCCCCTGCCTCTTGTTTCTGTAATCTCATCAATGATATTGAGCGTCAGCAAACTTTCAATCAAGCCGACCCCAGCCATAATGGCAGCATAAGGTAAAATCAAAACCAAGGTTTCAAAATTAAAAGGGACATTAGGAATATGAAATGGTGGAAACCCTCCTTGGATCGATGCAATGTCACCTACCGTTTTTGTTTCAATATCAAACAAGAGAACGACACCAAAAACAGCCAATATGGCAACCAAGGAGGCTGGAATCGCCTTACTCAATTTTGGTAACCCCCAAATAATAAACATGGTCACCAGCACCAGGCCGAGCAATACATATAAGGTCGCGCCTGTCAACCAATTACCAGATACATCTTTAAATTGGTCGAGTTGGGACATGAAAATGATGATAGCAAGACCATTGACAAAACCAAAGATGACCGGGTGGGGAACCAGGCGCATTAATTTACCAAGCCTGAGCATACCTGCCGAGACCTGGATGATCCCCGCTAAAACAACAGTCGCAAAAATATATTCTACCCCATGCGATTGCGCCAACGTAACCAACACAACGGCAACCGCTCCCGTAGCTCCCGAAATCATTCCGGGGCGACCGCCCAAAACAGCCGTTACCAAACCCATTACAAAAGCGGCATAGAGACCGGTCAATGGAGAAAGACCTGCAATTAAAGCAAATGCTACAGCTTCGGGAATCAAAGCGAGAGCCACCGTCAGCCCTGATAGAACTTCGGTTTTGTAGTCGACTTTTTGAGACAGGTCAAATAGGTTGAAATATCTTTTCATTCAAATTGTTAAACAAATTAACTATTCCCAGAAGTATTGTTTCCGAGAAAAGAAATAAACAAGCATAATTTAGAGGACTCTACTGTTAAGATCAGGTTGGATATTTAAAGGTAAAAAAGGCATGTAGAGAACCTGTTTTTCATTTGCGGGCGCAAGAGTAAAGATTTTTATCAATAAAATCCCGCGGGTGAAAAAGTTTTGTAAAAATAGGAGAAGAGGAAATAAACGGCCACGTTATAAATTGTCCTTTTAAATAGAGTACTTTGCGCTTCATTTACAGCCTAAACAAAGAGTTTAAAATACAATTTATGAGTGTACCATCTGTTAAGTTTAACAAACAAGACCGACCGGAATTTTTCAAGGAATTGCGCGCGAGGGTCAACCAATATTTCCAAGACAACAACTTATCCAGACATGCCAATTTCAGCATGAAGTTCAAAACGGCATTTATGCTGTGCCTGTACCTAACGCCCCTGATATTAATGCTGACAGGTGTGATTGCTTCATTTTGGCCTGTAATACTGATGTGGTCAATCATGGGATTGGGAATGTCTGGCATTGGCTTATCGGTCATGCACGATGCCAATCATGGATCTTATTCCAGCAATCAAAAAGTAAACAAGACCCTGGGTTGTATTGTCAATCTTGTCGGGGGATATCATGTCAACTGGAAAATCCAGCATAATGTGCTGCACCATTCCTATACTAATGTGCATGGTTTCGACGAAGATATCGATAAGGGAGTCATGCGTTTTTCTCCCGATCAGGAGCGCAAAGGCTTTTTTCGGTACCAGGTCTATTACGCACCTTTCCTCTATGGTATAATGACCATTTATTGGTTGCTGGTGAAGGATTTTCAACAATTGGTGCGGTACAATAAAAAAGACCTGCTGGCAGGACAAGGTATTTCTTTCAAAAAAGCGCTGACGCACATCCTATTCAATAAAACCTGGTATATAGCACTAACGCTGGTGCTTCCTCTGATCGTGATCGAACTGCCTTGGTGGCAAATCTTGATAGGATTTCTATTGATGCAATTTATTTGTGGGCTGATACTCGCCTCCATCTTTCAACCTGGCCATGTAGTTGAAGACACCAATTTTTATGTGCCTGGAGAAAATGGAAGCATGGAAAACAGTTGGGCCATCCACCAAATGCGGACCACTTCTAATTTTGCAACTGGTAGTGGGCTTTTTTCCTGGTTCGTTGGGGGGCTTAATTTTCAGATCGAGCACCATCTGTTCCCAAACATTTGTCACGTTCACTATAAAGGGATTTCCAAAATAGTAAAGGAAATTGCAAAAGAATTTAACGTGCCATATTACCAGCACAAAACATTCTTCGGGGCATTAAAAAGTCATTTCACTATGCTTAATCAGCTGGGGACAGGAGAGTACGACAGGAAATTGGCGAAGGCGTAAGAATATTAAATAACTCAAGTTGCGATGAATGTATCGCGAATCCCCAGATTCGCCCGTAAGCATTCTAAGACAGCGAATCTGGGGATTCGCTATACATTGAATTTGCCAAAAATTGAATTCATCGCAACTTAAGTTAATTCTTTGAATTTCAATAGTTTACATTTATAGCCTTCCTAAAGGTGACACCCTTTTCGTTGGCCTACTATCCACCGTTCTGTACCTCATCAATTCCGCTATGCCCTGCCTCTTTTTCACCAAGGCCAAGTGCCTTTTTCATTTTATAGTAAATAGCGGTGTTTTCATAAATGCCCCTGAAAAGTTCAGCGCCAGGGCCCCAAGCAAATACAGGGATCAGGGCAGCGGTATGTTTGTCTGTGGTAAAAGCAGGGACGATGCTATCCATTTTTGAGCCGGGGTTGATGGCATACCCTCCTGTCTCGTGGTCAGCTGTGACGATCACCAACGTTTCCCCATCCTTTTTGGCAAAATCCATTATCTCGCCAATGGCTTCGTCAAATTCGATCATTTCAGTGACAATATAATCGGAATTATTGGCATGCCCACCCCAGTCGATCTGAGAACTCTCAATTACGAGGAAGAAGCCAGCTTTGCTGTGGCGCGACAAAAAAGTAGTGGCGTCTTTGGATGCTTCTACAAAATAATCCCTGCCCTGCATGTATGGGATAGGCTCATCATCGGAGGTGAAATAGCCGAATTTTTTCTTGAAATTCATCGTAATGTCCGCGTAATCTTTTTCAAAAAAATCGCCAATGTAATAGCCTTTTTTCCAAAATTCGTTTATGAGGTTTCTTTCATCGGCCATACGTCTGTCAAAATATTTTTTGCCACCGCCGACAAAAAAATCAACACCCGATTCGAGCAGGTCTTCTGCGATCTGTTCTTTGAAACTGCGTATTTTTTCATGAGCGTAAAAACAAGCAGGTGTTGCGTGCACGATAGAGGAGGTGACCACCAGCCCTGTTGACATTCCATCTGCTTTAGCTTCTTCCATGATGGTGGGGACATGATTGCCATTGTCATCAACACCAACGGCTCCATTGTAGGTTTTGATACCGCTGGCGAAGGCCGTTGCTCCAGCAGCCGAGTCAGTGACGAGATCGTCGCTCGCGTAGGACTTGTGCAGGCCAATGCACTTGAATTCTTCCAGGTTCAGTTTGTTGCCATTGATATACATTCCCGCAGTGATTTGGGTGAGGCCCATGCCATCGCCGATCATCAGGATGATATTTTTGGGAGCAGTAAAACTTACCGTATCCGAAGGTAAAATGGGCACTTGCTTCTTATCAGACGAGCCCTGTTTAGGTGTGCAAGACCAAACCGAAAAAAAGAGCGCTATAACGAGAAGTTTATTCATATTAATCTTTTGTTCAAGAGGCCGTTTGAATTGGCAAAAGCCAAGAGCAACAATCGCCAAAGATATTAAAACCATTTCAAGTCAATACATATCTTTTTCCCGGAAGGGAACGTACCACGCCGCGAAATTCAAGGTTTAGCAAAAGAGCAGCCAATTCGCTGTTGCTGAGTTTCAAAAGGTAACTCAATTGATCGATTCCAATTTCCTCAGATTGCTGAATGGTGTTGACCACCCTATTTTCTTCCTTGGTAAGTGCATAAAACAGCTCGCGTTGTCTGGTGCTTTCTTTGCCAGCCTCCTCTTTTTTGTCCCAGCCAACCACCGTGGCAATATCTTCGGCACCAACTGTCAACGATGCAATATTGCTTTTGATCAGATAATGGCAGCCTTGCGAAAATTTATCCTTCACCCTTCCGGGAAATGCGAAAACGTCCTTGTTGTAGCCACTGGCCAATTGAGCAGTGATGATGGAGCCGCCCCTCTTCGCAGTTTCCACCACGACCACCACATCGCACAGGCCAGCCACAATCCGATTCCGCATCGGAAAGTTTTCCCGTTCAGGAGCTACGTGGCTGGCAAATTCAGTAAGCAGGCCACCTTGTCCTGCCATTGCGAAAGCGGTTTTTCGATGTTGGGCCGGATATATCCTTTTGAGGCCATGACCCAAAACAGCCAAGGTTTCAAGGCCTTTTCCCAAACTTCTTCGATGGGCAGATACATCAATTCCATAAGCCAAGCCACTAATAATCAGAGGTTTGTAGGGGGTGAGTTCGTCCACTAGGGTTTCACAAAGGGAAATGCCTTGTGGGGTAGGTGTCCTTGTGCCAACGATACCAATGGTGCGGTGATGGTTGAGGTTGCAAGTACCTTTAAAATACAGCATGATGGGCGCATCGTCGTTGTGGCGAAGACGCTGTGGATAATCTTTGTCGAGGTAAAAAAGTGGCGTAATGTTTTCTTCTTCAATAAAGGAAAGTTCTTTTTCGGCCTCACTTAAAATCGATTGGTTCACAATATTGCTGGCGGTCTGAATGCCGATGCCCGGTATCTTCATCAGCCCGTTTTTCCGAGCCTCAAAAATGGCACGTGCGCCTCCGCAATAACTCACCAGGTTTTTTGCGGTCACAGCTCCGACCAGGGGTATTTTGGTGAGAGCTACTTTGTACAAAAGGTCTTTCATAGTTTTGTTGGGGTTTTGGAGTTTAATAGGGGTCAGGTATTAAGGAGTCAGATTTCCGAAGGTAGGGAATTGGCTAAATATATTCTGCGGCCAGATGAAAATCAAGTAAAACTATCCCTAACCCTAGATTAACGTGAGTTCTGGATAATAATCCTTGACAATCAAGAGCTTATGGCGGTTTCTGTCCTTTGGTTGTCCCGCTAGGGACGGAACATGGGTAGCAATGCCAAACCAACGGTATTTTTCGTGCCGCAGGTACGTAACATTTTCCACGTTGCGTACCTACGGCACGACGAAAAACCCCTGCAAATGCTTGGCTACCCATGTTCCGTCCCTAACGGGACAATAAGATTGCTATCCATAACTCACGTTATATTTACAGCAGAAACCATTCACTGGTCACTATTCACTAAGTTCACTATAAATAAAATGAAAGGTTTACTTTCGAGAATCGAAATCCTCATCGTCCTTGTTTTTTTGCTAGCCTTCTTGATGTGGGCAGGCTCCAGGTGCAAAGAAACAAAAGTCAGCTTACAAGAAGAAGTAATTGCCGAATCCGTGGAAGACAGCCTCACTACCAATAGCACAACGGCACAAAAAAAATCCTCCAATAATACGCTGGAAGAAGCACTCCGCAAAAAGAAAGATGAAATAGCCGCCAAGTCGAAAACCGAAACAGCTGAAACTTCAACTTCATCGGCTGCAAGTTCTTCAACTTCTCCTACTGGAAAACTTTATATCACCATTGACAAATTAAAACTCCGCTCGGAGCCAGGCTTGGAAAGTAAAATATTGGGAGAGCTGTCCCTATTTTCAGAAGTGTTTTTCATGGAAGAAGTGACCGACTCCATTTATACCTTGAGCCTCGGAAAAGACGTCGCCAGCGAACCTTATGTGAAAGTAAAAACCAAAAGGGGCACCATCGGCTGGGTGTATGGCGCTGGCGTGAATTATTATAAAAAGAA
>JAJCYI010000087.1 GCA_029263015.1 Saprospiraceae bacterium | reverse complement strand
CTCTTTTTCAATTGTGACAAATGGTTTGGCATTGCCCGATCGGACCGGCGCTAAGCCGATCCGACCGAACAATTTTGAACAGACACACCATTTTCTCCTGTAACGACCTGCTCCAAGGCTCGGTCGGATCGCCTAGGCGGCAGTCCGATCGGAGGTATTTGATAATTTCAAAAAAGTGTACGGTAGAGAATAAATTATTAGAATAATGAAAGACTTAGCCAAACTCGAAAAGGAATTTCAGGAAAGAATCGACCGGGGCGAAAACATCGAACCGAAAGACTGGATGCCTGAAAAGTACCGGAAAACGCATATCCGACAGATTTCACAGCATGCCCATTCTGAAGTGGTCGGGATGCTGCCAGAAGGCAATTGGATTACCCGCACACCTTCGCTGCGACGCAAAGTAGCTTTACTTGCAAAGATCCAAGATGAGGGAGGCCACGGCCTCTACCTCTATAGTGCCACTGAAACGCTGGGCATCAGCCGCGACGAATTGTACGAGCAACTTCACTCTGGCAGAGCCAAATATTCCAGTATTTTCAATTACCCAGCCCTCACCTGGGCGGATATGGGTGCTATTGGTTGGCTGGTGGATGGCGCTGCCATCATCAATCAAGTCATGCTCACCCGCACCTCTTATGGCCCGTATGCCAGGGCAATGGTCCGGATTTGTAAAGAAGAAAGTTTCCACCAGCGTCAAGGCTATGAGATTCTCCTGACCCTATGCCGAGGTACAGCAGTACAAAAGGCGATGGCACAGGATTCCCTTAACCGATGGTGGTGGCCGTCGCTTATGATGTTCGGACCGCCAGATGCCGAATCCACGCATACCGAGCAATCCATGAAGTGGAAGATCAAACGCAAAACCAACGACGAACTCCGCCAGCAATTTATTGACAACACAGTGCCCCAAGCTGACATTCTTGGGATCAAAGTTCCGGACCCTGATCTGAAATGGAACGAAGAGCGAGGCCACTATGACTTTGGTGAAATAAACTGGGATGAATTTTGGCAAGTGGTAAAAGGCCACGGCCCCTGCAACAAAGAACGCATGGACGCCCGACGTAAAGCCTGGAACAATGGCGAATGGGTCAGAGATGCGGCCATTGCATATGCTGACAAAAAAGCAGAAAAAAATATAGCAAAAGCAGTTTAATGCAGAAATTGGAAATTTGAAATTGACGAAAAAGCCAGTTTCTAATTTCCAATTTCACAATTTCACAATTTCTAATTTCTATGAAACGTGAATGGCCAATCTGGGAAGTCTTCATCCGCTCAAAAAATGGATTGGAGCATCGGCATGTGGGAAGCATACATGCTACCGACGGCACCATGGCTTTGGAAAATGCACGGGACGTATATACCCGTCGTTTGGAAGGAGTCAGCATTTGGGTCGTGCCTTCAAAAGAAATAATTGCCTCTAATCCTGAAAACAGTGGGGAATTATTCGAGCCTGCGGCAGACAAGGCATATCGGCACCCGACATTTTATACGATGCCTGAGGGAGTGAAACATATTTAACCTTTATCCCATTATTTAAAAAAATAGAATTATGAATTCAGTTACAATAAAAATACCTGACAATTTAAAAATGAATGCATTTGAGGTATCTATGTTGTTGGCTACCAAATTATATGAAGATGGTAAGTTGTCATCTGGTCAAGCAGCCGAAATTGCGGGTTTATCCAAGCGCACGTTCTTAGAATTGCTGGGAAAATATGGTGTGTCCATATTCGGTTATAATTTTGACGAACTAAAAAAAGATATTGAAAATGCATAGCCTTGTCATTGCTGATACAAGTTGCCTTATCGTTTTGAAGAAAATTGAACGCTTGGCTTTGCTTCAAGAACTTTATACGGAAATATTCATTTCACCTGAAATAAAAAATGAAACAAGCGGGATTCAGAATGTCAGAAAAATTGGTTAAAAAAATATTGATTAAATACGATTAATAAATAATGAATAATTCACTGTACAATTATTTGTTGATGCTCGGCGACAACGCCCTGATCCTTGGTCATCGGCTTTCTGAATTATGTGGACATGGCCCGAGTTTGGAAACGGATATTGCTTTGACCAATTTGTCATTGGATTTATTTGGTCAGGTTCGAAATTATTTCCAATATGCTGCTGAAATGAAAGGCGAAGAAAAAACCGAGGACGAAGTTGCATTTATGCGGTTTGAACACGAGTATAAATGTGCCTTATTGGTTGAGCAGCCAAATACTGACTTTGCGCATGTTATTGCTCGTCAGTATTTTTTTGATGCCTATCATATTTTATTGCTGGAGCAATTATGTAAAAGCAAAGATGAACAAATTTCAGCCATAGCCAACAAGTCGCTAAAAGAAGTTAAATACCATCACCGATTTTCTTCTGAATGGGTGAAACGGCTCGGGGACGGGACGGAAACAAGCCATGAAAGAATGCAGGTTGCTGTGGATTACTTGTTTCCATATTTAAATGAATTAACAGAAGAAACAGAATTGGAAAAAGAAATGAAAGAGAATGGCACCGGGGCTGATTTAAATGTAATAAGAATTCGTTATTTTGAAAATATTTCTGGTTTATTAAAGGACGCTATATTAAATGTTCCCGAAAATATATTTTCTCAATCTGGCGGTAAAAAAGGAATACATTCTGAGCACCTTGGTTTTATTTTGGCGGACTTGCAGTATATGCAGCGAGCTTACCCAAATATGACTTGGTGAACAGTTTTGAGTTTTGAGTACTCGCTAACTCAAAACTCATTAACTCAAAACTTCCATGGCAGTAAAGAAAAAAATAATAGAATTATTGACCAGCGTTTCCGACCCAGAAATACCCGTGCTTTCAATTATGGATATGGGCATTGTGCGGGACATTGAAATTAATGACAAAAATGTTTTTATAAAAATAACACCTACCTATTCTGGCTGCCCTGCGATGGACACCATATCCACAGAAATAAAAATGACCCTCAAAAATGCAGGATATATTGCAACTGTCAAAAGTATATTATCACCTGCCTGGACTACCGATTGGGTTACGGAAGAAGGCAGAAAAGCCCTGGAAGACTATGGCATCGCTGCACCACTGGACGCTTCATTGGATAAGCGGGCATTATTGGATGGAGAACGAATTGTAAAATGCACAAACTGCGGTTCCACGAATACGAAAATGGTCAGCCAATTTGGCTCGACTGCCTGCAAAGCACTCTTTCAATGTGAAGATTGCAAAGAGCCTTTCGATTATTTTAAATGTTTGAAGTGAACGGTGATTAACGACTCATGATCAGCATTTGTGCCGTGCATCTTCTAATCACTGTTTACTAATTCTCTAATCACTACTTAACTAATCACCATTCAATTCTCACGAAAAAATGAATTCCATTCTACTCACCAAAGAAACCGGGGTCGGGAAAATCACGCTCAACCGACCTAATTCCTATAATAGTTTCAACCGGGAAATGGCACTCGCCTTTCAGAGTGCATTGGATAATTGTGCCGCTGATGCCGCTGTCAGGGCTATCATGATTTCAGGAGCAGGCAAAGCATTTTGTGCCGGACAAGATTTGGTGGAAGTGACTTCCCCTGAATTACATCCAGGATTTACCAAAATTCTGGAAGAGCATTATAAACCAATCATTCTGAAAATCAGGCAATTGGAAAAGCCTGTAATTGCTGCGGTAAATGGCGTAGCCGCAGGTGCGGGAGCCAACATTGCTTTGGCCTGCGACATCGTAGTGGCCAACGAAAAGGCAAGTTTTATTCAAGCTTTCAGCAGCATCGGATTGGTGCCAGACAGTGGTGGAACTTTCTTTTTGCCGCGGTTGGTCGGTTTTCAGAAAGCCTCTGCTATGGCTATGCTCGGAGATAAAATATCAGCAGATAACGCAGAAAAGATGGGCATGATCTACAAGGTTTTTTCCGTTGATGAATTTGAGGAAAAAACAATTGCGCTCGCTCTCCGTTTAGCGAACATGCCAACCAAAGGTTTGGCACTCACAAAAAGGCTTTTTAATTATTCTTTGAGCAATAACTTAGTGGATCAACTTTCTCTGGAAAACAAACTCCAAATAGCAGCCAGTGAAACGGAAGATTACCACGAAGGAGTGCAGGCTTTTATTGAAAAAAGAAAACCTGTATTTAAAGGGAAGTGATTGTAACCGGAAGTTGTACTTATCTTATGCCTTTTCCCGGAAGTACAACTTCCGTTTACCAATAGAATTTAAATGAGCAAAAACAAAAAAAACGACCAATTTGGATTTGTTTTTTCAACCAATCCCGATTTTGAATTTACTCCTGAAGGAGATGAACAGGAAGAGGATTTACCTGTTGCAAATCAGTCTTTAAAAATATGGCTGGACCGCAAACAAAGAAAAGGAAAAGAAGTCACCTTAATTACGGGATATGTCGGCAACGACGACAGTCTGAAAGAATTAAGTAAACTTTTGAAAAACAAATGCGGTGTTGGTGGCTCGGTGAAAAATGGTGAAATCCTATTGCAGGGAAATCATCGCGATAAAGTGCTAAAGATTTTATTGGACAACGGATATGTAAAATCTAAAAAGGCGGGAGGAGGGTGATTGATAATTGATAATTGATAATTGCAAAATTAGAAATTAGAAATTAGAAATTAGAAATTACCGGCCGGCCGGCAAGGCAGGGAAATTAGAAATTAATTTACCTCGAAGCATTCGGTTTTTTTTATTTATATCTTTTTTTATTTCGATTTTATTGAACCTGTTTTCGATCAATATTTGTCTTGCATCTTCTGCATTGAATTCATTGGTTTCATAAAATAGCCACCCATCTTTATTTAATTTCTCCAAAGCAAATTTTGTTATTTTTTTGTAAAAGATTAGGGCATCTTCGTTTCCTGAAAATAGAGCTAAATGTGGTTCGAACTTTAGCACATTTTCAGGCATCACGCCTTTTTCATTTTCAGTTATATATGGTGGATTACTGACGATTAAATCAAAATTTGAAAAATCACTCCAATTATTTTCATTTAAAATATCCACTTCATGGAATTCAATATCAACATTATTTAATTCAGCATTTTCCATTGCAATTTTTAACGCTCCTTTACTAACATCCAAAGCATGGATTTCAGCTTCCTCATTATTCTTTTTTAAAGCAATTGGAATACAGCCACTTCCTGTCCCTATGTCTAATATTCGATAATTTCGTTTTCCTGCTTTTTGCCCATCATTTAATGTTTCAATTATCCAGGCGACCAATTCTTCAGTCTCCTGGCGGGGGATCAGAACATTGGGATTCACTTTAAATGGAAGTCCGTAAAAAATTGTTTTACCTAATATATATTGAACTGGCTCATGGGCAAGCAGGCGTTTGACTATTTCGTTTAGTTGATTAACTTGAATTTCATCAAATACTATTTCCTGAATTATTTTTTGAGGGTTAACATTAAAACCATCTTCCAAAACAATGGCGGCAATGCTCGCAGCCTCGCCAGCATCATAGGTCGGTAAAATTGAGTTGGTAATATGTTTTAGTGCTTCGCTTGAAGTCATTTATTTATCTTTTACGACATGCTGCTTTTATAATCCTCATATCCAAATCGCCGCACCAATTCCAATTCCCCATTTTCTTTTAATATGCAAATATCGGGATGGCGCACACCATTGAACATGGTCGTTTTAACGATGGTATAATGGATCATATCCTCAAAAATAATCCGATCCCCGATTTGTAATTCCTTTTCAAAAGAATATTCACTCATGTAATCACCAGCGAGACAGCTCACACCACCCATGCGATAAGTTGGTTTGCCAGGAATCGGATCGGTCGCACCAGTGATCCACGGGCGGTATGGCATCTCCAAAGTATCTGGCATGTGGGCGGTAAAAGATATGTCCAAAATAGCCGTTTTTATGCCACTACTTTCGTGAATGTCGAGCACAGTGGAGACGAGCACACCCGTTTCCCAGGCAATGGCGCTGCCCGGTTCGAGGATCACATCCACTCCCCATTTCGATTTGAATCTTTTTAAAATTTTAATCAAATGATCGAGGTCATAATCCTTTCCCGTCATCAAGTGGCCACCTCCCATGTTCACCCATTTTACCAACGGAATGAGGTGTCCAAATTTTTCCTCAAAAGCCGACAACGTTTTTTCGAGATCGTAACTTGTTGATTCACAGAGGGTATGAAAATGCAAACCTTCGACACCTTCCGGTAGGCCATTTGCGAAAGCAGAACTTACTTCGCCGAGGCGAGAGCCAGGAGCGGTGGGATTGTACAATTCGATTTCGACCTCAGAAAATTCAGGATTGCAGCGTATGCCAAAAGATATTTCAGTATTGTTTGCCTTTGAAGTGATAACAGCACTTCGTTCCTTCCGGAACCGCTCATACTGTCCAATTGAATTAAAAACCAGATGCGAACTATATTGCATTATTTCTTCCACCTCATCGGGCAAATAAGCCACTGCGTATGTATGCACCTTACAGCCCATTTCCTCATAGATCAACCTCGCTTCATTTAGTGAACTTGCTGTTGCCCCACTCAGGTATTTTTTCACCAACGGAAAGACCTGCCACAGGGCAAAACCTTTCAAAGCAAGGATGATTTTAATGCCAGCATCCTCCTGTACTTGAGCAATGAGTTTCAGGTTTTTGCGGAGCAATGTTTCATCAAGGACAAAAGCAGGCGAACGGACATTTTTATATTTTGACAATTCAGTCAAGCTTTTAATTTTTCAATCAACGGGATCAGGTTTTCGATGTTTACGTGCTCCATAATTACTATTTTATACCATTTTGGAGCATGGTGATTATCTGGCACAAGTCCAAATTCTTTCGCTATTTCAGGTTTCACATATTTGCTTTTTATCGTGACTATATTGGATTTGGAATGGCTGTAAAATTCAATTCCAATTTCCTCTAATTGTTTGCAAAGCCACTCTGTGCGTTTTAATAAAATAAAGACTTTTTCTTTCCAGCCATACGGGCCATAACTCACCAGGATCATCCAGATGGCCACAGCATTCGCACCCGACCGACTCCCAATAAGCGTATAATCCTCACCTTCCACATAGCTTGCTTCTTTGGTGACAGCGTACTCTATATGATTTTTACGAATCAGAAAAATACCTGTGCCATAAGGTGCTTGCGCCATTTTATGTGCATCGAGTGTAACCGACGAGACTTTTGGATTTGAAAAATCAAGCTTGCTTTCATTTTTGGCAAAAGGATAGAAAAAACCCCCAAAAGCACCGTCCACATGCAACTTATAATGGCAGCCCAATTCCTCCAAAGTATCGGTGTAAACAGACACATTATCGACTGAGCCAAACATCGTGGTCATCATATTTGCCACCACGATGAAATATTTCTTTCCTCCCTTTTTAAGTGCTTCCAATTCCTCCTGAAGAATCTCTTTTTCCACCTTCCGGTTTTCCTCGTTTACAGGAATATTTTGGTAGCTAATATTAAAAACATTGCTTGCTTTGCTCATGGAGTAATGAGCGTCGGAGGAAGTAATTATGCAAATTTCTGACAGTTGGGCCTTGTATTTTTGTACAAAATAATTCCGGTAAATCCAGATCGCCTGCATATTCGCTTCTGTCCCGCCGGAGGCAACATATCCATCGTGCTGCCCAGGCTGCCCTTTGAGGATATCCACCGCACAAATCTCAATAACTTCCCTTTCAATTTCCTGTGTCCCTTTAAAAAAACTCTCCGAATGGCCCAATGTATGGCAGCCGATATGGTTTGGATTGTGAACCATCGTGGAGATAAATGGAGCATCTTGTAAAAAAGGAGCATCTTGGTAAAACACTTTGCCGTCAAGATGAGAAGCTGGTACGCCGAGCACGTTTTCATCATAATAATTGACATTCTCTTCCAATGCCTTAAACACTCTTTCTTTAATTTGTGTGGGAGATAGTTTCTTCCAGTAATTCATTGTTTGTTTTATTCGGCTCTTTGACAAATCAGGAGGGATTTAAAAGTCGCAATCTTAGGTTTCAATATAGAACCACTGTGAGGACGGGTTTAACCACGGGGGACACGGAGAGCACAGGGGTTTATCCTCTCTGTGCTCCCCTGTGTTCTCTGTGGTTAAATAAATATTAAACACCACGAGATTTGTCAAAAAACCACTTATTTTAACCTTTTAAGATAATTCGGCAGCATGCCAATATCAGCTAATTCCTTATAAACAAATCCATTGGTCTGGTGACTTGAAATAGTTTCGTGAACCCAGGTCGTATGATAAGGAATATGAATGGCGTGGCCGCCCAGTTCACAGATTGGCAGCACATCCGATTTTAGCGAATTGCCAATCATCAACACTTCTTTAATATCAATATTGTTTCTTGAAAAAACACCACTATAAGTTCCCACATTTTTTTCGCTCACGATTTCGATTTTCGTAAAATAATCAGCCAGGCCAGAGCGGGCTATTTTACTTTCCTGGTCGAACAAGTCTCCTTTTGTTATGACCATCATTTCGTATTTACCCTTTAATTGCTCGATGGTTTCTTTTACGTTTGGCAATAAATTAATCGGGTGCTCAATCATTTCCTTACCCATATCAATGACTTGCTGGATTTCATTTCCACCTATTTTACCTTCCGAAAGTTCGATGGCCGTTTCGATCATGGAAAGCATAAACCCTTTAACACCGTAACCAAATAGCCGCAGGTTTTTTATTTCGGTTTCATACAGTTTTTCCTCCATGACTCCAGGAGCAACAAATTTTTCCAACAAGGACTTACATCGCTCCTGTGTTTTGGTAAAAATGGGTTCGTTGACCCAGAGGGTGTCGTCGGCGTCGAAGGCAAGTATTTTAGGTGGTTGCATGAGATGAAGCTTTTTTAGAATAATCCATAATAAATTAGGACTTACCCCTACGGCCTTCCTTCTTCTTTGGTGGTTCTCCAAATATGCGTTTCCAACTTGATTTTTCGCTAAATAATTTTTTATCAGGTCTAATACCCAAGAGAAAAAAAGCATTAGTAACTGCTACTTTCAATTGGGGATGCTTAAACCCTGACACTTTGTGCAAATTCCTCCACACTTTAGGTGCGTTTGACAAAACACCGGCTAAATCAAGCATTGCTACCAAAGAACTAGTCCCCATTGTTCGCAACCAAGAAAATTCTTTTTCAATTACCTCTCTGCAATCTTGGTCATCAGTAAAAAATAAATACACATTTCTTTTCCGAGCTTGTGCAATTGCCTCGGCTTCTCCAGGATCAACCAAGGTCTGAGCAATTCCAAGTAAAATTGGGTCGTAGGTTGAGCAAAGCCTGTAAAAACTATTAGGAATATTGAAAGCATCAGCAAAGCGCTCTCTTAACGGAAGGTATTCAGATGTGACATTTAGAAATTCAGAGCGAACCTTCTCTGGGACAAGTAAATATTGGAAAATTGATTGTGTTTGATGTAGGAGGTCAATTTGTCCAGAATCAATAAATGAAACCAATACCGAATTGTCTATTACTGCAATCCTGTTCATTCTTTTGCAAATTCATTCAACGCTAATAAACCTAAACCAATAGTTAGGAATGCTAAGAGGCCATTTTTCGCCTCAGAATCTTTTTGCATCTTATACTCTTTATGAAATATGGCATTCATTATTCGACGGCTTACAGTGTCTAATTGTTCACTCATCGGGTCAAAATAAATCTCAGTACAATGCTTAGATGCTTCGGGATGTAAACTCTTATCTTTTCCTCTTCTATAGATAACAACAATACGATCTTTGTCATTAAATTTTTTCCAAGCATAATTTATTTCATCTTGTACAATTGGGCTCAATGTCTCGCTAAGCGAAAAAAGAATAAAATAATCCGATTCATCTATACGTCTCATTGTTTCAATATCTAATACTCTATCCGAATTAAATCTATCTGGAAGGAACATTCTAAACCCATTTACAGCCCCAATAGAATGGAGGCGAATAGCAAGTGTTTGCTCCTCAGGCTGTAATGGATTATATGATATAAAAAGTGTATTGGCTTTCATGGTAAATTTTTAATTGAATTTTGCTAAAATACTACTAAAACAATAATAAATCCATAACAGTTTGTCACTAGTTTGAAAATTACATCTCCAAATCCAAACCAAACTCCTCTTCCCATTCAAGCCCATTCGCGCGCAGTTTTCTTAAAAACGGATCTGGGTCGAACTCTTCCACATTAAAAACACCTGTGCCCGACCACTGCCCAGTAAGCACCATCATAGCGCCCGTCATGGCGGGAACGCCCGTGGTATAACTGACTCCTTGAGCGCCTGTTTCATCAAAGGCGGCCTGGTGACTACAGTTATTCCAGATGTAATAAGTGCGTTCCTTACCACCCTTGACCCCTTTTATTCTACAACCGATAGAAGTCTGGCCAGTATAATTTTCACCAAGATCGCCAGGGTTGGGGAGTACGGTTTTGAGGAAATTTAGCGGCACAATTTCCATACCCTGGTACATGACTGGTTCAATTCCTGCCATGCCGATATTTTGGATCACGCGCAGGTGGGTCAGGTATTCTTCACCAAATGTCATCCAAAAACGGGCCCGCTTGATGGTTGGATAGTTTTTCACCAGACTCTCCAACTCTTCATGGTTGAGCAAGTACGATTGCCGAGCGCCGATACCGGGATAGTTGATCTTCTTGCCAATTTCAAAAGGCTTGGTTTCTATCCATTGACCATTTTCCCAATATTTCCCTTTCTGAGTGATCTCTCTAATATTGATCTCAGGGTTGAAGTTAGTGGCGAATGCCTTACCGTGGTCTCCAGCATTGCAGTCCACTATATCGAGGTAATGCATTTCATCGAAATGATGCTTGGCGGCACGTGCCGTGAACACACCGGTCACGCCAGGGTCGAACCCACAGCCCAGCACTGCTATCAAACCAGCTTCCTTGAATCGACCCTGGTAAGCCCATTGCCAACTGTATTCAAATTTCGCTTCCTCCTTTGGCTCATAATTGGCGGTATCAAGGTAGTGTGTCCCCGTTTCGAGGCAGGCATCCATCATTGTCAAATCCTGATAAGGCAATGCCACGTTGATCACCATTTTTGGCTGGAAAGAACGAATAAGTTTTATTAAGGCCGGAACATCTTCGGCGTCAATGGCAGCAGTGGAAATGTGCTGGTGGCCAGTCGCTGCAATAGCATCTTTGGCGATTATGTCGCACTTGCTTTTGGTACGGCTGGCCAATAGTATTTCAGAAAAAACACCAGGATGCTGGGCACATTTGAAAGTAGTGACACGACCGACTCCACCTGCACCGATGATGAGAGTTTTTGACATAGTTGTGGTTAGAGTTTTGAGTTTGAGAATTTTGAGTTTCAGGAAAAGCCCAAATCGAACTTTTTCAGGAATGCAAAGGTAGAAAATGGACTGGTTGAAAAATTTATTACTGTAAGTACCTTTTTTTACCAACCTTACTCGTTTTGGATAATAAATTTTGATAATAAACGTCTGAGAAACTGTCGATCCTTTCAGCAATGGAATCTATCAAACAAACAAACAGTTTTTCCCACCTCTTTGAAAAATAAAAAACATCATTTTTCCCTTAGTAAAAACGATTCAATAACTTGTTCCATTATACTTGTTCTTTTTCCTTCTAAAAAACTCAAAAAACAGTCTCGTAGCTACGGCTATGCAACGATTTTTTGAATTCTTTAGAACAAAAAACTCCGTCGCATTATGGCACAACTTATTAAATCGTTTTTACTTATCATTTTGTTATTGCCCACTCGCGGGCTTAGGGAACGCATGATTCAAATTGTCTTGTAATCAAATACCCAAATCTAAGAGGTTGTTAGGAATGTAGGTTTCGAGTGAAAAATTGACAATTTTTTAATGAGACGAGGCAAAAAAGTGAGGGTATAGTGGCTCTATTTGACCAAATTTTTAACACAGCCTGCCTGCCGGCAGGCAGGTATCATCAAAAAAGTGGCGGTTTTTCGCCGGAACCTTCATTCCTAACAACCTCTAAAGCTTATGTTAATTAAAACTGCCCATGAAAAAAGCGCAATTGCAAAAAATTGCAAAGGCAGGTTTCAACTAAAATTTCCCCTATTTTTTTGCATTTTCACAAGTTTGGTTTGCATAAACCAAAAATCAAATTGCCAGGATATTACTGCCCCCCGTTTTTTTGAATTCAACGTCCGACCAACAACAGCTCCTACCTCAACGACGCTTCCTCAAACACCATCGGTGATCGCCCCACAAACGAAACTTAATTATCACGTTAATGTGGCCTTGAAATTTCCAATTAAATTAAACGGGGACACAAAGATCATCGGTGAGGTTAAATATAAGAATGAATTCCTCAATGGATTTTATTCAATTGAAGATGACAAATTCGAATCGCTTGAACTAAAACAATCAAAAGTTTCCCTTATTTTATGGCGAGACCTGAACGAACGGGTTCGGTTCACTAACGTATTAAGTGCAAGCAGCAACTCCGCCGATAATTTGTCCTTCAACAAGTATGCTTTACGTTTCCGCAATATCAGTATGTTCGAGAAAAAATTATCGAAAGGAAGTATCGGCGTTGGTGCTTTCCTATCCTACAACCAAAAATTGAAGGTGTTGCCAGTTTTCAAATATGAAACAACTTTCGCCAAAAATTGGGCACTCGAAATCCTATTGCCGAAAAACATCACCGTTTCAAAAGACCTGACCAAAACCTCCCGTCTTTCGTTTGCCGTAAAGGCCAGCAATGCCAATTATTCATTGGGCGAGTGGCAAATGGCCGACGGCAACATCGTCAATTCTACTTATAAAAGAATAGATATCAGAGGGTTAGTGGGCTATCAAAAACAGCTCACGCCATTGATTGGGTTTTCTTTACAGGTAGGCGCAAGTATGCCGTTGAGTTCAGGCACCTATGCTTCTGACAATAGCCAGACAGCATTATACAATTATAAAAGCGAGATCAGTCCTTATTTTAAGGTTGGAATATTCCTGTCATTACCGAGGTAGAAAACAAGCTCAATTAGTAACGGTCGTTAGCCATTAGTATTTAGCTTTTGCCAATGGATACAACCGTTTTGAAATTCCATATGCTCGATTATTTTACTATACATCTTTCATCATTTCCACTCCCCGCAACACACCGCTCACAGTATGTGGGTGTAAAAACCCTCCCGTAAACAACATCTTTCCAACCTCCTCCAAAGACATTTGCCGCACCGAAATATCTTCCCCTTCTTCCAATTCAGTTTCTCTCGTCTTTTCTGCATCCACTGCCACATAATGGTGGATAAACGAATCCATAAAAACAGGATTTGAAGCAACGCAACCCACATAATGCCATTCTTTGGCCGTATACCCGGTTTCTTCTATCAATTCCCTTTTCGCAGCCTGCTGGTGGTCTTCGCCGTCATCGACTATTCCGCCCGGTAGTTCGAGGATATAGCTTTCTATTCCAAACCGGTACTGGTCGATCAATACCACTTTTTTTTCCTTTGTAATGGCAAATACATTGACAGAGTCGTTGCCAGTCAGCATCGTTATTTCCAAATTAGCACCGTTTTTTGGATTCCGGACCTTATCAAATCGGGCTTTGAACAATTTGAGATCGATGGTTTCCCCAGTTTCAAGGGTAATCCATTTATTTGGAGTGGTAGGCATGGTATGTTTATTTTGGCAAAAGTACATTTTGGTTTGGCGGGAAAGGAACGAAGGGCAAAAAAGCATGGCTATTAGTCTTGTTCACAAATAAGAATTTGGAATATGAAATAATCTTTTTCTACCTGTCAGTTGCATTTTTTTTCGTCCATAACTGAGGCTATGCACTCAAAAAAATACGCCAACAGACAAAAAAATCTAAATATCATATCCTCAAATCTTATTTATAAACAAGACTATTCAACCTAACACTTCTTATCATTGTCCTTCTCTTGCAATGCGATTTAGATTAAAACACATATACATTCTCTTTTTTTTCATACTTACAATATGGCTCTTTAGCTTTTGCAACAACAACACAAACGATACTTTAACTACACCCTACCTCAACCTCGAAGATAATGTCCAGTACGTAGGCATGGCCACCTGCCGCTCCTGCCACAATAATGTTTATGAAACGTTTATCCAAACAGGTATGGGACAATCGTTCCGTCATGCCGTCCGCGAAAAATCAGATGCCCAATTTGGTGATCATGCAGTGATTTATGATACTTTGAACAACCTTTACTATTATCCATTCCTAAAGAATGACACCACATTTTACGTGCTGGAATACCGTCTGGAAAATGACGATACTACCCATAAAAGATTGGAAAAGGTTGATTACATTGTTGGTTCTGGTCAGCACACCAATTCCCACATCATCGACATTAATGGGTATGTATATCAAGCCCCTGTCACCTGGTACACTCAGGAAAAGAGATGGGATTTGGCGCCAGGATTCCGGGAAAACAACAGTCGGTTCGACCGCTGGCTCACAGAGGAGTGCATCACTTGCCACAACCATTTTCCAAAACAAATCAAAGGATCCCTGAATAAATTTTCGGACATGCCCACTGGTATAGAATGCGAGCGCTGTCATGGCCCAGGGGAAATTCATGTAAAGGAAAAATTGGCGGGAAACATAGTCGATACTTCCTTGTCCATTGATTACACCATCGTGAATCCCAGGGACTTACCGCGTGATCTGCAAATGGATATCTGTCAGCGCTGTCACCTGCAAGGGGTCGCAGTTACAGAACCGGGCAAGACCTTTTTTGATTTCAAGCCAGGCACGAAATTGAACGAAACGATCAACGTTTTCCTTCCCCGGTTCACGGATAGCCACGATAAATTTATCATGGCGTCGCAAGCCGACCGACTCCGGTTAAGCAAATGTTTTAAAAATACAGAAGAACTGACCTGTTTGACTTGCCATCATCCTCACCACAGTGTCGAAGTGACACCCAAAAAGCAGTTCAATCAAGCTTGCAAAAATTGTCATTTACAAAAAACTTGTTCCTTAGCCATTTCAGAGAGGGAGGAAAATGGGGATGATTGTGCTTCCTGCCACATGCCCAAATCAGGCAGCATTGACATCCCGCATATCAGGATAACCGATCATTTTATTTCTGTCCACGAACCAAAAACAGCAGATCGGTTTCAAAAAAAATCGTTTCTCGGAATAGAGATTTTGACAAAGGACGACCCGACCCCTTTGGATATGGCGAGGGGCTACTTGGCAATGCACGACAAATACCTTGCTGCCCCGGTCATGCTTGATAGTGCATGGCATTATTTGCAGCTTTCTCAGGCCCAATCCGATCAACTTCTGCCAGTCCAGATTCATTATTATTTTCTGAGACAAGATTTCGACAAGTTGATCGAAATTTCTGTAAATATCGCTGACAATCAACCACTTGGCGCTTGGTCCTCTTACCGAATCGGTGAGGCATTTTTTCAAAATGGAGATTACGAAAATGCATTTACCTATTTCAATTCGGCTGTAAATGAGCTTCCCTTACACCTCGATTTTTTAGAAAAAAAAGGTATCGTTTTGATCTCTTTAAAAAAATTGGAAGAAGCCAAAAAATTATTTGAAGAAGTGCTTTCAGAAAATTCAAAACGCCCCATCTCACTTTGCAACTTGGGTTTTGTATATGTCCTTTCTGGAAATATTAAGGAAGGAGAAAAATGGTACGACAAAGCGATTGCATTGGACCCCGACTACGAACAGGCATTGGTGAACAAAGCTGCAATCTTACTGCTCAAAAAAAAGAAAAAGGAAGCAAAGGAATTGCTTGAAAGGGTCTTGAGAATCAATCCGGAAAATCAGCAGGCAATCATTGGGATGGGGAGGATGATGAACGGTGGACGATAGACGGTGTACGGTGTACGGAGTTCTATTTCACCAAAGAAGTTATGGAATTTTAAAATTCAATTGCATAAAGTGTTGTACTTCAATTGTTTAACAACTCAAAATAGGTAACACTTGAAATTTATCGAACTGTCAACCGTCCGCTGTCCTCTCTCTCTTTTTCCTTTTTTTCAAATGCTCGACAAAATTGTCCACTTCCCTGCTACACCGCAAGCGGTGGAAGACATCTCCTCCAACCAGCACAATAAATGATGTTAGCAAAATAGCATTACGCATCGTTTTAACCAAATCTGAATATTCAGGATATAGGCTACGAATAACGACCACTTCAATACAAACTATGATAGCACTCAGAAGGATCAGTGATATGGTGATGCCCCTGGTTTGTCGAATAAAAGAAGACTTGATCTTACGCAGGCATTTTCTTAAAAACATAGCCCCATCGTTATGGTAGGGATCAATTCGGAGCAGCTCCCGCAATATGTAGTCGCAGTTTTCAAATTTGTGTAGCTGATAGTTGGAGGCTGCTTTTTTGAAAAGGGTGGTTTGGAAAACATCCTCGCCGTTGAAAAACTTGACATTGTTCATCATCGAAACTTCAATGACCTTATCTGCCATTGCAATATGTTTTTCAAATGCCCCGATTTCAAACAATGCTTTGGCATAAGCCAGCAACATTTCAAAATATTCCTGAAAATCCAACCCGTCCATTGTTGGTTCAAATTCCTCATAGAACCGGATAATCGTCCGCCATTCCGAAGCTTCAATCGCCCGAAACTCCCTGTAAACATTGGAATAAGATGTGGATCGAGATGGGTTCATTTTCTTGAACGATGATTTTTGATTGATGATTTATACCGCACTTATTTGCAAAACAGCAATTATAAATCATCAATCATCAATCTATAAATCACCGGCTTGCTGGGGCTTGCATCTATTTCCAAACTGGTGATTTGGAGGTTTAACAAATATGGGCCGTCTTTGATCTCATTGGGCACATAAATCAGTTCAGTAATCGTACAGTTTTGTCGGCCAGCGCCCTCTTTAAGGGTTTTCATTTCATCGTACTGCCAAAAGGCTTTGTGCGACAAAAGCTTCCCGCCATCTTCTTCCCGGTCAACAGAGGGAAGGTCGAGCAGAAGATGCTGGACACCACACTCAACCAAATACGCCACCGCTTCATGGTGGAGGTATGGTGGGTTGGTGCCCGAATATTTCATCCTCAATTTATGCCTGTTATTTGGCATAGTGCGGAGGATGAGGGCTTCTGCTTCTCCGGGTTTGATTATTTCTTTGACCTGAACAGGTAAAATGACCCTGTCGCCATTGGAGGGTTGCTTGATTGGAAACAGTGTGCCCAATTTAGCGAAGAAATGAAACTTTGTCAAGCATTGGTTGATGGTAAAAGGGAATGGCCGTTCCGTATTGAAATCTTCTGGCCTTGCAATGTGGCCGACGCATTCTGTATGTGTACCGTTGCCATGAGGATTGAGTTTGATATTGAAAAAATTGACTGGCCCGCCTTGTGCCGTTGAGCCAACGAAGTCGCCAGCAATTACTGGCTCGACCTGCATTGGCGGGGCATAAAAGCAATTGACCGTGTCCGTCCCTTCTTTGAGGGGGATGGAAATATCAATGGGCGCTGAGAGGTCTGCAATGTATGATTGGTTGTTGAAAATGGTATTTACAGTAAGGCTCATTTTAGGTTGGTTAATCAATTTGAAACTAAAAAGCTGCTCCAAATAAAATATTTTAATGTATAACCACAAAAGAAATAAAGACAGTCATAAACTACCCTTCTTTTGTGTTTCTTTTGTGCATTTTGTGTTTCTAATAAGTTGAATGTCCAAATATTTTGGCTAAACAAACTTTCATAAGAAAGCCCCCCTACCCCATATTTTTCAGACATTTGCAAACTATTAAAACCTACTGTTCATAAATACCCGGACAGAATTAACACCATACTTTACGCCACCCGATGAATCCAGAACTCGACTTTATACAAAATCTATTTGGGGCAACGGACCAGCCTATCAACTTGCTGTCTTTCCTATTGCAATTGGTGCTGACTGCCATCCTTTCATTTGTGATCGGATATGTTTATGTGCGTTTTGGCAATGCCCTGTCGAACCGGAAAGCGCTGGCAAAAACG
>JAJCYI010000086.1 GCA_029263015.1 Saprospiraceae bacterium | reverse complement strand
TGCCTACCGGCAGGCAGGTTTTTTCGTCAGACAAGGCAAAAAAAATTAGCATAGCCATAGCTACGGTCATTTTTTTTAACAAAGTATGGCGGAAAAAGAGGCCGCCAAAAGTGTCGATTATTTGAGTTCACCTACTTATTGGTAAAAATCGGGATGTTTTTCCACAAATTCAAACTGTTTCTCAATCTCTGACAAAAGATCGGAAACAATTTCAGGATGTGCCTCTGTGAGGTCATATTGTTCAGAGGGATCGGAATCCAAATTGAAAAGCAAGGGTATTTTTCCATTGAAGTAATCATTTCCAGTCTGGCTGTTGGTCTTGACGTGCAGTTTCCATTTCCCTTTTCGGACAGCGTGGAGCTGATTTGGTCCATAATAAAAAAATGGCCGATCTGCTTTGTTGTCCGTTTTTCCAAAAATAAGGTTGCTGATATCTTGTCCGTTTTTTTGGTGTCCTTCGGCAAATTCATACCCTGCCATTTTCAAAAAACTGGTATAAAGATCAAGCGTGCTGGCAGGGGATTGTACAACTTTGCCCGCTGTAGTTTTGCCTGCAAAATAGGCGATACCCGGCACCCGCATTCCTCCTTCCCATGTACTGCCTTTGCCATCTCGGAGCAGACCGGACGAACCGCCCAATTCATTTTTGATGATCCAAGGGCCATTGTCGCTGGTGAAAAACACAAGGGTGTTTTCAGCAAGCCCATTGGCTTTCAATGTTTTGAGTATTTCGCCCAGGCTCCAGTCAATTTCCTCCACAACATCTCCATAATTGCCCCTGGTAGAAATGCCCTGGAATCTGGTTCCTGGGTGCAAGGGGATGTGGGGCATGGCAAAGGGCAAATAGCAGAAAAAAGGCTGCGCTTTGTTTTTTTTGATAAATGAAATTGCCCGTTCCGTATAGCGTCGTGTCAACGTGCTTTGGTCAGGGTTAACTTCTAAAGTGTCATTTCCATCTAATAATGCGATGTCAGGGTGATTTGGAGGCAGCATGTCATTGGAGTAGGGTAGCCCGAGGTATTCATCAAAGCCATTTTGCAGGGGAAGGAATTCTTTTTTTGTGGTTCCCAAATGCCATTTTCCGAAACAACCTGTGGCATATCCTGCCTTTTTCATGCCTTCCGCTAAAGTGGTTTCCTTTGGATGTATGCCCCTCTGTGAATTTGGATAGAGCACCCAACTAAACCCAGAATGCACAGGATAACGACCCGTCAGTAAAGCATAGCGGCTGGCGGTACAGGCTGGTGAACCAGAGTAAAAGTTAGTGAATTTCACCCCTTCCGCCGCCATTCTATCCAAGTTAGGGGTTCGGATAGTAGGGTGACCGAAAGTGCCAATGTCGCCATAACCCAGGTCGTCGCAAAAAAGCAAAACGATGTTGGGTTTCTGGTGGTCAGACGCTGAGCAGCCTGACCATATTGCAATGAAAAGGGAAATGAATGTTGAGAATTTAACAAATGAATGGAGGAAAGGCAATGATTTACTCATTTGTAATTTTCTTTCTAAGAAAATAAATATTCAATGAAGCATTAGCAGACTTTAGACTATTCTGAAAATGTACAGCGAATCCCCAGATACGCTGCTTGTTTAGCTTGGCAATGGGCGAATCTGGGGATTCGCAATACAATCAAAGCCTTCTAATCTTGATATTCCTGAACTGCACTTTGTGCCCATGATCCTGCAATCCGATAGCGCCATTGTGGTGCCTGCCATAATCAGGGTATTCAGCAAATTTGCTTTTCGCTACCAGTGCTTCCCATTCAGGCGTTTCCAAATCGTATGCAATGACCATCTTACCATTGAGCCAATGTTCAACATGGTTGTTCTTCAGTAAAATACGCGCAAGGTTCCATTCGCCGACTGGCTTGGTGTGATCTGTCTCAGCAGGGTGAATGTCATAATTGGCTGCTGCAAAATGAACATTGGAAACACCCATCGTGGCATAAGTGGCATTGTCGAGTATTTGATATTCAGGTGCATTGTACCAGATAGGTGTATCAGCGACTTCTTTGACTCGATAAAGGATGCCGCTATTTGCAGTGTCTGATAGCAAATATTCTAAGGTTAACTCATAATTTTCAAAGGTTTCCTTAGTGACGATGTCGCCCCCAAAACCTTCTTCTTCTGTTCCGGATTTCTCGACTACTATTGTTCCGTCATCGACTCTCCAGCCCAAGGTTGGGAACTCATCACGATTGTAGCCGCGCCATTTTTCAGTATTTTGGCCATTGAAAAGCAGTTCCCAGCCAGCAGCCTTTTCTTCCTCAGTCAAAGTGTTCTCGGCGGGTGGGGGAGTGGCTTCTGGTTCTTCTGTTGCTGGTGGTGTATTGTTTTGGCAACTAGCCAAAAAGAGGAACAATAATAAAAAGTAGTTGGCGTATTTCATTTTGAATTTTTTAATGAACTGTTGGTAATAGTTTAATCTGCCTAAAGTTGCGATGAATCCATATCTGAAAAGGAAACCGGTCTATCGGTTTATGGTTTATTGGTATAAAGACGCTCCGAAAGACCAAAACACCTTAAACCAATAGACCCTTTAATCTTGATCTGTATTCATCGCAACTTGGATTAATTATTATCACAATACTTTCATGTTTATCGGATCCCAGCGCATGATTTTTTCGTCAAAATAGCTGTCATTGCAAAGCAGGGCAGGGGCGGCGGCCCGATATCCGAATACGGCATCTTCTACAACAGAATCGCCATTTCGAACACCACCAAAAAAATTGGTGAAATGATCAAAATGTGCGCCCTTGTAGCCTTTTTGAACTGTGTAATGCACTTCTTTTGGTGGCAACATTTTCTTTCGAGTACCCAATAATTGATGGGAGTCTTTGCCTTTGTTCTGGAGGAATGCATCCAATGGTTCGCTGACCAGGTTGTTGCGTAGGTAAACATCTTCCCAGGTCACGTCCATGGCACCCTCGCTGCCTACAAGGCGCAAATAGGTTGTGCCAGAAGTTCCGTCCACAAAATTTACTCGAAGCGAGAGGTTAAAAGCCGGGTGGTTTTTTGCTTCTGGATAATCGAACATGCCGAGCAGTACGTCAGGGACTTCACGGCCATCTTTCCAATACCGCAAACCGCCAGTGGCCATTACTTTGTTGGGACCATTTGAACCTATTACAAAATGCAAACTCGAAAATAGGTGTACAAACAAGTCGCCCGAAACGCCGGTGCCATAGTCGCGGTAGTTACGCCAGCGGAAAAAGCGGAGTGGATCCCAATCGCGCTTGGTGGTGTTGCTGGTGTACCTGTCCCAGTCAACCGTTTTGGGTGAGGCATCGGTGGGGATGGGGTATTGCCAGGCACCTGTGGGGGAATTCCTCGCCCAAAAGCCTTCGGCATATATCAGTTGCCCGATAGCTCCGGCTTCGTAAAGTTCTTTTGCTTTTTCGTTTCCGACAGAGCTAAGTCCCTGACTGCCAACCTGGAAGGTTTTACCTGTTTCTTGCTGCGCTTTCACAACAGCGGTGCCTTCTTCGATCTGGTGTACCATTGGTTTCTCACAATAAGCACCTTTCCCTTTTCGGAGTGCATCTACTGAAATCTGTCGGTGCCAATGGTCGGGGGTGCCAATAATAACGGCATCGACATCGCTCCTTTCCAGTATTTCGCGATAATCACGCGTGGTGAAAATATCCTTCCCCCACATATCTTTGGTTGCATTCAACCTGCCGGTATAAAGATCGCAGGCCGCCACCATTTTTACGCCCTGTACGCTAAGTGCTGTTGTAGAGTCGGCGACCCCCATGCCGCCCGCACCAATCACGGCGATTTGGATGTGGTCGTTCCAGCTTGTTTTTTTGTGTTCTCTCTTAAGGTGGATTGCCTGGTCCTTGGCAGTCAGGATATAAGGCAATCCTGCAATTGCTGCCGAACTGGTCACTGCTTTTCTGATGAATTTACGACGGGAGTTCTCTTTCGTCTTGTCCATATGATTGTTGATTTAAAAAAATGAGAGTTTGCTTCATAAGGCTAAATGTCTGCTTTTTTTAGTTATTTCACCTAATTCTTCTTTAAGACTTTAGACATTTTGACAATAGATATTAGACTCCTAGTGGATGAATGGACTCTTTGCATAATTTAGATGCAGACGGTTTCAAATAAAAGCTGTAGAATCTTGTTTCCCAGACCATCAGTGTCTAATGTCTAAACCTCTATTATCTCATAGTGGAAATAAACAATGGCCTAAAAATGACAATTATACAAAAGGCACAATCTTGCAATATTTGTGAAACACATCTTCCGCACGGGACGAACCCTGTTTTTACAGTTCATCCAAAGGCTAAAATCCTCATTATTGGGCAAGCCCCAGGCCGGAAGGTACACGACTCTGGCATTCCATGGGATGATGCAAGTGGCAGGCGGTTGAGGGGTTGGTTAGGCGTGGGCCACGACACTTTTTACGATTCCAGAATATTTTCGCTACTTCCCATGGGCTTTTGTTTTCCCGGCACTGGAAAGTCTGGTGATTTGCCGCCACGGCCTGAGTGCGCACCAAAATGGCATGAAGTCTTGATAAATATGATGCCTCATATTCAATTGACTTTGTTGTTCGGACAATATGCCCAGGCTAAATATTTGGGAGATAAAAGAAAAAAGAACTTGACTGAAACGGTTCGGAACTGGAAGGAATATGTTCCTAAATACCTGCCGCTTCCGCACCCGTCGCCGAGAAATCAGATTTGGGAAAAGAAGAACCCCTGGTATGGTGAAGAAGTGCTCCCGTTTTTGAAGAAGCAGGTTGAAGGGGTTATTGGGTAAGGCTCGTTTTCATTTAATGGACAAGTGATTTTGCAAATGCACAAAGCCTAAAATGGCACAGTACAGGTTTCACCTGTTCAAGGGGGAAAGGCCATATACCCTTTACAAGATTATCAGCCCACAGGTAGAATAATAAATCGAATTATTGTGAAAAAGGTTAAAAAATTTTGATCTTGCGAACTATTACGAAATAATTGCTTGCTGAGTAGTCAGATAACATTCTTTTACAAATAAATTTAAACCCAACTACTTACCTTCGTTAACGTCAAACCATTTTGCAAAATGAAAGGTAAATGCAAAAATCGACAGCAGGAGTTGAACTTACTGGTTTCCAGAATGACAGAGGGAGATTTAGCTGCTTTTTCTGCTATATATCGGATGTATTATAATAAGTTGTTTCGGTATGGAAACATTATTCTCCCCGAAGCCGGAACGGTGGAAGATGTTATTCAAGATCTTTTTGTTTGGATATTGAAAAATCCACAAAAATTAAAGAGGGTAATTGACTTTGAAATTTACCTTTTTCAATCCCTTAAAAATAATTTAATAGCGTTTAAAAGGAAAAATAATTATTCTAAAACACTCCTCTATCAATTTTCTAATACCGATAGCCCCCACTCTTACGAAAAGGGCATTGAGCATAAATTGATTGAGACCGAAAACCAGGAGTTCAACAAAAATTGGGTAAAAAAGAAGTTGGACGAATTACCCACTCACCAAAAGGAAATTATCTACCTCCGATACTACCAAGGGCTGAGCTATGAAGAAATAGCGGCAGTCCATTCCACCAGCAAGCAGGTAATCCGCAACTATGTTTCCCGCGCCGTAAAACGGATTCGGAGGTTGAGCGAAATGGAAAAATTGTCTTTTATTCTATGGCTTAGCTTGGTAGCTTTTTGCTCCTGAATTACGGGTTTGCCTTCCTTCATTTTCTCTTCCCTATTTCCTTGGACCAACCCTCCTCCAAACATTTTTTTAAGCCGTTCTCAATATTTCCATAAAATAAATTGCTGATTTGGGTTACAAAACCCCGTCTCGGTAATCTGGTAGTATACTTAACTGCTTTCTAAGTGCTGTTGGCATTCCAAGTGCTAACAGCACTAATATATTATGATGCAGTATTAGGAATGAGTTCTAAATAAAATGTACAACTATGCTTTATTTAAACCTCATTCCTTAGGGAGCAAAAATTGATTTCAATTTAAACCCTCCATTAATCCATCAACAAAGAATAGAACGATAAGAATGACAAATATTGACGCCTACAAGAATTTCGAGTTTGAGGATTTTATTAATGATACCCAGTTTAGGAATTGGGTATTGTTTCCTTCTAAAAAGCAGGATGAATTCTGGGGATTATTTTTAAGGATTTATCCCGAAAAACAAAAAGTGATTAAGGAAGCTAGGGCATTTATGTTGGGAACAAAAGAATACTTTGACCAAACAGAAATCGGGAGCCAAAAATTAAATACCGGACTTCAAGGGGTTCTTGACCGGACTTCCTTGAACACCTTAGATCTCGATAATGAAAAACCTGTCCTCAGCAGCACAACAAGCGAGCAGTGTTCGGACAAACATAAAAAGCCAAAGCTTTTTGGTCGTCTGGCAATGGCCGCCTCTCTTGTATTGATATTGGGTGCACTAAGTTGGTTTTGGTTCAGTGCCATGAACGGAAAAATCACTTATACCACCACTTATGGCGAATGGAAAACCATAGAACTGCCCGATGGCTCCATAGTGCAACTAAATGCTAATTCAAAACTATATATGAAAAAAAATTGGGTAGAGGTTAGTGACAGGCAGGTGTTTTTGCAAGGTGAAGCATTTTTCACTGTTACCAAAAAACCAGCAACCGGCGCCAAGTTCACCGTTGTTACAGATGACTTGGAAGTAGAGGTACTTGGGACTGCATTTAACGTTCACACGAGAGGGGAAGCAACGGAAGTTTATCTCGAAGAAGGCAAAATTAAATTGGAGTACAATGAAGAAGCAACTTTAATGGAGCCTGGAGATTTTGTTGCCTACTCGGCCAAAAAGGAAAAAATCACTGCACGTCACCGACGCGTTAAGACGGAAACCCCAGCTCCTAACTCATGGAAAGATGGGGTGATTTTTTTTACCAAGGAATATGCTTTTACAATTCTGAAAAAATTGGAAGAAATCTATGGAGTAGAATTTAAGGTAGAAAATGCGGCAATCTATTCAAAGGAATTTACGGTGGCAGTGCCAATGGAAGAATTAAAGATCGTGATTCCGATTCTGGAAAAATCCATGAAAGTGGACATTATAACCCTGAATAACAACCAACTTATTGTGAAATAATAAACCCGGAATTACATGGATACATCATTCCGGAATTTGCTAATTACCTAATTATTTAAAATGCAAAAATATGTACAAAAAAAGGCTTAACCCGACTGCTTCTCCCCTTTTAATTATGATAATAATTATCATGGGGTTTAGTGCATTTCCCACTCAGGCAAATTCTACTGATTCTTTTGAAAAAGTAGTAAAGTCCTCACCACTCATTGAAATACTCGATGAAATCAGTATCAGGTACCAGGTTTTCTTTTCTTACGAAGCGACATTGTTAGAGAAGATAAATGTTGATTTTGAATTTAAAGAAAAAGAAACCTTGGCTCAAGCCATCAACCGATTAATGGTTAAAACGAACTTGACTTATGACTCTTTTAATGACAAGTACTTTGTGGTATATGAAAATACCAGAAAAGCAAAAAAGGATTCTAAAAAGGTCATCAAGAAGTTTAAGCAAATAGAAAGGCTACAGCAAAACGGCACTTTTAAAGTACAGCCAAAAACCAAATCAGATGACATACAGCTCTCGAAAATTGTAGCTGCTGTAATCGAGTTGAAAGAAGAACAGACCATTACTGGCGTCGTTCGCTCTGATGAAGGAGAAGCTTTAATAGGTGTCAATATTGTCATCAAAGGAACTAGCGTCGGGACGGTTACAGAGGTTGATGGGAGTTACAGTATTTCGGCAGATGAAAATGCGACTTTGGTCTTTTCCTATACTGGATTCCAAACTTGGGAAGAGCCAGTAAATGGAAGGGCCGTAATCGACGTGAATTTAAGTTTAGGGACAGCATTAGAAGAGGTCGTAGTCGTTGGTTATGGAAGGCAGCAAAAACGGGACATTACTGGTTCGGTTGCCACCCTTTCTGCTGGCCAAATTAAAGACATTCCGGTCACAAGTTTTGAAAATGCAATACAAGGTCAATTGGCCGGCGTACAGGTATCTGAAACATCTGGAGAACCAGGGGCAGGACCAACAATTCGTGTAAGGGGATTGGGATCGATTTCCGCTGGCAATGAGCCACTGTACGTAATCGATGGTTTCCCCATTTCCAAAAACGTTGACCTCGGCGTCCAAGGGGATAATTTCAGACGTGGGGCTGGAAGGTTTCGGCCGCCTACCCAGAACCCGCTTGCCACATTAAATCCGAATGACATTGAATCCATTCAGGTATTAAAAGATGCGTCCGCAGCATCTATCTATGGATCAAGGGGTTCGAATGGTGTTATTTTGATTACGACCAAAAAAGGGAGCCGTAAAGGAGCGCCAAAGGTTTCTTATGACGCATATGTTGGTGCTCAATCTGTGGCAAACAAGATAGATTTGATGAATGCGGAAGAATTCATCGCATACAACCTGGAGGCAACCAATACTGCCTATCTCCAGAATAATCCAGGAGCCAGCGCCAGCGACCCTAACTCTGTAAGAACCAATGGCGCTTGGCGTATAGCAGATGATATTCAAAATCCTGATGGAACAGATACCGATTGGCAAGATGAAATGTTCCAGAGTGCAGCTGTTCAAAGCCATAACATATCCGTTTCAGGTGGAGCTGAAAATATTGGTTATTACGTAGCAGCCAACTACTATAGCCAGGATGGGATTATTGAAGGATCAGATTTCAATCGTTATAGCGTTCGAATGAATTTGGAGGCAGATGTGAACAGCAGGTTAAGGATCGGTTTAAATCTAAGCCCCTCTTATACAAGTTCTGATAAAAAACCAGCTGGCTCTCCTTATTTTGCAAGACCTCCTGGCATTGTCTATTCCGGCATTGTCCACTCACCTACTGTTTTACCATATAATGCTGATGGCACGCCCAACCAGTTGGACAATCAGAGTTACCTCCTGACCAGTGATGGGGAAGGTTCGTCCATGACTTCGGCGAGTAATCCTTTTGCGATTATTGAAGGAGTTGATGATCAGTTGAATCAGTTCAGGACAATGGGCAATGTTTATGCTTCATTAGATTTGATCGAGGGGTTGACTTTCAAATCATTCCTTGGTGCTGATTTAAATAATTACAAGCGGAATTTATTCCGGAAAAATAGCCTCCTGTACAGGACGGCAGCAACGGGAGAACCTTATGGGCAATCCAGTTCATCTGAAAGCGTAAGCTGGCTGGCGGAGCAAACGCTGTCCTACACAACGACCATTAATTCAGAACATTCCATTAATGCTGTAGCTGGATATACCGCTCAAAAAGAAAGCATAGATGTAAATACTATCATCGCAGATAATTTCCCTGATGATTTAGTATCCACGGTTAGCGGTGGTCAAGTAGTACAAGGTACTGCCGTACAGGAAGAATGGTCGCTTGTCTCCATGTTGGCGAGAGTAAACTATGACTATAATGACCGTTTTTTGGCAACTGCTACCATCAGGGCCGATAAATCTTCAAGGTTTGGATCCGGAAATAAAACAGGTATTTTCCCATCTGCTTCTGTAGGATATAGAATATCCAATGATATATCTACAGATTGGTTGAGTGACTTGAAATTGAGGGCCAGCTGGGGAAAAACTGGAAACTTCCTAATACCCAACTATGCATCTATAGGATTGTTGGATCAGGCCAATACAACGTTTGGTGGTTCATTGGTAAATGGGATTGCTCCGATTACGATCAGCAACCAGGATCTTAGCTGGGAAAAAACCAGCTCCTATAATATAGGATTGGATTTTGGATTTTTAGCTGACCGGATCTATGGAACGGTAGAATACTACAATGCAACAACCACAGATCTTCTGCTTGCAGTGCAGATACCTTCTGCATTGGGATTCACAAATGCACTTACCAACATCGGAGAGGTAGTTAACAAGGGTATCGAACTGGCGATAACAAGCAGGAATACAACAGGCCAATTGAAATGGCAAACTAGCCTAAACTTTGCCACAGTCGATAATGAAGTCACCAAATTGGGCCCATCTGGCGATCCGATTCTTAGTTCAGGAGGCGCCGGCAATCGCCATATCACACAAATCGGCGAAGCCATAGGAAGCTATTATGGTTACCAGACCGATGGCATTTACCAAAATCAAGCTGAGATCGATGCAGGCCCGGTTGATGAAATTGCAACGCCCCATCCCGGTGACTTTAAATGGGTAGATGTAAATAATGACGGGGTTATCAACGCGGACGACCGAACGGTAATTGGAAATTATTTACCAGATTATACATTCGGAATTACGAATACCTTTTCCTATCAAAATTTCTCTTTTAGTTTCCTTATTCAAGGGGTTCAGGGTTCAGAAGTATTGAACCTTACCCGCAGGCACTTGGGTAATGGAGAAGCTAATTTCAACAGTTACAGTGAGTGGCTCAACAGGTGGCAATCAGAATCGAACCCTGGCAATGGAGAGATTCCAAGAGCCAATAGGCAAACAGGTAACAGCAACAATCGCCCATCTAGTTACCAGGTGGAGGATGCTTCTTATATCCGCTTGCGCAATGTGACACTTTCCTATGCCTTTCCACGGAGCGTACTCGGCAACACCTTTTCGTCATTGCGGGTGACACTTTCAGGGACGAACCTGGTTACGATTACAGATTATTTGGGATACAACCCAGAAGTGAACAATATTGAAGATAATGTCAATGTGCAGGGAGAGGATTATGGAGCTTATCCATTGTCCAAGATATTCACATTCGGCGTTAATGCTTCCTTTTAATTTTCACCCTAATCTAAAAATATAATAAAATGAATTTTAAATATATCTTATCATTATTCGTGGTTGCCACCATGTTTTCGTGTTCAGATGGTTTCACTGATCTGTCTCCAGAGTCCCAAAGGAATGCAGGCGTATTTTATAAAACTGCAAGTGACATGGAAGTAGCGGTAAATGCCATTTACAACACCCTCAAATCGACAGGTTGTTACAACCAGAGTTATTGGGTATTGCAAGAACTTAGGTCTGATAATACTTTTTGGGATGAAACAGGCTTGGCGGAAGAAATTACCGTCTTTGATGAGTTCGACGACATTGCCACCAGCGATATAACTGAGGATGCTTGGAGTGCTTCTTATCTGGGGATTTCCAGAGCGAACATCGTACTTAGCAGGATTGATGGAATTGACATGGATGGTACTCAAAGAGAGCAATTGAAGGCAGAAGCATTGTTTCTAAGATCATTGTATTACTATCATTTGGCTGTTGCTTTTGGTAATATTCCTTTGGTGTTGACCGAAACCGTTTCTGTTGACGAAGGACAGGATCACCAGCAGGTAAGTGCAGGCACTGTCTATACCCAGTTGGTGGGCGACTTGAGCAAGGCCGAATCCACGCTGCCCCAGAGTTATGGGAGCGCTGACCTAGGCAGGGCTACTAAAGGGGCCGCAGCTACCCTCTTAGCTAAAGTTCAGTTGACCATGGGAGATAACGGAGGCGCGGAAGCCTCCTTAAGAAGGGTCCTCGGTTATGGATATAGCCTTGTGTCTGACTACGCAAATCTGTGGGGGGTAGATAACGAGCACAATTCGGAGTCAATTTTTGAAGTAGAATTTGAGGGAGGCTTTGGAGACCAGGGCAATAGTTTCACCAACCAATTCCACGACGACCTTGCTGCTTCTGTAACTGGAGGCTTGCGCAACATTCCTGAAAGGGATCTTACCGAGGCATATGAAACTGGAGACCTCAGGTTTGCTGCTTCTGTTGAAGGGGTAACGGTCGATAATGAAGGGTGGATGCTTAAATATGGAAGCACCAACGCATTTAGCGAAGACGACGCCCCCAATAATTGGGTTGTTTTCAGATATGCTGATGTACTCTTGATGCTCGCAGAAGCAATCGGTGAAGGCGGCGAAGCTTATGACCTGATCAATCAGGTTCGGGCCAGGGCAGGATTGGCTGATATTGATGCCAGTACGCCAGGTTCGTTTGCCGAAAAACTCCTGCAGGAAAGAAGGATAGAACTGGCTTTTGAAAACCACCGCTGGGCAGACCTGCTGCGATTTGGCGTCGCCGACGCAGTAATGAGTGCCCAAGGTAAATCTCCAAACGGGAAACTGTTATTTGCCATCCCGCAAAGGGAATTGGATTTGAACGCCAGCTTTGTTCAGAATCCAGGGTATTGATTTTAAGTGAAACATAACAGCCCCATGCATTAAAAGCATGGGCTGTTTTTGATTGGTTAGGGAGCAGGAAAAAAATAACCTACCCATTCAAATTTGTTTTTTTTGAATATGAAAAACTTTAAAAATCCTTACGCAGCTTGGCTATGTGCGGTTTTTAAAATTCTTCCTATTCAAAAATTACAGCGCTTTAGCGGGCACCTTATTTATTTCCTGCTCCCTTATTTCCTAAAAAATATATCATGCAAAAAACATTATTTGCCATAGGCCTCGCAATGCTGCTTGGATTCACTTTAAACGCTCAGAAACAACTGAGAATCATTGCAATAGGCGCCCATCCTGATGATTGTGATTCCAAATTTGGAGGGACTGCTGCCCTGTTCGCAGAAATGGGGCATGCTGTAAAATTCCTTTCCTTGACCAGCGGTGATGCAGGTCATCAAAGCCAGGGTGGGGGAGCGCTGGGTAATCGGCGGCGGGCTGAAGCGGCAGAGGCTGGCAAAAGGTTTGGCATAATGGAATACGAAACACTCGACAACCACGATGCTGAATTGTTGCCAACCTTGGAAGTGCGACACCAGGTGATTCGGAAAATACGGGAATGGAATGCAGATATTGTGCTCGGCCTTCGCTCCAATGATTACCACCCCGATCATAGGAATGCCGGTAAATTGGTGCAGGATGCTGCCTACATGGTGATCGTGCCAAATGTCTGTCCTGACACCCCGCCATTGGAAAAAAATCCATTGTTCCTTTATATGCAGGATCGGTTCCAAAAGCCATATCCGTTCGAGCCGAATATTGTTGTGGCAATAGACGCGGTTATTGAGAGAAAAATTGATGGCCTCGATGCGCATGAATCTCAAATGTATGAATGGGGGCCTTGGACAAATGGACGAGAACAAAGCGTGGATCAAGTACCCAAGGGAAAAGCTGAACGGAGAGAATGGCTGTCAAATCGAGTAAAAAGCCGACGTGGAAAAATGTCGGAAGCACGAAAAGAAGCTTTAGCTAAATGGTACGGAGCGGAAAATGCAAAAACGGTACAATATACCGAAGCTTTCGAAATTGCTGAATATGGCTTCCAACCAAATGATGAAGAAATCAGGAATTTTTTCCCCATGCTAGGTAAAATTAAAAAACCATAACCCGGATGAAAAGAAATTATTTTATCGTTGGATTAATATTGCTGACCTTTTTTGTCATCTCTTTTCTGACCAATATTATCGGGCCGCTCGTGCCTGATATTATTAAAAGCTTTGACCTTAGCCTGACCATGGTCGCCTTCCTCCCATTTGCTTTTTTTATAGCTTATGGAGTCATGTCCATTCCTTCCGGTATATGGGTCGAAAAATATGGCGAAAAAAAAGTCATGGCCATTGCTTTTTTGATTTCTTTTATAGGTGCTGGATTATTTGCATGGACACCTTCGTTTTATATGTATATGGTTTCGCTTTTTTTAATCGGAACAGGCATGGCCATGTTACAGGTAGCCATTAATCCCCTTTTGAGAGTTGCAGGTGGGGAAGAACATTTCGCATTTAATTCGGTGATCGGGCAGCTATTTTTTGGGCTTGCTTCTTTTTTAAGTCCATTGGTATATTCTTATATAGTTTTAAACCTCGCTGCCGATAACGGGACACCTAATTTTTTAATTGATTTCCTGTCTGGTATTGTACCGGAAGGACTGCCCTGGGTATCCCTTTATTGGGTATTTGCCATTGTATCCCTTTTGATGGTTTTTGTAATTGGATTTTCCAAAATACCGGAAGTAAAACGCAAAGAAGACGAAATGGTCGGGGCCATGCGAACCCATCTCGACCTGCTGGGAAACCCCATGGTTATATTATATTTTCTGGGGGTTTTCGCATATGTAGGTTCGGAGCAGGGGGTGGCCAATTGGATTTCGGAATTTTTACAAACATATCATGGCGTCGACCCTCAAACTACTGGAGCGACGACGGTTGCATTGTTCTGGGGGCTAATGACGGCGGGGACTGTTTTAGGTTTGATTTTATTAAAATTTATGGACAGCCGAAAAGTAATTATAGGCTTTACCCTGGCTGCTATCATTAGCTTGACCATAGCTCTTTTTGGCTCCAAGTCAACTGCTTTGATTGCCTTTCCTTTGGTTGGTTTTTTTGCTTCAGTCATGTGGTCTATTATTATTTCCCTTGCTTTAAATTCCGTTTCAAAAAATCATGGTTCTTTTTCAGGTATATTAGTTACGGGCATTGCTGGTGGGGCAATTGTGCCGCTTATAGTTGGTTGGTTGGGTGACCTATTTGGTCTGCAAATGGGAATGCTTTTTCTCTACCTGACATTCGGATATATTTTGAGCATAGGCTTCTGGTCGAAGCCACTCATTAATAATGAAATAATTGGCAGTAAAAAAGCTGAAATTGAAAAATTAGGAAATTGATGAACTTCGGACCCTTGAATTACATGTGCAGTTAATTTCCAATTTCTCAATTTCTAATAAATCTCAATGAATAACCACACCATTATTGGAGTAGATATCGGAGGAACTAAAGTTCAGGCTGCCAGAATAAAAGGAAATAATATTGAGCAATCAAAAAGAAAACTGATTTCCTCAACTGGGTCAGAAGGGCAGGTCATTCAGGAAGTTATTTCAGCGATTGAAGGAGTGTTTGATGCTTCAGTTTCCGGTCTCGGGGTTGGTGTGCCAAGTATTGTGGATGTCGAAAAAGGGATTGTTTACGACGTTCATAATATTCCTTCTTGGAAAGAAGTGCATTTAAAGAAAATACTTGAAGAGAAATTTAAAGTTCCTGTTTATGTCAACAACGATGCTAATTGTTTTGCGGTTGGCGAAAAATATTTTGGCAAAGGAAAAGATTTTGAAAATATGATTGGATTAATTGTCGGGACAGGAATGGCGGGTGGTATTATTATTCAAAATCAATTATACAATGGTTTTAATTGCGGGGCAGGCGAATTTGGAATGATTCCTTATTTGGATCATTATTATGAATATTATTCCAGTGGTCAATTTTTTAAAAATAAATATGAAACGAGCGGAGGAAAATTATTTAAAGAAGCAACAAAGGGAGAGGGAAAAGCATTAAAAATATTTAATGAATTTGGATTCCATTTAGGAAGTGCGGTTATCGCTATTTTATATGCATATGATCCTGAAATAATTATTTTAGGAGGGTCGGTAAGCAAGGCTTATTCTTTTTATAAAACGGCTCTTTGGAAAAGGTTAGAGGATTTTTCATATAGCCCTACTGTTGGGCGGTTGACGATAGGGATTTCAGAAAATCCAAATATCCCCGTTTTGGGAGCCGCTGCTCTTTATCATAATGCCCAAAAAAACAAATAGGCATCAAAAAAAAATATAATGAAGCAAGTGAAATTATGCTCACTAATTATTTTGTTGTTATGGGCATCCATCTGCCTCGGATCTCAACAAATCCCATTGACCATTGATAATGCCTCTCCCGGCGCACCGATAACGCTGGGTATCCCATTCCCTGTAGGTGCATTGCATTCCCCTGATCATGTGCGGGTGATTGGTGAAAATGGCCAGGAAATACCTTCCCAAATTACAGAGGTAACCACTTGGGGACCCGCAGATAACAGCATTAAATGGATTTGGGTTTTCTTTTTTGCTGGGGATGAAAGTGAATATATTTTGGAATATGGAACTGACGTACACCGGGCGCCCATTGCAGGGGATAAAATAAAAATCATCAACGGCCAACGGCCAAGACAATTGACAGAAATAAATACGGGGCCCCTGCAATTCAAAATCAGAAAAGGAGAAGGCGGTTTCCTCGATTTGGTACAATTGGATTTGGAGAGGGATGGATTTGATGGGAAAGATACAATCGCCGTAAACCCAATGGCCAGAGGGTCTTTTTTAGATCTCCTCGATGATGCGGGAATCGACCCTTCCAAGGCGGTGATCACCCGCACAGTTAGGGAAAAAGGTTCGGGGCCATTACATGCGATTATCAAAGTGGAGGGCACGTATTTTTATGAACGGGAAGACAATCGGCCTTCTCCCTTTGTCATCCGAATCCATGCCTATGCTGGAAAATCCTACATCCGGGTTTTTCATACCATGACTTATACGGGCATCCCTGATAAGCACGAACCTATGGAAGGGCAGCATGCTGACATTGCTGTTGGACTTGGGGAAATACTTCCAGAAAAACGAGAGGGGGATGAAGGTTGGACGCAACCCAATGATCAAATAAATGCGGTAGGATTGGGACTGACTTACCGATTGGAAGGGGAATTAAATTACCGTACCGGATATATGGATGGAAAGTGGTGGAACGCAGGCAGCAGTCATATTTATGAAGATAAAATTGGAGCAACTGATAACATTTCCGTGTTCCAAACTGGCCCCGAACCTACCCGAATCCCGCCGGTTGCTACTTCCTCGGCAGAAGAAAGGCTGGAAGGATTTAAAGCAGAAATTAAATCAGGCAAAGCCGTTAAAAAAGAAATGGAAAAGGCAGAAGGCTGGGCTGACATTTCTGACAGCCGCTGGGGCATTAGCGTAGGTATCCGAAATTTCATCGAAGAATACCCAAAGGAAATTAATGCAGACCCCATACAACAAGAGATGGTCGCTTACCTCTGGTCGCCTAGTGCTGGCCCCATGAGTTTCGCTCGTGCATCGGACAAACGTGATTCAGGGATGACGGACAACTTTGCTACCGGCCTCACCAAAACTTCGGAGCTGGTTTATCATTTTCATCCGGGCAATACGTCTACTCAGGAAATTCGCCAG
This sequence comes from Saprospiraceae bacterium, assembly GCA_029263015.1. Classification (GTDB taxonomy): domain Bacteria; phylum Bacteroidota; class Bacteroidia; order Chitinophagales; family Saprospiraceae; genus UBA6168. The sequence goes on along the minus strand of JAJCYI010000086.1, from coordinate 2,527 downwards.
ACGATGCAATACTTCCTCGATCCCCCAACTGCTCATGCCGACCCAACATGGTATGCCCAAAGCGAGGTATTTGGGAAAATGTCCGCTCATGCTGACGATGACTATTCCGACTATGAACGAGGTGTGGATTATAAAATTGATTGGGTGCTCTACAACCAACATTATGAACCCTGGTATGGCATGTTTGATTATGGTGACCAAAAATACTTTTATGTCAGAGGCGATTGGTTTGCTTGGACGAACAACGAACCAGCGATAGATTATCAACTCTGGTTGCAGTTTATGCGTACAGGTGACCGAAAGTATTTCCTTGCCGCTGAAGCCATGTCCAGGCACACCATGGATGTAGATAACATTCACTGGCCAACCAACCTTAAATATATCGGTGATTCAAATTCGGCTACTGATTATTGGGAGTATGAAGCACAGCCCGCTGTTGCAACGCCCTATCTGGGCATTGGCCGCCGTCACGCACGGCAGCAATGGACTTCTTTGCTAAGTGCCCATGTTTGGCTGACAGGTTGGCTATCGTCCTACTACCTGACGGGCTACCACCGCGGGCTGGATGTTGCCAAACAGACTGCCGAGACCTATACCAAGCGCATCTGGGGCGAACACGGCGTCACGGGCAGACGACTCTATTTGTCAGTGTGGAACATGACCGAAATCTGGGATGCCACCAAAGACCCCCGTTATTTGACAGATCTTCAAGATCGGGTGGACCGCATGCTCAGGCTCCAAAATGGCCCGGACCAATACAACAGTCTGGTAATTGACCGCTATGGTTATGCGCAGGTATATGCTTCGCAAGGTCTCTATAAATATTACCGCCTGACCGGCGATGAAAAAGTAAAAACGGCCCTTATCCGCCATGCCCGTGCAATGCGAGACACGCCTCCCTGGAACCACGCCTATGAATCCTATCTCTCAACCATCCATAGCTTGTTGGTGGGATATGAACTGACCAGCGAACCCAGTTTTTTGCAAGAAGCAATCAGCAGAGCTGACGTTTTAAAAGCGGACAAACTGGAAACCTCTTTTGAGGAAATCGGCAACCAAAAAGAAATTGCAGAAGCCCTTGAAGCGGTTAGCCATATGCCCAATGTGAACAATTACCAAACTGGTAGCCGCCGCCGGAGTTTTTATATCTGGGATTTGACACAGGGGATGCGGGTGTTTGGATGGACACATATTTATAATGTGCCTTGGCTGTTGTATTGGGTGAGGGAGGAAGGGGGCATGGAAGCAGGGAAAGGGAATGATTAATTGGAGTTTTAACAATGAATTATGAAAACAGTAATTATCAAAGTCAGACGTTTTTCCATTGCATTTTCATACTGCTTAATGATATTGGGGGCACTATTTTTATGTACCTGTACATCCCCAACTTCTGATACTGCAAAAGAACCTCCTTTGCAGGAATTAAAAGAAGATGAACTCCAGATTGAATATATTGCCCATGCCAGTTTCAGGTTGCATCATGGAGGTAATACGCTGTTGTTAGACCCCTTTGCGGACAGTGTTTGGATAGCCTATGACTTTCCAGAAGGCATCACAGCAGATGCCATTTTCAGTACCCATCCACATTATGATCATGACGGAGGGTTGTTTCGCAATTTACATCCTTATTGGGAAGGAAAGATTCCTTTTTATCAGGATCCGGGGCAGCATTCTATCGGCCATTTTAAAATGGAAGGTATTAAAGGCAGGCATTGTGACCCTTATGGCAAAGAGTTCGGGCAAAAAAATACCATCTGGATTTTTGAAGTGGCAGGATTGCGTATCGCTCATTGGGGGGACAATGCCCCCATGAACGACACCATTGCCAATGCATTATCAGACATTGACATATTGATGGTGCCTATTGATGATGTCTTCCACATTCTGAAAGAAGAAGACCTGAAAGAAGTATTGAGTACGATAAAACCGAGGATCATCATCCCAATGCATTATAAGATTGCAGCACTTGAAAAAAGGCCAGGTTTGCCAAAAAACCTAGGGACGATTGAGAATTATATAAAAGACAGAAATAACGTGATCAATTTAAAAGGAAACAAATATGTGATCAGTAAAAATTCTTTGCCTGAAACGCCACAGTATCTGGTATTTCAGCATTCACCTGAGATAAAAGAACCATAGGGTTGGCGGGTTTGATAAAATGAAATTCCTTGTATAATATATTTTATATTTTCCTGATTATTAGATAGTTATAAGATTATCTTCAATCTGTTTCAAGATAATTTAAAATGTTGAAATAATACATCTTATGTTAAGTAGATTGAATCTTTCTATGTCTTACACTAGAAAAAGTTGACCACTAATAATAAGGTCAATGAAGAGCAGCAAGCCCTATTACGGGAAAAACACAAAGGAAAAAGTTGTCTTTGAATATCAGAACAGCTCGGCCTCAGCAGCTGAGCTGGCCAGGCTGCACGGCATCCTCGGCAGCAACACGGTTACCGACTGTGTCAGGAAATACGGTAATTTGCACCGGACAAAACCTGTAGACATGCCGAACCACCACTCC
>JAJCYI010000085.1 GCA_029263015.1 Saprospiraceae bacterium | reverse complement strand
CTCTTTTTCAATTGTGACAAATGGTTTGGCATTGCCCGATCGGACCGGCGCTAAGCCGATCCGACCGAACAATTTTGAACAGACACACCATTTTCTCCTGTAACGACCTGCTCCAAGGCTCGGTCGGATCGCCTAGGCGGCGGTCCGATCGGAGGTATTTGATAATTTCAAAAAAGTGTACGGTAGAGAATCTTGGAATAACTTATTTCTCTACCCTACACTTTTTTTTCTGACCTCGTTAGAGGTCTAACATGGGTAAGGAAAATGAAACAAGTAGTTGTTTCGTGCCGTCAGGTACGTAACGTTACGTACCTGACGGCACGAATTCCATATATTTCAATATTTAGCTACCTACGTTTGACCCCTCTAGGGTCAGTTTAAAAAAGTGTACGGTGGAAAATAACTTGTTTATACCTCTTCACATATTGTACACAGACTGTTAAACTTTTTAAAACATAGGGGGCTTGGCTTGAATTATTCTGTCATAGGTCTTATTTTGCGAGCCGTTTCAATTTTCAATAACCATTTTATGAAAAAAGCCATACTTGCCTTCTTTTTTTCCTTATTTGTGCTGGTTGCATTTGCTCAGCAAAGCCCTGACGGCAGCGAGGGCTTTTCTGATTTTGGCGAAACCTACCTTGAGCAACCGAGTATCTCCATTTATCCCAATCCAGTTACCCATTTTATTAGCATTGATAATGACGAAGATGTGAAATCAATAACCATTTTCAACTTAGTAGGCCGTAAGCTTAAAACGTTTAAGGAGATCCAAAAAAACGAGCATTACGATGTGAGCACTCTTCCCAAGGGCATGTACCTCGTGCAGGTCATCAGCTACTCCAACAAAATAATAACTACCCAACGCATCAGCAAAAGGTAGATTTTAAAATACCTAACTTTGATAAAAGCCCCTTCTTGGATTGCACCAGGAAGGGGCTTTTTGATGGAATATATTTAGGCAAATTAAACTAATAAATCAACCATTATGACGGGTTCTTTTTTCTTCTGAAAAACTTAAAAACCCCTTACGTAAAATCACTAGGTGCGGGTTTTTTAAATTCCTCAGAAGAAAAAATAACATCGTCATAATGTCTAATTTATTAATTTAATTTGCCTACTGCAAAAACCGTCCTTTCATCATACTCAAAAAATGCTCCTTCTTGCTCCTGGAAACAGGTATTTTGCTATTCCCATTCATAAGCAGATAGCCACCATCTTCCCGCAGGATTTTCTTTATATAAGTGAGGTTCACAATGTGGGACTGGTGCGGGCGAAAGAAATCGTCATTAGGTAAGAGTTCCTCAAAGGTTTTTAGTGTTTTGGCAACGGTTACCTTCTCTCCTGACACCATGTAGAAAGTCGTATAGTTTGTATCGGACTCCAGGCGAACAATGTCTTTCAGCTCCAGAAAATGCAATCCTTCGCTTGACGAAAGAGCGATCTTTTCAAACTTACCCGTCATGTTAGTTTCCAACAAATTGGTTAGCTGCTCATTGTGATCAGGCTGTCTGGCAGGTGTGATTTTATTGACAGCCCTCAAAAATTCATCAATATCTATGGGCTTGAGCAAATAGTCAATGGCGTTGTATCGAAATGCCTTAATCGCAAAATCATCGAAAGCAGTAATGAAAATAACCTGAAAAGAAGGATTGGGAAATTTATTCAGCAGGTCGAATCCAGTGCCGTCGCCCAATTGAATATCTAAAAAAATAGCATCTACCGCAATTGGTTGCAGGAGTTTGAATCCAGTCAACACACCATCCGCTTCTCCAACTATTTCAACCTGGGGGCAGTAATCATTTAATAAAATACGGAGAGTTTGACGTGATTGGGGTTCGTCGTCGATGATGGCGAGGCGGAGGGAAGTAGGTTTCATTATATCTGTTAGGGTGCTGGAATTCTTTTCGAAGTGAATGTAACATTGCTTTTCTACCTATCCAAATGCTACCAGATATTAAATCAAACCTACCGAATATTTCCTGGGAGTTGCAGGATAATAAAATGACGGGTTTGGCTGCTGGGTCTCCTCATATCTTGTGTTGAAATTAAAGTGCTGATAGGATTTATTTGGCCGAAGCCGAAAAGCCTGTCCGTGGGATTGTTCACGGCGAAAAGAGTAGGCATGAACTAACAAACACTTATTATGAAAACCCAAATTTATATCAGTATTTTCTTTGCTTTATTTTTTGCTTCACACTTAACTGCCCAATTTACTGATCCTTTGGCGGTAGATTCTGATGGATCTTTACCAATTGACTTCAACCCAATTGCAGCCTATTCTACTGTCAGTTCTCTAAAATTTGACATTGACGGAGATGGTTTTCTCGAAACGTTGAGTTTTTCAACGACATCAAGTACTGGCATACCTGTAATATTCCCATTGGGTTTAATTCCAGCAAATATTCCCTTTCCGGCCAATACGCTATCTAGTCAACCTAATACGAGTGCATCTCTACCAATTACTATATCATTTAGTGAACAGGTTTCTACCTTTTCTTTTGATTTAATAGACCCACAATACCCTACCCCCGAAACATTGGCCGATATAGCTGGATTGAGTTTGGCTAATTCTACATTGGGAGAAATTATTGAAACGCTTGACAATCAAGGAAACCCAAGGGGTACCGTGGTGGAAGCTTTCGATATTTCTGGTAATGGGGTACAGGTGAATTTTAACATTGAAGATTATGACCCAATTAATCCCATAGCTCCCCTCCCGGTGTCTCAACTTACCGACCTATCAACCAAAGGTGGTCCCGTTTCAGCAGTTTCGATCCCAGGCCCTGGAAACGTATCTGTCGTCCCAGTATTACGGGTAACTGTTTCTGCCTTCAGCTCCCCCTTCTCAAGTCTCAAAATAACAGCAGCAGTGCGAGGGACTACTGGAGTACCAACCTCTGGTGATTTTATTTTACTCGATAATTTTGACAAATGCCCCGATGAAGACGATGATGGATATACTACTTGTAACGGAGACTGTGACGACAGCGATCCGAACAATTATCCAGGCAACATAGAAGTATGCGATGACCAAGACAACGACTGTGACGGCCAAATCGACGAAGGCTTCGATCAGGACGGTGACGGCATAGCCGACTGTTCCGACAATTGTCCAACCGATCCGAATCCAGATCAAACCGATAGCGACTGTGATGGAGTAGGTGACACTTGCGATCAATGCCCAGGTGGCGATGATTCTAAAGACTACAATTACAATGGGATACCAGATTGCAAAGAGTTTCCAACATCATGTGAAGACATCCATCCTGATTGGATCAACTCTAATGGAAATGGGTGCAGCAACAATGGGAATGGCAACACTAATGGCAATGGAGGAGGCAATAATGGAAACAGCCTTAATTGTGGGTTTAATGTTTTTGTGTGTAAAATAGCCAATGCCCAAACCCAATGTGTAAATCCAAGTGCTGTTCAGAGTCTGATAAACAATGGTAAATTCTATGGCGGACCATGTACCTCTTGCAACAACAACCTGATAATTCCTATGGGCAACTCAGCTTTTTTCGGAGCAGTGTCAGAGGGCTTTCAGCTCTACCCCAACCCTGCCCGTGACATCCTGACGCTTGACCTGTATAACTACTTGGACCAGAACATTTCGATTTCCATTTACAACCACCTCGGTCAGCAGGTGCTGTACCTGCCAGAACAGGAGCTGCACGATCCGACCCTGAGCATTGACCTGGCCAATAAGCACCTACCCGATGGCATCTACCTGCTTTCCATCAGGACGCCGGAAGGGCAGCAAACAAAACAGTTTGTGATTGCCAGATAGCACCAAAGATACTTCAATCACCCTCATGGTTAGGAAAAGTATAGTCCTGACCATGAGGGGCATTTTCTCCCGCAATAAAAATTAACAACAATGAAACATACTTATCAACTTACCCTCCTACTGGCGCTGATTTTTACCAGCAGCCTTATTGCCTCAAATGGTACTGACGAAGACATCCTCCATCCTGTCGTCTCCATTACTGTTGATACTGACGGCGACGGCATTGAAGATGGGGCAGACAACTGCCCTAACACTGCAAACCCACTCCAAGAAGATGCTGATTGCGATGGCGTCGGCGATGCTTGTGATCTTTGCCCCGGCGGTGACGACAGCGTCGATACCGATGGGGATAGCATACCGGATTGTGCCGATTGGGATGGCATCAACAACCTGCCACCTGCCTGGCTTTGTGGAAATAACAACAATAAAGTCTATGTCTGCCACTTGCCGCCAGGCAACCCTTACAATCAACAGCAATTGTGCATAAATGAAAATGCGGTGCAAACGCACATCGACGATGGGGACTATCTTGGAATCTGCGGAGAAATTTCTTGTACAAGTGGCTGTTGCTTTGCAGGTGTCGAAACTGATAATACACTTACAGGTGATGGCAACCTCGGAAGTGAACTTTCTGTCAACCTATCTTCTGATGCCAACAACCAGCTCGCATTGGGTACTGACGGGGCGCTATTTGTCGCCCCCGATCCTGACAGCGATCCTTCAAATGAGTTGCAATCGCTCGCTATCAGCGGCCACGATCTCACCATAAGTGATGGAAATACAGTGACCCTGCCAGATGAAGTTAATGATGCAGATAATGATCCAAATAACGAGTTACAGGATTGGTCGAACCTGCCTGGAATCCCTGCCGGTTTTAGCGACGGCGTGGACAATGTGGACGATGCCGATAATGACCCAACCAATGAAATCCAAACATTAAGTAAGACAGGAAATGATGTCACCTTATCCGACGGTGGCGGCACGGTTAATATTGAAGACGACGACAGCAATCCCACCAATGAATTGCAAAACTGGACGAACCTACCGGGTATCCCTGCTGACTTCAGCGACAATGTGGACAATGTGGACGACGCCGACAATGATCCGGAGAATGAAAAGGATGCAGATTGGTACGAGGTAGGCACCACCAACCAACCTGACGACAACAGTGATGATATTTTTACTTTAGGGAAAGTTGGCATTTCCAATCCTAATCCAACAGAGGTGTTGACCATTGGGGATGATTTAGGTGAGGGTACGCTCAAAATTGGAGGCTGGGAACTACTATTTCCTGCGGAAGGAAAAAATCAATCAGTCATAGAAGCATCTGACCTGGTTGGATTGACAGTTGTAATCAATGGGGATGAAGATGCTGATCGATTCTCTATCCTTTCAGATCCATCTAACAGTGGAAATGCAAACACGGAAACATTTGCTGTCTTAAACAATGGCAATGTGGGCATTGGCACAAATACTCCTGACAACTCTTTGGTTATTGATCCAAACATCTCCGGTCTCAGCGGACTCACTCTCACAGGGTTGAAAAACAACAACCCAACTGGCAAAGTGCTGAGCGTGGACGATGCTACTGGAAATGTCATCTTGGTAGAAGACCAGAATGGTGATGCTGACAGCGACCCTACTAACGAACTGCAAGACTGGGCGAACCTGCCGGGAATCCCTGCCGACTTTAGCGACAATGTGGACAATGTGGACGATGCCGATAATGACCCAAACAATGAAAAAGATGCGGATTGGTATAAATTAGGAACGACCAATCAGCCTACCTTGATTTCAGATAATATTTATACAAAAGGAGATGTCAGTATCGGCACTTCAAACCCCAATCCCAATACCAGGCTGGAGGTGGTTGGGGGAAATATAAATTTTCACACCGCCAATTCAGGTATAGGAATAGACCATGCCAATAACCGGTTCGGGTTTGGTACTTTTTCTCCATCTGTTGATCATGAGTTTAGGTGGACAAGTGCAGGAGGGGGCACGAAATTTAAAATGGTTGCTCAAAGCGGCGTTTCTGTATTTCGAGTTGGCCATCGTGGTATGATTGAGGCAGGTGTTTTCACACACTCTAGTAATGTGGGACATTTTTTTTCACACGAAAAGGGTAGCGGTATTCATTTGATTAGGTCGGGCGGTAATACTGCGAATGTTGAAGATGTAATTTTTGGTGTTCAAGGAAATCTTAATGTGGCTGGTGATCCTAATTCCGGGTATGGCGCAGTATTAATATTAAGAAATGGAGTGGTTGCAGATAACAAGATTTTTTTGACTGCTTCTCCACAAAATTCCTGGATCAATACAGGAGGGAATTTCGGCATCGGCACCACCTCCCCCTCCGAAAAGCTCCACGTCACCGGCAATGTCTTCGCCGATGGCGGCATTTTCATCACTTCCGATAAGCGATTCAAAAAAGACATCGAACCATTAGAGAATGTGCTGGAAAAAATCCAACAATTGGATGGGGTATCCTACCAATTCAAAACAGATGAATTCGAACAAAGAGGTTTTTCTGACAAAAAACAACTCGGTCTTATCGCCCAAAACTTGGAAGAGGTCTACCCTGAATTGGTCAAGACATACGAAGACGGTTACAAAGCAGTCAACTACGATGGCCTTATTCCCGTGCTCATCGAAGGACTGAAGGTTCAACAATCAGAGATTGACGAACTCAGCACTGAGAACCAGGAACTGGAAAACTCCAATACTGACTTGGCCAACAGGCTCGACGATCTCGAATCCAAAATGGAACAACTGCTTTCTATTTATGAAGATCAGCAGGAGCGGATCAGTTATCAGGAAATCCACCTGAGCAATGAGCAGCGGATCATCCTCAACCAGAACGATCCGAACCCTTTCCAGGAGCGCACGGCCATCACCTACTACCTGCCAGAAGAAACAGAAGGTGCTGAACTATTTATCCACGACACAAATGGACAGATTCTTAAGCGGATATCACTGGCCACCGGTGATGGAGTGATCGAAGTATTTGCTTCCAACCTCAGCTCAGGCATGTACACCTATAGTATTGTAGTTGATGGAAGAGTAGTGGAAACGAAGAAGATGGTAGTTACCAGATAGCGCAATTAAAATGTGAGCACTTTTCGGTCGGATCGACTATCGTCGGTCCGATCGAATAACCCAAAAAACATTTTTCACATCATTTTTCTGGTTCGTCATGAAAACCGAAAGCAACAGAAACTTGACCATCCTTAAATCCTCCGCACACCTCTGGGACGGCAAAAAGCAACTCCCCGGTATGCTGTCCCTGACCCCAAAAAATCTCTTTTTCCAATTCGATGATTTTCAGAAAAGCCATTTGAACCTGCAGATCCCATTGAACCAAATAATAAAAGCAGAATCCTTCCTCATTTACGACCTGTCCCGCAATGGGTTGAAGATAACCGGAAAAGACGGGCAAACCGACCTATTTGTTTTGGATGACCCAGTGGGGTTCAGGAAGGTGCTACTAGTGCAAATTACTCAGTGTGTTGAGTAAAAATACTCAATACATTGAGTAAAAATACTCAAAGTATTGAGTAAAATGTAATTTTGCAAAAACACAATACATGCAAACTTACATTCGCCCCCAGTTTAAAAGTCTAAAAAACCGTATTGAAGAGCCTCGCCAGTTCATCCAAGTTGTTGTTGGCCCACGCCAGGTTGGCAAGACCACTATGGTCAGGCAGTTGACGGAAACCATTGCATTCCCTTTTCACTTTGCTTCAGCCGACGAAACAGGCCCTGCCGATGCTGTCTGGATAGCACAGCAATGGGAAGCGGCACGCCTCAAGCTGGAATTGGGGGGAAGCAGTGAAGTCCTTCTCGTAATAGACGAAATCCAAAAAATCAGCAATTGGAGCGAAGCGGTGAAAAGGCATTGGGACAAGGATACCCGGGAAAGTAAAAATGTCAAGGTCATCTTGCTTGGTTCGGCAAGGTTGCTCTTGCAACAGGGGCTGACCGAGTCGTTGGCTGGGCGTTTTGAGTTGATTGCAATGTCTCATTGGTCTTATGCCGAGATGAAAGAGGCTTTTGGTTTTACGCCCGAACAGTTCGTTTGGTTTGGTGGCTACCCCGGTGCCGTTGCCCTCATATCAGATGAAAACAGGTGGAAAGATTACGTCCGCCACGCGTTGATCGAAACGTCTGTTTCTAAGGACATCTTGATGCTGTCCCGCATTGACAAGCCCGCCTTGTTGAAACAGTTATTTGAATTGAGCTGTGCCTATTCGGGCCAAATCCTTTCTTTCAACAAAATGCTGGGACAGTTGCAAGATGCTGGCAATGCAACCACTTTGGCCCATTATCTCAGTTTGCTCGATTCGGCAGGGCTGGTAACAGGTTTGCCGAATTTCTCTATGGCAGAAGTCAGGGCTCGTGCGTCCAGCCCGAAGCTCCAGGCAATGAACACGGCCTTGCTTACCGCATTCCTGCCCCACGGATTTGAGCAAGCTCGGCTGATGCCGATGGAGTGGGGAAGGCAAGTAGAATCTGCTGTTGGCGCCCACTTGGCAAATGCTGCCAAAACAACCGCGTTAAAACTTTATTATTGGCGGCACAGAAACGACGAAGTTGACTTTGTGCTTAAAAGGGGCGAAAAATACATCGGCATAGAAGTAAAAAGCGGACTGACTTCAAAAGCTCCGGGCATGTCGGCATTTGCAAAAAAATACAATCCCCATAAAGTTTTATTGGTCGGTGCAAGCGGCATTCCCTGGCAGCAGTTTTTGGAAATGGAGCCTGAAACGCTGTTTTGAACGTAGTGCGGATTTCCAAATCCGCAACTGAACTTATGCGGATTTGGAAATCCGCACTACATTTACACCACCGGCATCCAAACCTGCACCCTCGTCCCGGCCACTTTTCCTTCTTCGTCTTTCATTTCGGTTATTTCCATCCTGCCAACACCGCCATTTCCACTGAGCATTTCGAGCCGCCTTGCTGTTACCGTCATGCCTACTGATTTGTGGGAAGAAGCCATGCCTGCTTTCAACTTTTTGGAGACTTCAACGCCAACGCCGTTGTCAGTAATGGTGACCAGAAGAAATCCATCCGATTGGCGGTAATCTATGTCGATCAGCCCTTTGCCATCTATTTTGGCCAGACCATGCACGATGGCATTCTCCACAAAAGGCTGCACCAGCATGGGCGGGACAGAAATATCCCCCACGTCAATGTCCTCGGCGAGGGTAATGCTAAAGTCAAATCCATTCTGAAAGCGCAACTGCTCCAGTTCAAGGTAATTTTCCAGATTGCTAAGGTCGTCTTCCAACAGTATTTTGGTTACTCTTGAATGTTCGAGCGCTGCACGGATCAGTTTGGCAAAGCGGCTGAGATAACGGTTGGCGGTCGCCTTGTCGCCCTGGGCAATGAAGCCCTGAATAGCGTTGAGTGAATTGAAAATAAAATGCGGGTTCATCTGTGCCCGCAGGGCGGAGCGCTCCAGTTCCGCCATTTGCTTGACCCCTTCGGCTTCATGGCGGATTTGATTTGTGCGGTATTTGTAAAACCGAAAAACAGCGAAGCCGAGTGCTCCGAGGCCCCCCAAAAGAAACCACCAGGTCTGCCAAAAAGGTGGGCGGACGGTGAATTTGTACCAGGTGGATGCACTCCAAACGCCGTCCTCGTTTTGGCTTTGCACTTCGAAGATGTAGTCGCCGTCTTTGAGTGCGGAGAAGTGTGCATTTCGATTCAGCGTATGCGTCCATGCTTTTCTCCCCAGAGATAAACGGTATCGATAAAAGACCTTTCCATTTTGGCTGTGGTCGAGGGTGAGGTAATTTACAATTAGATTGTTATCTTGATGGGATAATTGAAGATTATCAAATGATTCCAACGCATTGTCATTGACAAGTATTTTTTCAATTAGGGGTGGAGTACTACTGTTGTTCGGGGTTATTTGATCTTTAAAATGCACCAACCCTTTGTCCGTCGCTACCCACACATGTCCATTAAGGGTTTTTACCCGGTTGATCTCATTGGAAGGCATGCCATGTTCGATGGTATATTGTTTTACGAAAATTGAATCTGCATTAAACCGCTCTACTTTATTCAACCCCATTAATGTTCCTATCCAGATATTATCCTGCTCATCGACAAAAACATTTCCAATCATATTGGAGGTCAAACCATTGGCCGTCGTAATTTGCTTGAAATGATCGTTTTTCCAGAGTATAATGCCCGCTCCTTTGGTACCAACAGCCAGCGTGCTGTCCGACAATTGTGTAATATCTTCTATCCGGAGCGAAAAATCCGGATGATCGGTCACAGGGACCATCAAAGAATCTTCCTGGAATTGATACAGGCCATTCAAAGTCCCCACCCATATTCTGCCTTGGAAGTCTTCGAAGACTACTCTTGTCCTTTCGCAAAAGCTAACTGCAAAACAAGAATGAAAATGCAGCTTTAAGTTGTCAAGGTCAATTTTTTGAAAACCCGTGATACTTGTTCCCCATAAAAAAGGACTGTTTTTCTGAATGGTTATTCTATCTGCGCTAAAAAAAAACTTGCTTCCATCTGGCGCAACGCGTGGTATTTTAATTAATTGACCATTGTGCATAAACTCTAAAGCTCTTGCATAGGCTGTAATCAAAATTCCCCGACGTCTGTCATAGACCATATCGAATATGTAAGTATCTAATTTATCAAATTCCTGAATTTTTTGAATTTGATTGACATCACTATCAACCTGAAATACTTCTCCGTTTCTCAAGCCTACAAAAACGGTGCGTTCATCTTTTAAAGCCAGTTCAATGACATTATCGATGGGCAGGCCAGAAGATTTATCATAAACCTCCGTATCAAAACCTGGACTGTAATAGACACCATTTTCCAATGTACTCGCCCATATCCCTTCTTTTCTGTCCTGGTGTACACAAGAAATAAGTTGCCCCTCGAGATAATGGTCATATTTCATCTTTTTAAAATCATCGAGATCTCTATACTTCCTCAAGCCCCCCTGTTCAGTTGGTAATCCCAGAAAAATTGCCCCTTTTTCATCTTGAAGAGTGGTTTTATTAATTCCAGGCCAATCGTTATCAAATTCACCCTGCCACACTATTTTATTATCTTGTATAAGATAATACGCATTATAGCGGCCCATAAGATAGAGATCATGGCCTATTTTTTTGATTGGAGAAAGGGTTCTGCCAGCGTCGTGCGAAAAACCATGAATTATTGAAAAGCTTGTATCCCGGTAAAACTCTACTGAAGGATAAATTCCTTTTTCGAGGTAGTTTTGTTGGTAATTCTTTATTTGCGCATCTGCATTATTGGTAAGAGTACTTAAAATCTTTTCCCCAAATTCCATCGCCATCAATCCGTTTAGCGTTTTACTTTGGTACAGATAAGAAACCCCCTTTGCTTGAATTTTCAATATGCCCAATCCGAGCAAAGGGGTGTATAAGGTATCCTCGGGAGTGATATAAAACTCTCCTCCTTGTTGAACAAATCTCCCCTTATATTGCTGAATAATGTGATTATAAGGATAGGGATAAATGCTATCATTTTGGTGGTAATATATATTTTGAGCCATGGTGCCAATCCATATCCTCCCTTGCTGGTCTTCGTCCAGATAAAAGACCACATTATCCTTTAGAGTATGTTTTAAAATTTAATTCTGAATTCTTGAAAGAATGATATCAATAAATGTGATCTGGACAAAGGCCGCAGAAGATTCAGGGGTTTTCTCGTAATCCTTGCTCAACCTCCGGAAGAAATTGAACCATGCAAACG
>JAJCYI010000084.1 GCA_029263015.1 Saprospiraceae bacterium | reverse complement strand
AGCTATTGTTCTAAATTATACTCCTGCCTCTACCTTCGATTTATCCCTTTCAATCTATGGATTGGCCGAAATCAAGTAAATTGAGGTGAAAACCTAAAATTTCGCCATGTAAACACTCTACTTATGGGATGACTCATGTTTTGGAAGGTGCGGCTAGTATTGCCATATCGAAAACCCATTCACTTAGGCAGATTAAACTAATAAATTGGACATTTTGACGAGGTTATTTTTTCTTCTGAGGAATCTAAGAAATCAGCACATAGTGGTGCTACGTAAAGGTTTTTTAGGTTTCTCAGAAGGAAAAAGAACACGTCAAAACGTTTAATTTATTAGTTTAATCTTCCCTACTCCAACGAATAAGCCGTGACCCTTTCCCCATTCCCAGTAATCACTACCAGTTCCCCATCGCCAGCCACATCAGCGACAACAAACGGCGTGGTGCCGGCCAAAGGGAATTGATTTGGGATGTTTCCTTTGCCATCCAAGATGCTTATTTGTTTTTTCTGTTTATTGACGGTACCGATAAACACCATTTTTTTTTCATCTAAAATGACTGGGAACAGATCGTCCTGAGAAGTGGGATAACTATGGGAAAATGCCTTTTTAAAACTTTTCCCTTTATAATAATAAACTGCCAACTCTTTTCCAGACAAGGAGACATAATCCTTTCTTTCGTCGCCAAATACATCCGTAAACAAAAATTTGACATCTTCATTTTTGCCAACTTTCAACCTTAGTTTGAAATGATCGCCGAGCAAATTGGTGACGAAAACGGTGCCTTCAGCATCTGATGTTACGATGCGAGAAGAGGTCCTGGTGACTTGATAACCTGGCTTTTGTAATAATGGGGTATCGAATTCGAGGCTTTTGAAACGAGGGCTGCCATTTTTTTTGAACACCTGCATTTCGCCCAATACATCTAACAGCACTAAAAAATCCTTGCCATTGGCTTGGAAATGCTGGAGGGGATGTTCCACATGGCCAATGCCTTCATTTGGGCGCCAACCTTCTATTGGACTGCCTTTTTCATCGAAGCCATATGCGTTTCCGTTTTCACAGGCAACAAAAAAATTATAATCGTTGCTTTGGAAAAAATCTACCACCGTCACCCCATTTGTGGCGGGGACTTGAAGGTGCAAAGGGAACCCATCGATATACTCGCCCTGGCGGTCCACCACATAAATAGCTGACCGGGTACTGAAAGCAAATTGCCCCTCCCTATTATTGTGAAAATCAATATGCGTGATATCTGACATGATTGGCTCCGACAGTTGTTTTTTCCAAAGCACCCTCCCGCTCCTGGAAATCAGGTAGATGTGATTGGCGTCGTCAGTTATAAAAACATCCTTTTCCCCATTTTGAGGGTTGGTGAAAACATTGGGTGGCCCAGTGGCCTGCCCAGATAGCGGAACGCTCCAAAGAATGTTTGCAGGTAGTTTTTCTAATAATTCGCTTTCAGGTTTCACAAAAGTAATTTTGCCCAAACCATTTGTCCAGGTAATGGAAGCTGCTATTTTTTCAAAAGGCAACGGGTTGCGGTTGATCGAATTGATGTATTTTTCAGATAGGAACAGCGACAATTGTTGCCATCCTTTGTTGCCATCCATAAACAGAAAACCATGCGACTCTTCAGGAAGGGAGGCTTTCATTTTTAGCAGGGAAATGTCATTGGCATAGGTTTGCCCAGCCAAATATTTGCCCAACCATCGGTCCATTCCTGTTCTCGAACTGCTAAAAAGCACATAGTCGCCAAGCACCGAGGCATATGAGGTTGCCATTTCCAGCCCAACCAATTGGGCCATCGGAACTTCGTCAAGTTGGAAGACTTTGAACATTTGGTAATCGTATTGCTGAGGCTGATCTGCTTCTTGAGATAGCGCTAACAGGCGCTCTTCCGCTAACCTTGTATCTTTTGTCCGAACCAATATGAACTGTTCATTTTGCCCGTTATCTAAAGGCTCGCCTGTGGCGATAACGAGTTCGTCTCCTATCCAAGGTGCAATATATTCCTGCCAGGTTATATTCTGAGGTGATGGGTTTAAACTATTGATTGTCAGGTAAATGAAGGTAGAAAGATTATTGGGCAACGACTGGAATACTTGCATTGGGGACCTGCTTGATGCACGTTGGCTTGATGTTAATATGGCGTTGTCTTTATTTGGCTTAAAAAGCCCTTCCCAGGTTATGCTGGCTTTTTCTATTGGTAAATAAAATTGAATCCAGGAGGCAGCATTCGACAGGTTTTTCAGTTGTCCGAGTTTATTGGCTTCAATCAATGGAGAGAATTGGGCGCTAAAGTATTCCAGGTTCAGGTAAAGGGAAATATCGTTTTCCTTGGGCGCTGCATTCTTTAAAATCTTTCTGAAACTAGCTTGGTGACAAATGGTTTTAGCTGGCTTTTTTAACTGGCTGATTGCATTTTCAACCAAATAGGCATGACGGGCGAAAATGAGTAGGTTTCGGTATTTTGAAAATGAATATTCCTGTTCCCCTTTTTGGAGTGTAAACAATTCCAGGTGGTGGAAAAGGAATGTGCGGGAACGCCACTCCGTGCTCTGTGCCAGATTTTTTTTTAGGTTAAAACTCTGTTTGTAGGGCAAGATAAACAAAAGGTCATTGCCCAAATTACTTGTAGGGTTGATGGTGACATAAAATGTCTCATCATTCTGCAATTCCAATTGGTCTCCTAATATATCATCAAATAAATCCAAATCTTCTTCGAGGGTTTTAGGCATAAACAACTCTGCCAATGCCGGAGGGGGATCTGATGAAAAATATTGATGCAATTGCCTTTTTTCAATAGAAAAGAAAAGGGCGGTGTGGTTGGGAATTGCCTGGTGAGGATGAGCTGGAATGATTGGCAGTCTAAAAGGTTGGAACCAGATGAGCGCAACCAACACTAAAAAGATAATTACGGTTGCTTTGCCAATGTTGTTCATGTTTAGGTACTTTTTCAACTTGCAGGCAATGATAAGGAATTGCAACTGAATTCTGTAATTTTGGCCTTTTGATTAGCATAGTATACTCGGCCATTTTAGGTTTTAAACTCCCTCAACCCTTTCAACCATGAAACAGGGTTTGTGGAAAATTTAAATAATGGTCCAATTTACAATACTTGATTATGTCTGTACACAAAGAAGTAAAAAGAGTGACCGTTCATGTGCTACAAGCCATGAAATCGCGAGGTGAGAAAATAACCATGCTTACAGGTTATGATTATTCAATGGCGCGCATCCTCGATGCTGCGGGAGTTGATGTCATCCTTGTTGGCGACAGCGCCTCAAATGTAATGGCTGGTCACGAAACCACGCTTCCCATTACCTTGGACCAGATGATCTACCATGCGTCTTCCGTTGTCAGGGCAGTGAAACGTGCGTTGATCGTGGTGGATTTACCGTTTGGAAACTACCAGGGTAGTTCGAGGATTGCGCTGGAATCTGCCATCCGGATCATGAAAGAATCAGGTGCCCATGCCGTGAAATTAGAAGGGGGAAAAGAAATCGAGGAATCGATAAAACGGATCCTTTCTGCGGGCATTCCAGTGATGGGGCATCTCGGTTTGACGCCACAATCTATATACAAATTTGGTACGTACCAAGTTAGGGCCAAAGAAAAAGATGAAGCCAATAGGCTAATAAAAGATGCGATGCTTTTGCAAAAAATTGGATGTTTTGCTATGGTTTTGGAGAAGATTCCAGCAGCATTGACCAAAGAAGTTTCTGAATGCTTAAGCATCCCCACCATTGGCATTGGCGGCGGTATGCATGCCGACGGCCAAGTGCTTGTGACCCACGACCTGCTTGGCATTACTAAGGATTTTCATCCCCGTTTCCTTCGCCGATATCTTGAGTTGTTTGATTCGATTAAAGGTGCAGTTGAGCAATATTGCGATGATGTAAAAAGCGGTGATTTTCCAAATGAGAAGGAGCAGTATTGATTGATAATTGATAATTGATAATTGGTGAATGATCCATCCTGATAATCAATGAAATATAAATTGATTTAAAATATCTGTTTTTGATTCCAAAAAATACTGCAAGGACTATTGATGTACTAAATCGAATTATTTGATTTCTCCTAAACAATAAATTTTACTTTACTTTGGGTGTATTTAAAAATGTCGGTAAGAAGGTAGGCCGGATTTCCCAATCCGGCTGTAAACAGGGCGGATTGGGAAATCCGGCCTACGTTTCCACCGACATTTTTAAATACACCCTTTACTTTCTAATCATTCGATTGTCCTCGCCCATAATCACTAATCACTAATCACAGAATTAAAATAATGAAAGACACGTCCGAGTTGCAGAAAAAAAATAATAAAATAATTCCAATTATAGCCATGCTCGTATTTTTGGCCATGGCTTATGCCGGAATACGGATTTACGAATTTGTGTATAAATCGAATGTGCCGATTGAACTGGAAAATAATATTATTCAAATTCCAACAGGCTCTGATTTTGAGGATATTGTATTAATATTAAAAAGAGATAATTTCATTATAAATGATAATTCCTTTAGGGTGCTGGCAGAACGAATGAACTACAATGGCCGGCCAGGGCGATTTAAAATAAACCCAGGTTGGACGAACCGACAATTGATCCGCCATTTAAGAGGAGGGAAGCAAGAGCCCGTAAAATTAATACTGGTCAATGAAAGGCTGCCTGAACAGGTGGCTGGAAAGACAGCACGTTTTATCGAATCGGATTCGGTATCCATAATTAATTTATTAAATAATGAGGTTTATTTGGATAGCATCGGTTACTCTCCACAACTACTAATGTCGTTGTTTATTCCAAATACATATGAATTTTTTTGGAACACCTCTCCCCGTAAATTTGTGGAACGGATGATTAAGGAGAATGCCCGTTTTTGGAACAATCAAAATCGGTTGGAAAAAACAAAAGAACTTAATTTGACAGCAGAAGAAGTATATGTTCTTGCATCCATCGTGGAACGCGAGACCAATCAAAATTCTGAGAAAAGGAGGCTGGCTGGGGTTTATTATAATCGTTTGCAAAAAGGCATGTTGTTGCAAGCTGACCCAACATTGGTTTTTGCTTCCCGGGATTGGGAAAGCCGCAGCCTTGCCAAATATAAAACACTCGATTCGCCTTACAATACTTATATGTACCCAGGCCTGCCACCAGGCCCAATCAGCATGGCTTCCATATCCAGTTTGGATGCTGTATTAAATCTCGAAAAACACAAGTATATTTATTTCTGTGCAGCGGGGGATGAGACGGGCACGCATAATTTTTCGGAAACTTATAACGGCCATTTGAAAAATATTAAAATATATAAAAGGAATTTACGGAAGAGGGGATTGTTGTGATTAGAAATAAGAAATTGGCGGAGATGAGAAAATACGACTTTATAATTTTAACGTGAGTTCTGGATAGCAATCTTATTGTCCCGTTAGGGACGGAACATGGGTAGCCTAGCATTTGCAGGAGCTTTTCGACGTGCCGTAGGTACGCAACGTGGAAAATGTTACGTACCTACGGCACGAAAAATACCGTTG
>JAJCYI010000083.1 GCA_029263015.1 Saprospiraceae bacterium | reverse complement strand
GACACGCCGAAAAGGCAGTTTGACTTTTACCATCGTAATTTATGATTTAGGAAACACAAATTACATGGCCGATCCCCATTTTTAAAGGATTATCAAATTTTCAAAATTCCTCATTTGGAATTTAAAACATACTCTTAGGCTGGGGGTTAGCTTTGACAAATTTCTAAAATTTGTCAAAGCTCCTTTATAACAATAGTCCGTGCAGTATTTTTTGGAATCAAAAACAGATGTTTTAAATAAATTTATATTTCATTGATTATCAAATAGTTAAAAAAATGCACGGACTATTGTTATTAAGTAGTCGAAGCTAAATAATATCAATTCCGCCGTCTCGGAATCAAACTCGTCGGAAAAACAACCAGACTTTCGTTCCCATCTTTTCCGACGGTGGCCACGCCAAAGAGGAAATTATCAACGACAATGTTTTCCAATGAAAAATGATCTACATCGCCCACATAGCGTGAATACTGCCATTGGGGAGAAGTCGTGTCACGCCAGTATATTTTATAGCCCATCACGTTTGGGTCATCTATTTTTTTCCATTGCAGTTCGGTGGAAGGCCGCACTGCGCCGCCGATCATCACCAAGTTTGGCGGGGGAGGCGCCCAAGCAAGCGCTGCCAAGGTAATCGTGTTCACCCCAGTCAGTTTGGCACAATAATCAAAATCAACCCCCTCGATCACATCACCATATTCTATTCCATCTTCGGTTCGCAGATCCTGGT
The DNA here is from genome assembly GCA_029263015.1 of Saprospiraceae bacterium. Classification (GTDB taxonomy): domain Bacteria; phylum Bacteroidota; class Bacteroidia; order Chitinophagales; family Saprospiraceae; genus UBA6168. Next base: position 5,720 of record JAJCYI010000083.1, on the reverse strand, counting down.
GTTGACGATTGTAATTTTCGTGGGTTTCCATGATCCGCACTCCTGTAAAACCCTCATCATTGAAAGGCCGGTGGTGCCCTCCCCTGCCAAAACGGTCGAGGCGATAGATCATGATCGCATCCAAGTTGGTGCAGTACTGATCGGTCAGTTTGTCAACATAGCGGGCCAATTGTCGGGAAGGCCCATCCACTTCACCGCCATAAAACCGCTGCCAAATGCGGCTGCGCTCGTCCAAATCTGGTGGATTAGCCTCTGAAAAAACACGGAAAGTCGTATTGTCAATCACCCCGTCGATGCCGTGGATATTTCCGATCATATCGTTGTTCAATATGCCGACAATGTCCCAACCCTCTTCCTTTGCCACTTTGGCCATGTGCTTTCCACCGAACAGACCCTGCTCCTCGCCAGACAACCCTACATAGATGATGCTTGTTGGAAATTGATATTTCGATAAAATACGCGCCGCCTCTATTGTGCCTGCCATGCCGGATGCATTGTCGTTGGCCCCAGGTGAGTCGCTCGTTCCATTCAAAGGATCGGACACCCTGGAATCAATGTCGCCACTCATAATGACGTACCGGTCAGGATACAGCGCCCCCCGTTGCACGGCCAGCACGTTGACGACCCAAGTATCCTCGGGGATGCGACGATTTCCCTCAGCTGGCACTAAGCTTTTTTGGAACGAAACCTCCAAACACCCATTACAGTCAGCTGCTATATTATCAAATTCCGACTTGATCCAGCGCCGTGCAGCACCGATGCCACGTGTCTCAGAAGTAGTATCTGAAAGCGTATGACGGGTGCCAAAACCAGCGAGTTTCCGAATATCTTTTTCAAGCCGATCTGCGGAAGGAGCTTTTGCAATTTTATACAAACGGGCATCAGCTTGTACTGGGAACTTCAAATCATTTTGCGCAAAAACAATGATTGATGTTTTGATAAAAAACAGGACGGCGAGGGTTTTGATAAAATTGGTGGTGGACATGGTTGTTTAGATTTTGCAGCGTCGAATTTAGTCAACTCTGAGGGAATGTGCAATTCACCACTGGTGTTTGACGATTTTATTTAATTCGCATTGACAATGCTGAAGGCCTGGGGTGAGCAAGGCTACAGTTCACAGAACATGTGCCAATGGATGACGCATTGGAATAGGGAAAAGAAGGTGTTGAAGTTAGCCTATTATTCAGTGCTAAAAATAAATATTATTCAAATAAACCATATACTTGTATTCGAATGGAAATCAGGCAATTACGTTACATTATCGTAAAATAATCGTAAAATAATCGTAAAAAATATATAGACAGATACATGTACGTAGGTGTACATAGCCACACGTTGTAACCCATTTTGATCCGTCCCGAAATATTTATACAAGGAAACTAGAAAAACGTATTAAAAAATAGAGCTTGTAAAAGGTTTTCAATTATAGAAAAAATGTACAAAAAATTATATTAATATCTTTAATTGATAATTTGTTATTGTTTTACGGTAATTTTTATATATTTGCATATATTAAAACAAAATCAATCACTAACGTAACTTGACAATGTCATGTTCGGAATATTTCTATGTCAAACCTCTTTTTCGGTTCAATTTCATCCACGTTAACTGACATTTTCCAAAGATAATCTTGTCTGTTTGGAAAGGAATAAAGTAAAACCAGCCTTTCATATTTTAAAATTCCTAACATGACATTGTCAAGGTAAAATTATAGGGTGTATTTCAAAATGTCGGTAAGAAGGTAGGCCGGATTTCCCAATCCGGCTGTAAACAGGGCGGATTGGGAAATCCGGCCTACGTTTCCACCGACATTTTGAAATACACCCAAATTATAATGAAAAAAATTAAACTTCTACATCGTTTTTTAGTAATTATAAATATTGTGTTTATAATTCTCTTGATTTTTCAAATCGTTGTATTAATAATTCCAGACTTTATCAATTCAAATACATATAACGACAAAGTTTTTGGGCGTTTTAATCATTTAATTATAGCGGCCCGTGGCACCTTATTATTAATTGGACTATATAAAGCACAACAAGGTTTGTTCTCTATTTTAAAGAATGGGTTTTTCAATCATAAAAGTGAGCAAAAACTTAACCAATCTGGCGTATTTTTTATCCTTTCAGGAATAAGCAGCATTATTTATAACATTCTAATAATGAGTGAATTAAAATTAGATATTTTTATAAATAATTTTGTTCAACATATAATTATCTTACTCATTGGATTTGGGCTATTTATTTTTTCAGATTTCATTAAAAAAGGGGGAGTTCTAAAACATGAAAACGATTTAACAATATAAAATATGCCAATTATTGTAAATGTTGATGTAATGCTTGCCAAGCGTAAGATGAAAAGCAAAGAATTAGCCAAAATTATTGGTATTACAGCAGCTAATCTTTCCATCTTAAAATCTGGAAAAGCTAAAGCCATTCGTTTTACTACTTTAGAAGCCATTTGTAAGGCTTTGAAATGCCAACCTATGGATATCTTAGAATATATTGAAGAGCCTGAATAATATTGTTAATATCTTCAAATAAAATAAATAATCTAATAAAGTACAAATAGATGAACATTAATCAAAAAAGAACAGCAGCTAGAATCAACTCCAAAAATGAGATTTGGAATTCTCCTAATTGTAAAGGTTTTTTTTTCGATTTAGTAATATATCTAACAGCCATGTTTTTGGTAAGAGAATTATATTTTCCCAAATTAGGATTTCTATCAAATGGACTTTTTTGGTCATTTACCACTTTGGTTATTGCAACTTGGAGAATGAAAGTTCGAAATGTGACTTGGAAAGAATTAGGTTTGCGAAAACCAAAAAGTCTCGGAAAAACAATAGGAATTTCGGCCTTAATTGTCGGAATAGTAGTGATTTCAATGGTAGTATTTGAAATTATTATAGATTTATTACCATTTTCAATAGTACCAGATACTTCAACAGAAAGTGCAGTTTTTAGGTTTGGAGACCTTAAGGGAAACTGGTTGCTTTTCTTTTCAATTATGCCATTAGTTCTCATTGAATCATTCTTAGAAGAATTATTAGATAGAGGATTCTTAATGAATTGGTTGGAACGTTTGTTTTCTCGGACTTCTTTCGCTACGGTCATCGCTGTGTTATTACAAGCAGCAATATTCGGATTCAGACACTCGTATGATTTATCAGCAAGATCAATATCGGTTGGTCTTATTGCATTAATTATGGGAATAATATATGTTAAATTTGGTCGAAATTTATGGCCATTAATTATCGCACATTGCGTACTGAATACGTTGTCTATGATTGATAGAGTTTTATAATTTGAAAAGTAGAATTAATTCCATTTAATTAGTCCTAACCCGCATACTGGCACGCAGAAGAAAAACAAATTACTTACAAGACCGTTGAAGCCAATTAGAAAATAGCATATAAAATGAAAAAAAAGAGTTTAAAAGATATCTTTGAACTTGCCTTGAGACAGTGTGTTTTTATCATTCTCAATATTTATGGAATATCAAAAATACTTGGTGGACAATTTTATATGAAAGGAAAATTGCCAGATGAAGTTGCTAATACAACATTAGGAGAAGCAAGTAGCTTTTCATTGGCATGGACATTTATGGGACATTCTTATTATTACATACTATTTGTAGGTATTGCCCAACTCATTGGTGTCTGGTTTCTGTTATGGAATAAAACAAAGCTATTTGGAGTACTTATATTAATTCCAATAATGATAAACATAATAATATTTGACATTATTTTTCTCGATGTTTATCCTGCATTAGCAAATGCTATTATTGTTTTTGCAATGTTATTATTAATAATGTTTTTCAATAAAGAGAAAATTATAAATGTATTTCAAGTGCTAACTAACTTTTCAGAAAAACCCAAAGTTCAATTAAAAAGAAGGATATTAACTTTAGCGATTACAATAATCATTATAATTCTAATTTTTGCTTTTGACTCATTTATCGAGTATTGGCTTGGGGCGAGCAAAGAAAAAATAATAGAATAACTGGCTACAACAAAATGTATGGTGGTCAGTGCCTCCATTCGTCGGCACCGTCACATACACCAACGCTGGCAGCAAGCAAGAAAACGAAATGGAAAAATTAGCTCAGCATATAAAAAGTCAGGTTTCGATATCGGATGAAGCAATGGAGGTCGTATTGGGAACAGTTCAAAAATAAATTATCATTCTTGACTGTTTATTTTCTCTCTAACTTTGTTGAAAATACCTGCCTACCGGCAGGCAGGCTCGCCATAGCCCTGCTATGCCTGCGTGTTTCGCCTTGTTAGAGAAAAAAAATAATCCACCCAAGAACGTCAATTTATTTACGCACTGTTCTTAAGCTGAAAATAAATGAAATCAAAAAAAGAAAAAGAAAAATATGTCGCTTTTCTGCGAGGAATAAACGTGGGTGGCCATCACAAGGTCCCGATGGCTGAACTTCATAAAGAAATGGAAAGATTGAATTTCGAAAAAGTGGTGACGCTTTTAAATTCAGGCAATATCATATTCGATGCAATTGCTGATGATTTGGAGAACCTCGAAAAAACAATTTCAGGACATCTGGAAAAGTATTTTGGCTTTCCTATACCAACTATCCTAAGAAATTCTAAAATGATTTATGGCTTGTTGGACAACAATCCGTTCAAAAATATAATACTCACAAAAGATATTCGATTGTATGTTTCCTTTTTGCAGAAAGATACTCAATCCGATTTGCAATTGCCTTGGACAAGTGATGATAACTCATACAAAATTATCGGTAAAATCGACAAAAGCATATTAAGCGTTTTAGACCTTTCGGTATCCAAAACCCCAAAAGCAATGGAAGCTTTAGAGAAATATTTTGGGACGGATATCACCACTCGAAACTGGAATACTATCAAACGGGTAGAAAAGAAACTTGAAGCCAGCCGCTAACAAAGTGTATTTCATCATGTCGGGAAATAGCCTGCTACGTCAGCTACTCCGACCGGAAGAAAAAATAAAAATGAATTTTAGAAAAGCAACAAAAGAAGATGTAGTTGAGATTGTTAAGTTGATAGCAAATGACAAGCTCGGCAAATTAAGGGAAGATCATAAAGAACCATTACCAGAAAAATACCTTATAGCATTTAATAATATAGACAATGACCCAAATCAAAATTTAATTGTAGTTGAAAATAAAAACAAAGAAATAATTGGAACATTACAATTGTCATTCATTCAATACTTGACCTATCAGGGAGGAATAAGAGCACAAATTGAGGCAGTAAGAATAAGGGATAACCAAAGAGGTAAAGGAATTGGAGAAAAAATGTTTAAGTGGGCAATTGAGAAGTCAAAAGAAAGAGGGGCTCATTTGTTACAGTTGACAACTGACAAAAAAAGGCCTGAAGCATTAAGGTTTTATGAAAAACTTGGGTTTAAAGCTTCACACGAAGGAATGAAATTACATTTTTAAAAATATAGCAAAACTATTACGGGAAGCAGGTAAAAAAATAGAATGGCAATATGAAAAATGAAAGAATATTCGCTTAGGAACAGTTCAAAAAGCAAATTTTTATATCAATTTTTCCAAAAGTTTTATAACTTGAACTTCTAAGCTCGACTTTACTACTTTTTCTGTTTGGAAATCCTTAGAAACCTAATAAAACAAGGCGTTTGAGCAAACCCGATTTTAACTATCAATAAGGCTTTAAAAATACCTTATCGATAAATAAACCAGGGTTGCTTCCAAAT
>JAJCYI010000082.1 GCA_029263015.1 Saprospiraceae bacterium | reverse complement strand
ACATTGTTAAAATAATTATTTGGGGTTTTGGGAAAACGCTCCGTTTTCCCAAAGCATCAAAAAATAGTTTTCCAAATGTGTTTTTATCTGAAAATCAGACACATCTGTTTTTTCAATTTTAAATCACGTCAAAAGTCCAGTACTTAAGGGAGTTGGAAATAAATAAGATACCCTAATTTGACGCCGCTATTTTTTTCTCATGCAAGGCGCAAAAGAGAAGCATAGCAGGGCTACGTGACGATTTTTGCAACATAGCATGAGGGAAAAAGAGCAAGTCAAATGGGTAGGTTATTTATTTCCAGTTCCCTAAACTAATTCAAATGAATATCTCCGAATTGGCCCTACGCCGTCCTGTTCTCGCCCTGGTGATGAATATCCTCATCGTATTGTTTGGGGTATTGGGTTTTTCCAAGTTAGGGGTACGTGATTACCCTGCTATTGACCCGCCTGTTGTTTCAGTGAGTACCAGCTACGGTGGTGCGAATGCCGATATCATTGAATCACAAATTACCGAACCATTAGAAAAGGCAGTAAATGGAATTGCCGGTGTCCGAAATATTACTTCTACCAGTAGTCAGGGAGTCAGTCGTATTTCCATAGAATTTGAATTAGGGGAAGACCTGGAAGCGGCTACCAGCGATGTGCGCGACAAGGTCTCCCAAGCTGTCCGGTCCTTGCCTCCTGACCTTGATGGACAGCCAGTAGTTCGGAAAGCCGATGCCAGTGCCCGGCCTATTGTGGCAATGACTGTCGGTAGTGATATTCGTAACCAGATGGAGCTAACCGAACTGGCAACCAACCTTATTGTGGAACGCCTTGAAACCATCCCAGGCGTTAGTGGCATCCAAATTTGGGGGGAGAAAAAATTTGCCATGCGCCTTTGGCTGGACCCGGCTCAGATGAGTGCCTATAGCCTTACCCCGATGGATGTGCGAAACGCCCTGAATAAAGAAAATGTAGAATTGCCAACTGGTAAAATTTCCGGAAATGCAACAGAGCTGACTATTCGGACTTTTGGCAGATTACAAACCGAAGAGGACTTCGAAAATCTCATTATAAAAAGCCAGGGTGGGGCTAATATTCGGTTGAAAGACATAGGAGATGCTGTACTAGGCCCTGAGAATGAAGAAACCATATTGAAAGAAAGCCTCATTCCTATGATTGCGCTGGCAGTAATACCCCAGCCAGGATCAAATTATGTAGAAATTTATGATGAATTCCTGCTCCGTTTGGAGCAGATAAAAAAAGAAGTGCCAGATGATATTTTCGTGAAGGTCGGTTACGATAACGTGAAGTTTATCAAAAAATCGATTGTAGAAGTAAAGGAAACATTACTGATCGCCCTGATATTGGTCGTGCTGGTCATTTACTTTTTTTTTAGGGATTGGATTATTGCTTTCCGACCCTTGATCGACATTCCCGTTTCGCTGACCGGAGCCTTCTTTATCATGTACCTGAGTGGTTTTACTATCAATATATTAACCCTGCTGGCCATTGTTTTAGCAACTGGGTTGGTGGTAGATGATGGCATTGTGGTAACGGAAAATATTTACAAAAAAATAGAACAGGGCATGAACAAATGGAAGGCAGCCCTGGAAGGATCAAAAGAAATCTACTTCGCTGTCATTGCCACTTCTATTGCCATTGCAGTGATCTTCTTACCCATCATATTCCTCGAAGGCTTTGTCGGCAGGTTGTTCCGGGAATTTGGAATCGTGGTGGCAGGAGCCGTACTTATTTCCTCTTTTGTATCATTGACCCTGACCCCTATTTTGACTGTAAAAATGAGCCGTAGCCAACATAAGCACAGTTGGTTTTACAGAAAAACCGAACCATTTTTCAGCGGTATGGAAAATGGATATAATTTTTTATTGAATAAATTCATGCAGGCGAGGTGGCTGGCCTTCCCGATTATTGCAGGATGCTTTGCCATTATCTACTTTGTCGGCAGCAGCCTGAAATCAGAACTTGCCCCGCTCGAAGACCGTAGTCAGTATCGATTAATGATTTCAGCCCCGGAGGGCACCTCTTTTGACGCCATGGACAATTATATGGACAGGTTATCACAATTTATGTTGGATTCGGTTTCAGAAAAAGAAGTGATTATTGCTATAACCTCACCAAGCTGGACAGGTTCCGGGAGTGCCAATACTGGTTATATGCGGGTCATGTTGACCTCACCAGACATGAGACAACGTTCACAAGATGAAATAGTGAACATGATTAATCAAAATATGAATAGGTTCTCCGAAGGCAAGGCATTTGCAACACAGGAGCAAACCATATCAGGAGGCAGTCGCCGATCACGGCCCATAGGCTATGTGATTCAGAACAATGATTTTGAAAAAATACGCAAGGTGTTACCAGAATTCCTGGAGCGGATGGAAGCAAGTCCAATTTTTCAGGGAGTTGATTCAGATGTAAAATTCAATAAACCCGAATTGCGGATTGAAATTGACCGCCTTAAATCTACACAAATGGGGGTTAGTGTTAGTGACATTTCAGAAACATTACAACTCTCCATGAGCAATCGCCGTCTTGGTTATTTTATTCGGGAAGGCAAGCAATATCAGGTACTGGGGCAGGTAGAACGAGATAACCGGGATGACCCAACTGACCTCAAAAACATCTATGTCCGCAACAATATGGGTCAGATCATATCATTAGACAACCTGGTAAAGATTGAAGAAAAAACAGCCCCTCCCGTTATTTACCATTATGACCGCTATAAGTCCGCTACCCTATCATCTAACCTTGGCCCTGGATATACTATCGCTGATGGACTGGAGGAACTGGAACAAATTTCTGCCGACCTGCTTGATGAAACCTGGAATACCGCATTGACTGGTACAACTCGGGATTTCGAGGAAAGTACAGGCAACACCAATTTTGCTTTTCTTCTTGCTTTGCTGTTGATCTTTTTGGTATTGGCAGGGCAATTTGAAAGTTTCATTGACCCAATCACTATTATGATCACCGTACCGCTGGCGATTGCAGGTGCGGTGTTGACACTGCATTTTCTTGGGCATACCCTCAATATTTTTTCTCAGATTGGGATGATCATGTTAATTGGCCTGGTGACAAAAAATGGCATCCTAATCGTGGAATTTGCCAATCAGAAAAGACGTGCCGGTATTCCAAAAATGCAAGCCATTGTTGAAGCCTCGCAGGCTCGGATGCGCCCTATTTTGATGACGAGCCTTGCCATGTCCCTCGGCGCATTGCCGATTGCCCTTTCATTAGGTGCAGCAGCGACGAGCCGTATTCCATTGGGAGTAGTGATAGTAGGAGGAATCATGTTTTCACTCCTGTTAACACTGTTTGTAGTGCCTGCCGTTTACTCCTATTTATCGAGCAGGAAAGAAAAAGTGAAATTTGAAGAGTTGGTTGACAAAGGTGAAATGGCTAAACAGATACCTGAAGAAAGTATTGTTTGACCTCATACTACTGGACATTAGACAATTAGACGATAGACATTAGACGCTGCAAAATCCATAGGTCATTGGTTATTATTAATTTATACGTTTGAAATAGTCTAATGTCCAAAAATCTATCGTCTAATGTCCGGTAGTATTGTTTGACCTAAAGAAGTTGTTCAATAAACACATTTATTCTAAGATGAAAGTATATCAAATCATATCTACAATTTTTGTTCTTTTCAGTATTTCTACAAACACTTTTTCACAAAACCTCCTTACCCACCAAGATGCCATTGCCACTGCCCTTAATCATAATTATGGAATCCTTCTTTCAAAAAACGACTCCGTTGCCGGGGCCATTGACAGAACATTTGCCAGTGGCGCATTTCTTCCTCGTCTTAACGCAACTATTGGTAACACCTGGAATAATAACAATCAAAAACAGGAATTTTCTGATGGCACTGAGCGTGGCCCAAACAATGTTCGTTCCAGCAATTTTGCTGCTTCTCTCAATCTCAACTGGACTTTATTTGACGGAATGAAAATGTTTACCACAAAAGAAAAAATTGAAGAGATCTGGAAGCTTGGGGAGTTGAGAATCAAAGATGAAGTCGTCAATACCGTGGCTGAAGTAACTGCCATTTATTACAACATCGTCAGACAAAAACAACAATTGAAAGCTATTGAAGAGCAAATGGCAATCAGTGAAGAACGGGTGAAAGTAGCCGACAGGAAACTCTCGACCGGTTTGGGCAGTAAGCCCGAATTGTTGCAGGCAAAAGTGGATCTCAATGCTCAAAAAGCCAATCAACTCCAGCAACAAACACTTATTTCACAATTAAAGGAACAACTCAATCAATTGGCTGGCATGCAATTACAAGAAGTATTTGAAGTGGTGGATGAGATTCCCTTTAACCCAGACCTACAATTGGGAAACATAGCAGACAATATTTCCAACTCCAACCCTTCGCTTCTTTTAGCCGAGAAAAATATTGGCATTGCTCAACTTACACTTGAGGAATATGAAGCTGATCGTTATCCAACCGTTTCTTTTAATTCTGCTTATAATTTTTCTAAAAACAATAATAAAACAGTTGTGAATCCTTTCCAACCATTGAACAGTCGCAACAACGGATTCAATTTCGGTCTGACGGCCAACGTGCCTATTTTAAATAACAAAATAGTAAGGCGTAATATGGCTCAATCAACACTCAATATTGAATTTCTTAAGCTCTCCTACGCCGACCAGCATGCAGCAATCAGTGCTGACCTCCGCAATGTTTTCAGAGACTATGAATACCAAAAACTCGCCCTCCAACTGGAAGAAGAAAACATTGAATTGGCCAAGGAAAATGTGGCCATTGCGTTGGAACGTTTTCGCCAGGGAGTTTCCACCTACCTCGAACTGAGGGAGGCACAAAAGAGTCTCGAAGATGCCTATAACCGTCTCATAGCTGCACGTTACAATACTAAAATAGCGGAAACGGAATTGTTGCGCATGCGAGGAGACTTGGTTAACTGATAAAGTTCATAGGCTTTTGCTGATATATCTCACCTGCAACCTTTCCGGTTTGCTCTAATCTTGTTCTGTAGATTTGTTCATAAGTAACTTATTAAGAACTCACCTACAATCCAACTTCAGTATTTCACTAATTTGAAATCTCTCGGATGGAAGATTTACTATTCAACAAGTCGAATTCTAAGAATGGGGACAATTTGAATTCAGGCCAACCAAATTTTGGAAAAGCAATTCTGCTAATTATCCTAGTTGTGTTAGGAAGTCTTTTGATACAAAATATTTCAAACACATTTTCCTCTTCAATAAGGATAATTCTTGCGGGTACCGCAATCCTATTTCTTTGCATTCTATCATTTTCCAAACCCTTCAACAACGTGATCGATAGCCCCTATTTTGCTATTTCAGGCCTATTGTCGATTGCTTTAGGTACAGCCTTTGGAACCTTCTTTTCTCAAAACGCGCCTGATGAAGTTTTCACACAACAGTATGGTGATTCGGGAAGTACAATATTGCAATTGTTACAATTGGATGATGTGTTCCATAGTTGGTGGTATGTAGGATTATTTGCCTTGTTGGCAATCAGTTTATGCAAGATTAGTCTTAGAAAAAAAATTAGCAGAGAGAACCTGGGATTCCATCTTGCCCATTTAGGGCCAATTATCATCCTTGCAGGCTTTTGGGGTGATTATTTTTATGGATCCAAAGGCATTATTCAACTGGAAGAGGGAGAAAGTAAAAACCTCGTGAGGCTTTATGATGGTCATAGCAATTATATATCTGATAGTACTTACCTTGATTTCAGTATTCAGCTGGATAATTTTGAATTCGAAAAACATGAGCCAGACTATCGAATTCAAATCTGGAAGAGAGATACCAGCAATCATTCCCAAACAGCAGCACAAGGTGCAACTAAAATGAATGGGAAACCACTAACCATCATTGCTTCACTGCCTCTTGTACCAATGGAAATCAGACATATATACGGAACTGACATCTATTTCAGGCTAAAAAAAATGTATCCAAACTTCAGGTTTGAGTACACTTATCCAGCAACTGTAAATGATATTGAACCTGTTGATCCTGGTATCCAGTTGGATATTAAAACTACTTATGGAGATGGAACCTTGCAACTACTTGCCAATAAACCTAATCGCAATAAAGTACTTGATCTAGACATGTTTGGTGGATGGATAGAATTCTATTGGGAATTACCAGAAGACATCATCAAAGCCCTTCAAACTCCAATTGCAGACAATAACAACCGAATAATTTTTGCTGGGAAAAAACGCATGGTACATTACCTGGTGAATGGTGAAGTAATCTCTGAACCTTTGGTGGAGAATGTTGACTTTCCAATTCCAAACAAAGAAAATACCCTACTCCATATCTTACACATCTTCCCAGATGCTTCATTATTAAAGGCTATACCCTCTTCGAAGGATGATCAACTGATCAACCCTGTAGCAGGGGTGGAAATATGGCATAAAGGAAAATACAGTCAGAATGCTTATATCTATCCATCAAATGGCGGAAGAATAGGGGGGGCATTCAATATTCCAGGTTCCAACTTTTTGCTGGCTTTGGAATCTGTCAAAAGTATGGAAACCAAATTTTACAAGAGCGATATCTCTATTGTAAACAAAGACAAAGAAGTTCTCAAAAAACAAGCGATCAAGGTAAATAAACCTATGCTTTATCATGGGTATCGGTTTTATCAAACAGACTATAATCCCAATAATCCGGAATATTCTGGAATTGGTGTAACCCATGAGCCTGGCCTTTATCTCATTTATTTTGGATTTTATGTATTAGTACTTGGGGTCGGATTGATGTTTTACGGAAGGATTGATAAACTAGGATATACTCGATCATTCTAATCAATTATCATAATCAAAATCAAGCGACATGATTGAGAGTTTTTATTACACGAATTTTTTGTTCAAAATTACCTTTCTGGCCTATATCATTACTTTGTTAGGGTATACCATTGGATTATTCAACGACAGAAAGCTCACTGGAAAAATTGGATTGTGGCTCTTTACCATATCTTTTCTGATTTCGACAACGCTTATAGCAATGAGGTGGATAGAAGCTGGGAGACCGCCTTTCAAAAGTATTTATGAGTCTTTGATATTTGCAACCTGGACAATTTCGCTTGTGAGTATTATTTCTGAATTAAAATTCAAAATCAGATTGATTGGGTTACTTTCCACTCTCAGCATCATCGGAATCCTGCTCTATTCTCTTACTAAAAGAGATGTAGAAATAATTGCTCTTCCTCCAGCTTTACAAACATGGATGTTCATTCCCCATGTAATATCCTATTTCCTCGCGTATGGTGCTTTATTCGTGGCAGGTATTGGAGCATCCTTGCAATTGGTTTATCCAGTTGGAATTGTTTCCCACCACTCATTAGGCGAAAATTCAAGATTGGACTTTAGTGCAATTACCTACCAAATATCCAAATTCGGGTTCTTCTTTCTTACTGTTGGTTTATTACTTGGTGCATGGTGGGGCCAGAATGCATGGTCCAATTACTGGGGATGGGATCCAAAAGAAAACTGGGCATTTATTACCTGGCTGATTTTTGCAGCATATCTACATTTTAGAAACATCAGTTCAATTGATAAACAGAGGCTTTCATGGATCGTCATTATTGGTGTTTTGGTAATTATATTTACCTATCTGGGAATGGATTACTTGCCCACCGCGAATGACAGTCTACATACCTATTCGAGCGATTAAATTTCTTTTAAAATAACCAATAAAAATGTTGGTAAGTAAAGGTCAAAAAGCGCAGGCAAAATATAGGGTGAATCTCCAGATTCGCTGCCTATTTAACCTATCTAAAGACGAATCTGGGGATTCACCCTACATTCATGGCAACTTGAGTTATAACTAATTGATTTTAAGGACTAAATAAAACAATGTAATAATAATTTATAGCATGAATAAAATTGAAAATTGCTTCCTGACACTAATATGACAATAATCACCGCCGTTTATGACATCCCTCATATAAATACGATGAAATAACCTTGACTTTTATGGCTGAAATTTTACAATATCCTAAAAGCCAAAACATCAATTACCAAATTCTTAAAACATAAAAATTTTTGTCATGAAAATCAAATTGTCATTTATTTCCCTATTGTGTTTAGTGCTAGCGTTCGGATTTGTCGCATGTGAAGGAGACGAAGGACCTGCTGGTGAAATTGGCGAGGTTGGGCCACAAGGACCTAATGGACCGGAGGGCCCCGAAGGGACTGGATTTCAAAACTGTATATCCTGCCACCAATCACAGAAGATCGCAGCCAAAGTGTTCCAATGGGAACACTCCGTACACGCCACGGGCGGGAATTATGAAAAAAATAGGGCATCCTGTGCTGGCTGCCACACCAGTCAGGGTTTCCTTGACCGGGTTGCGACAGGAGCCGCTACCGCCTCTATGGACATTGAAGATCCACTCCCGCAAAACTGTTACACTTGTCACCAAATACACAACACTTTCACAGAGGATGACTGGGCATTCACCCAATCCGATCCTGTAACCTTATGGGAAGGCGGTCAAACGCTTGATTTTGGTAAAGGCAACCTCTGTATCAGTTGCCACCAGGCAAGGGTTGCTTCTCCTTCTTTGCCTGATCCGGCCACAGGGGGCACTATTACTATCACGAATTCCAGGTATGGACCACACCACGGCCCGCAGGGTACTATGTTGCCAGGTTTGAATGGCTATGAAGTAGCCGGTCCAGAATCTTATGAAAACTCAGCCCACACGTCACTGTTGGCCAATAACACCAAGCATGCCTGTATCGTTTGCCACATGGGTACAGCCCAAGGAACAGAATCCGGTGGTCACACCTTTAGGGTTATCAGTGAGGAAGGAGATATCAATACAGCCGCCTGTGTGGAATGCCATGATGATGATGATGCATTGATTGTCATGGTGGATGACCGTCAGGCCCAAATCGAAACTATGATGGAAGAACTCAGGCTCAAACTGGTGGACAACGGCTTGCTTGACCCGAATAACGATCGGGCTATTGTTCCTCAAGACTTCGAAGAACATGAAGCTGGTGCTCTTTACAACTACAAATTTGTGCAGGAGGACAAAAGCCGGGGTGTACACAATTTTAAGTATGCCAGAGCCCTGTTGATTAATTCAATTGCTGCCCTTCCATAATTTCATATAGTGATAAGCCAATAATTTATTATTGATAATTAGGCCTGTCACGAATTCGCAAGCCATGAGAGAGAAGGTGGGTTCAAATTTATGAATCCACCTTTTGTAAATAATGGTCAATAAATAAGTTGACGATTATTTCAGGTGGACAATTTTTTGATCGGGCAAGGCTGTAAAACGATTGCAAGGCAGGGTTATGGAATCGTTTTGCCAACGCCGCATGAACGGAAAAGGGCCAGTTGAAATCGATAAGTTATTCTTTGACCGTTACTAAAACTCTAATTTCCCTTTTATTTAAATTTTCACCATTATGAAAAGGATTGCCACTTCAATATCATTCCATTGTTCAATTAATATTTGTGTTATTTTTTTTCTGGTCCTATTTATATTGAATGGAATAAGTCTCCAAGCTCAGGAGAACCCTGTTGATAATAAAGATACACGTCCAGTAAAAAATATGTTTGAAAGCACCTGGTTAATTGATAATCAAACTGCGATCATCCCTTATAAAGGCACATTTGAATTTGATATCATGCATCGGTTTGGAACATGGGATAAAGGGTATGATGATTTTTATGGGGTGTTTGCCCCATCTAATATCAGGCTCGGTTTGAATTATGTTCCAATTGATAAATTACAAGTAGGATTTGGATTTTCCAAGGACCGCAGGTTGTTAGATTTCCATGCCAAATATGCTATTCTTCAACAAGCGCGTAGTGGGGGCTCGCCTGTCAATCTAACATACCTTGTAAATATGGGCATAGATCCCCGGGAAGATAAAAAATCTGGATTCTTGGAAACTTCCGACAAGTTCTCGTATTTCCATCAATTAATGGTGGCGCGTAAATTCAATGATTATTTATCACTTCAAGCCGCTAGCAGTATCTCCTATTTCAACTTTGTTGAGGCCACAATGGATGCTGAAGGTAATTTTTTGGGCAAGCGGGATAATATGGTCATTTCAACTTCTATACTTGGCAGATTCAAGCTAACGAATTCAATGGGACTGATCGCCAATTTTGATATCCCAATGACGGATGATGAATTTAATGATCCTCAACCAAATATCAGTTTTGGAATTGAATTGACATCAAGTTCACATGCATTCCAAGTTTTCGTTGGGAATTATAAATGGTTGACACCGCAGTACAATCATACCTATAATCAAAATAATTTTGGAGATAATGAAATTTTAATCGGATTCAATATGACAAGACTGTGGAATTTTTAGGAATTGAACTATATCAGAGTGATTCCTAAGTAAACCACCACTGTCAGATACTGGTGGCTAATCACATTTAAATCAAAATTACCCCGTCAGCTTGTATGTTGGCGGGGTAATTTTTTTGATGATTTTTAAAGATAATCATTGGATGATGATTTTTGTCAATTTGGCGAAAAACGCAGGCATAGCAGGGCTATGGCGAGCCTGCCTGCCAGCAGGCAGGTATTTTCAACAAAGTTAGAGAGAAAAAAGAAACAGTCAAGAATGATAATTTATTTTTGAACTGTTCCCTAAAGCAAGCCGATCAATTGCTTTGTGAATAATTTTATTTAGAACACAAAAACTCCCTTTTGATTTATCCTACCTTCACGCCTGCAAAATTCAATATTCATAATTCATAATTAAAGTATGTCTTGGATCAAAACGATAGAATACGAACACGCCGATAGCAAATTACAGAAATTATACGACCGGGTAAAAAGTCCGGATGGGCAGATTGACAATATTTTAAAAGCCCATAGTCTTCGCCCACATACCCTGGTTGGTCACATGGCTTTATATAAAAATGTTCTTCACAACCGTAACAATACCTTTCCAAAATGGTATCTGGAAACCATAGGTACTTTAGTCAGCATGTTGAACAAATGCGACTACTGTGTGAACCATCATTTCCATGGGTTAAAACGCCAGCTCGGTGATGATGAAAAGGCAGATGAAATTTATTCGGCATTGGAGAGTGGATTTTACGCCAAAATATTTGATGGAAAATACTACGCGGGTTTGCGCTACGCTAAAGAATTGACGCTCATGCCCCAGGCCATGTCCGAAATCAATATGGACTTGCTCCGCAGCGCAGGCCTAGATGATGGGGAAATCTTGGAGATCAACCAAGTGGTGGCTTATTTTAATTACGCCAACCGGACGGTGCTTGGACTAGGTGTCACAACAGATGGAGAAGTGCTCGGATTATCGCCAAATGATAGCGACAATGAGTCGAATTGGGGGCATGGGTAAAATCTGGTATTATTTTTTATTGTAATTTGAAATTCCTTAACGATTCCCGCTTTCAGAAAGGAATACCTTTGCACCATATTTTAAACTAAGGAATGTGTAAAGAATAAGTTGTAACAAGATTGATGAATTATTTTGTCTTTAGATTCCTGCCTGCCGGCAGGCAGGTTCTTTAAAAGAAGAAGTATTGTTGATACTATGACTGATTTTAAAGAAACAAATAAGGTCAAAAGAAGCAGCCAAAAATGTAAATTTATTTAATCACCGTTCCTTAAGTAAAAGGTAACCAATTCCATTTTTTTGTTTGCCTTCCCACAAATCAGAATTATGAGATACTTATTGCCTGTTTTTTTATTTGGTTTTTTCATTTCATCCTGCATCAATAAATCCCAGGATGATTCCGAAACACCCACTGCTCCTCCATCCCAGTTGCCTGTTACTGAAGGAATTACAACGACCACCACGGTATTAGACCAATTAACTGGCCAACCAGTTATAGGCGTAAAACCAATCAAATCGCTCAGTACTGCCATAGGCGAGAATGCCTTAAAAATAGAAGATCCAATACCTCCAAAACTGGTCGCCCCAAACCCACAGACCGCACAAGAGCAACGGGTCATCAGGATACTTACTACCGAATACTGGTCAGTTTGGGCGCTCGTCAGAATAAAAGATGTTCCTGCCAACCGGGAAAATCAAGGAGCGTGGTTTAAATTGGAAACCGATGGAACTTATAAGTATGGACTTTGGGACGAAACTATTAGTACAGGTACTTGGACCTTTGACGGACCCAACGC
The DNA here is from genome assembly GCA_029263015.1 of Saprospiraceae bacterium. Lineage (GTDB taxonomy): Bacteria > Bacteroidota > Bacteroidia > Chitinophagales > Saprospiraceae > UBA6168. The sequence goes on along the minus strand of JAJCYI010000082.1, from coordinate 3,035 downwards.
ATTGCTTCACTTAGATTCCAAACTAAAGGGTGACGACCGGGATTGGCGAATCCAAATGGGCAACGACGAAGATGTGATGATATGGATTGGTACCGAGATGTACAACACGCCCGATATCCAATTGAAGCTTATGCGTTTTTTCAATATCCCTAAAACAAGGGCAGAGCTGGGCGTGACAGAGTAAGGGAACATTAAAATATCAACGCCTCAGGAATGGATGGGTTATTTAGTTCTTGCTCCCAATCCAGCTTTGTCACTTCAATGTTCAAAGTCCCTTTTATGACTATTTTGTCATTTCAATTCAAAAGCCCTAAAGTGCTAAATTTCAGCACTTTAGGGCTTTTTGATTTTTGATTGTCCATACTCGCCCATATTTTGATTTTATTGGAAACAAATAAATCTATTACCTTGCCAAGCAAAACAAAACAGGATTTTCATGACAAACGAGACTATACTGGACAAACCTCAATCTCAAAAAAAACCACACCTTTCTTTTTGGCAAATCTGGAACATGAGTTTTGGCTTCATCGGTATCCAATTTGGGTTTGCCTTACAGAATGCCAATGTGAGCCGAATTTTTGAAACCCTCGGTGCCAACATTGACGACATCCCAATCCTTTGGGTGGCAGCTCCTGTCACGGGATTAATCATTCAACCAATCATTGGGTATTTGAGCGATCGTACCTGGAACAAATTGGGGCGTCGCCGCCCATACTTCCTCATTGGTGCTATCCTGGCTTCTGTTTCTCTTTTCATAATGCCCAATTCACCTGTTTTATGGATGGCCGCTGGTATGCTGTGGATCATGGATGCTTCCATCAATATTACTATGGAGCCTTTCCGTGCTTTTGTCGGCGACAACCTACCTGATGAACAACGAACGAAAGGTTTTGCGATGCAGAGTTTTTTTATTGGTACAGGTGCAGTTGTTGCCTCTATGTTACCTTATATGCTTTCTAATTGGTTTGGCATCAGCAACCAGGCCCCTGAAGGAATAATCGCTGATTCGATAAAATGGTCCTTTTACATAGGCGGTGGAATTTTCTTCTTCGCCGTCTTATGGACAATCCTAAAATCATTTGAATATTCCCCAGAAAAATTGGCTGCTTTTGATGGAGTGGAAGAAAATGTTTCGGAAGAATTAAGCCCCGAAGAAAAAAATCGAACAGTTGTGCAAATGAACAAATATGGGCTGTTGCTTATTGCTGTCGGCGCTGTACTAAATTTCTGGTTTTATAATCAATCACTTAAAAAAGATTTATTCATCCTATCTATCGGATTGACGGTAGCCGGTATTTTATTTCTTCTTGCTACCTCTCTGAGAAAAAATAACAAAGAGAGTGGGTTTACGACCATCATGTCCGATCTGCTCAACATGCCGCAGACCATGAAACAATTGGCCTGGGTTCAGTTTTTCTCATGGTTCGCATTATTCTCTATGTGGATTTATACCACATCAGCGGTGACCAGCCATATATATGGCTCTTCTGATACTACCTCCGCTATTTATAATGAAGGTGCAGACTGGGTCGGTGTGTGTTTTGCGGTGTACAATGGCATTGCTGCATTGGTCGCTTTTTTATTGCCCATCTTGGCAAAAAAAACAAATCGGAAAATAACTCATTCCATTTGTCTTTGCATGGGTGCTGTTGGCCTAGTATCTATCTTTTTTGTTACTGACCCAAACTTGTTATTGGCTTCTATGATCGGAATCGGAATTGCTTGGGCAAGTATTTTATCAATGCCATATGCCATATTGACTGGCTCATTGCCTGCCAATAAAATGGGTTATTTCATGGGTGTGTTCAATTTTTTCATCGTAATCCCCCAGATCTTGGCTTCTGCCATCTTAGGGTTTATCATTTCAAGATTTTTTGAAAGCCAAGCCATTAATGCCATGATAATCGGCGGCATTTCTTTTGTTATTGCTGCAGTACTGACGATGCGTGTAGAGGATAAATAGGTAAGGGTTGAAATAGTCCAGGAATTACAAATTTCAGGATTGGTGTTTTTATAGAGAAATTTGCAATACATGTCATCTACCGTGGTTAACAGCAAATCAATTCTTCAAGACAACGCCCAACAATTTCACGCCAAAGAGAATTTTTTTTGACTTACATTGAAAAATCAATAGTATCTTGTTTGTTATTTCCCATCTTGATATAATCCTCTTTTTTGTCAAAAAGGATGGGAGTGCTTACTTTTGTTACAATTTAAAATTCAATTATGCGCTCAGTAACTATAGATATCATTAATGAAAAGGCATTAATCCTATTAAAGGATTTAGAACTTTTAAAACTTATACGTTTGCGTAAAGATAAAACTGAAAAAAAATCGATAACGAACTGGCTCAATTACAAAGGAGCAATGTCTAAGCAGTCTTTGGATAAGGTTGACCAGCAACTCAATGAATTACGCGACGAATGGGAATAAAATATCTTTGGGACACCAATACTGTTATCTATTTCTTACAAAAACAATTCTCGGCAGATGCCGAAAAATTTGTGGATAGTACATTGGAGGAATCACCACCTGCCATCTCAGCCATTACCGAGATCGAACTTTTATGCTGGAAAACTGCAAATGAAAAAGACCTAGAAGTTTTACACAATTTCATTGATGAGGCAACTATTTTTGAACTGGAAAAAGCTATCAAACTCAAAACGGCTGACATTCGTAAAGCTCACAAAATCAAGTTACCTGATGCCATTATTGCTGCTACCGCTCTTTTTCACAATCTTACCCTTATCACAAGGAACACCAAAGATTTCATTACCATTGACGGCCTAAAATTGGCCAACCCGTTTGAAAAATAGAATGCCCTGATTTTTAGTTTATCACCATGTTGGTAATCTCCCCGAATCTATTCCTTCCAGCCTTTCTATCTTTGCAACCTAAGCTCGACTTTACTACTTTTTCTGTTTGGAAATCCTTAGAAACCTAATAAAACAAGGCGTTTGAGCAAACCCGATTTTAACTATCAATAAGGCTTTAAAAATACCTTATCGATAAATAAACCAGGGTTGCTTCCAAAT
>JAJCYI010000081.1 GCA_029263015.1 Saprospiraceae bacterium | reverse complement strand
GAAAATGTTACGTACCTACGGCACGAAAAATACCGTTGGTTTGGCATTGCTACCCATGTTCCGTCCCTAGCGGGACAATCAAAGGACAGAAACCGCCATAAGCTCTTGATTGTCAAGGATTATTATCCAGAACTCACGTTATTTTATGGCGTAACTTCAAGAATGTCCTATTCTCGATCTTATGAAGAATAAACCGTCTGAAGATTGAAAACTGCCAAAAATGTATCTTTTACGATCCAGTCCATTATTATTTATGCTAGGTAGGATTTTATTAAGGAAGGGCGACCTAACATAAAAAGCAACTCCCTCCCGAAAGGGTTGGAATTAATTTCCACCCTTTTGGGAGAACCACTTGGCAATTTTGGCATGGCACCTTGAAATGCAATGCTGTCATTTAGATCTTACCATGGCTCTAAATTTCTTCATTCTTAAAAAACCACCACCATGTTGTCACAATCCATTTTTTCCGTCAAAATTTTGAAAATCACCCTATTGCTGGCCATTGCCTGGTTGGCCTTTCCCTCCATCTCGTTAGCACAAGACCCCGTCGCCGTGCTGGACAACCCAGCTTATGATTCTGCTAAAACCAAAATGAGTGCAGCGGATTTTGCAAAAAGCAAAGGCGTCGCCCTCATTACCGACGGGGAATATCAGGTAGCTGAATTTGCAATTGTCGTGGTGTCCAAAATGAACGACCCAGTCGAAGTGAGGATCAGGGATGGGGCATTCAACGACAAAGCACAAAAACTCGTCGCCAATGCAAAACCGGGCGATACTTTTTATTTTGAAAACATCAGGGCCAAACAGCCCGGCAATGAGGATGAAAGCGAATGGGTAAAATTGAACAGCATGGTTGTGAAAATTGAGTAAAGTGTGGAGAATCCCGAAATGCAATTCGATAGATTCCGAATTCATTTAAACACCCCATCCATCACCTCATCTTCCACTAAATTAGGCAAGGTGACCTGCAACCCTGGCGTCCGCTCCATTTCCCTTTTGATAGCAAACATTGCCTCGTCGTTCCTGGCCCAACTGCGCCGTGCAATACCATTGTTCACATCCCAGAACAGCATGGATTTCAGTCGTTTGGCAGCAGCAGCGGTGCCGTCGAGCACCAAACCAAATCCACCATTAATGACCTCGCCCCAGCCTACCCCTCCACCGTTGTGGATGCTCACCCAAGTTGCACCACGGAACGAATCGCCGATAACATTGTGAATGGCCATGTCCGCGGTGTAGCGACTGCCATCGTAAATATTTGCCGTTTCCCGAAAAGGAGAATCCGTGCCGCTCACGTCGTGGTGGTCGCGCCCCAAAACCACTGGCCCTGTGAGTTCTCCTTTTTTGATTGCTTTATTAAATGCTTGCGCAATTTTAATGCGGCCTTCTGCATCGGCATATAAAATGCGGGACTTTGATCCCACGATGGGCAAATTCCTATCGGCATTTTTTATCCATAATATATTGTCTTGCAATTGGCCTTTGATTTCATCGGGAGCTGTTTTCATAATACCCTCCAGCACTCTTCCAGCAATAGCGTCCGTTTTATCCAAATCCGACTTTTCGCCAGAACAACAAACCCAGCGGAACGGGCCAAATCCAAAATCGAAACACATTGGCCCCATAATGTCTTCCACATAACTCGCATATTTGAAAAGGCCCTTTTGTTTGTCTTTCCAGATGTCAGCCCCTGCATTTCCAGCTTCCAGGAGAAAGGCATTTCCATAATCCCAAAAGTACATGCCCCTTTTGGCCATTGTGTTCACTGCTTTCACATGGCGCTTGAGGGTGCTTTTCACCTCTTTCATAAATTTGACCTTATCGCTGTTGAGCAGTTTTTGTGCCTCTTGATAGGTATATCCAGCGGGGCAATAGCCTAAGTCGTCGATGTTGTGGAGGGAGGTCTGGTCGCTGCCAAGTTCTATTATTACGTCTTGTTTTACAAATTCTTCCCACAGGTTAACGATGTTTCCCGCATAGACCAAAGCAATCGCCTCTTCTTTCTTCCTGCATGCTTCCAGCTTGATTATCAGCTTGTTAAGGTCTGTAAACACATTTTTTCTTAAAACATAACCATCAGAGATGCGCTGCTCGATTGTCTTTTTGTCCACTTCCGCAATCACACCAATCGCTCCGGTGATAACCGCCGCTTTCGACTGAGCACCCGACATGCCCCCCAGCCCAGAAGTCACATACACCCTGCCCCTCAATTCTTTGTCGCCAAATCCTAAAAGCCGACCAGCATTTAGCAATGTGATGGTAGTACCATGCACGATCCCCTGCGGGCCAATGTACATGAACGACCCTGCCGTCATCTGGCCATATTGCGTTACGCCGAGTGCATTGTACTTGTTCCAGTCTTCTTTTTTGGAATAATTTGGGATCATCATGCCATTGGTCACTACCACCCGCGGTGCATCCTTGTGCGCTGGAAAAAGCCCCATCGGGTGGCCAGAGTACATGACAAGTGTTTGCTCATCGGTCATCTCGGCGAGGTACTTCATGGTCAGCAGGTACTGCGCCCAGTTTTGGAAAACAGCGCCATTCCCGCCATAAGTAATCAACTCGTGGGGGTGTTTTGCCACTTTGTGATCCAAATTGTTTTGGATCATCAACATAATCGCTGCGGCCTGCTTGCATTTCTGGGGATAGTCCTCAATTGGCCTTGCGTACATTTTATAGCTGGGGCGGAAACGGTGCATGTAAATGCGGCCATACGCATTTAGTTCTCCTGCAAATTCAGGCGCAAGCACGGCGTGGTATTTTTTTGGAAAATAACGGAGTGCGTTCCGAACTGCCAGCTTTTTTTCATCATCGGTAAGCACCCCATCAAGAACTCGCTTTGGGGCATGGGAAACTTTTGGATCGTACTTTTTAGCTGTGGGGAGTTTGTCGGGTATTCCATTTAGGATAGTGGATTGGAAGGAAGTCATTGTTCTATTTGCACTTTTTGTCTTTTAAAAAAATTTTTAGTCAGCCCAAAGGCGACGTTTTATAAAAAAGCGTCGCTTCTAAGATATCATCAGCCAACTTGAATAAACAGCTTTTTAAAGGGTTACTGCAAGACATTCTGTTTTTATGTGAAGACCTGTTTTTGAGTTAGCAGTCAGTTATTTGGCGGCAAAATTAGTCATAATATCAGAGAGCATAAGGGCCTACAAAGCAATAAATTGGGGTTGTTCAAGTTCCCTTCTCCGCCAGGAACACCTCTATAGGAAAAGCCCACACTCCGTTTCTCATTGGAAATTTTTCCCTGACAGGTGCGATGACATAAGCCTCTTCGGCTTTCAAGTCTTCGAGTGCAAGCCAAAAGCCTTTTGTTAGTTTTGGGCTGTTCGAAGTTTTAAATTCAAAAACAATCGTTTTTCCCGCTTTTACGAGCAGGAGGTCAACTTCTGACCCAGCAGTAGTTCGATAAAAATATGGTTGCCAATTTTTATACGTGGCAATGATGTTTTCCATCGCAGTAACTTCCCAAGAACTACCATAAACCGGGTGGGAAAAAAGCGATTCGAAAGAATCTATGCCCAACAGACTGTGCAAGATCCCTGTATCCCTAATGAATATTTTTGGCATTTTCACCAACCGCTTTTTCACATTCGCATGGTAAGGCTCCAAAACCCTGAGCATAAATGTTTTATGTAATATATCAATGTACTTTCTAATGGTTGTCTCGCTGACGCCAAGTGACCTCGCTAACTGGGACCTGTTCAGCAGTTGGCCATTTTGGTGAGCCAACATAATCCAAAGCCTGTGCAGCGTCGCCGGAGGGAGGTTGAAACCGAAGGTTCGAAGGTCTCGCTCCAAGAAAGTTGTTTTAAAATTTGCAAGCCACTCAAAAGCAAGTCCGTCTGTATCGGCTAACAAACTTCTTGGAAAGCCTCCTTTTAATTGATATACTTTCATGTCTACCAACTCTTTCACTTCGTCCCACAAAAACGAGTGCAAATAATAATAGGCAATTCTACCTGCTAAGGTTTCAGAAGATTGCCGGAGCAGTTCGGGGGAGGCAGAACCAAGTACCAAAAATTTCCCTGAGAATTTTTCGTCATCAACTATACTCCGGATTATGGGGAATAACTCAGGTGCCAGTTGGATTTCATCCAGACAGATCAATTTATCCCGGTGGAGGTAAAAGTATGTTTCTGCGTCTGACAATAGTGCCCTGTCAGAAGGTTTTTCCAAATCAATGTAGAGGCTGTTTTGCCTTTGCCCGACGACCTTTTTTGCCAATGTTGACTTGCCAACTTGACGTGCTCCAATGATAGCGGTAACAGGATAGTTTACGAGGCTTTTTTCAATATCCGCTTCTAAGAAACGGGCAATCATATTTTTATTCATGCCGTTTTTCCTTGCAAATTAGAACTTCAAGTTTGAATTTGCAAGGAAAATGAGTAATAATGGAAGAAAGACACCAACTTAATGATTATCGTATATAAAAATGGTAGGCATTGAATTGAGATGATCTACAACTAAGAAAAAACCTCACCCTTTCCGAACTGACAATGAACCTCAATCCAATTTCAGCACATCCAAAAACGCTTTTTGCGGTACTTCTACCGAACCGATCTGGCGCATTTTCTTTTTGCCTTTTTTCTGCTTTTCCAACAGTTTCCGTTTACGGGAAATATCGCCACCGTAACATTTGGCAGTCACATCCTTCCGCATGGCAGAAATGGTTTCGCGGGCAATGATCTTTGCTCCAATAGATGCCTGGATGGCGATCACGAACATTTGACGGGGCAGAAGTTCTTTCAGTTTTTCACATATCTTCCGTCCAAACGAATAAGCTTTATCACGGTGTACCAACGCTGAGAGGGCATCCACACTTTCGCTGTTGAGGAGAATGTCCACTTTGACCAAATCAGATTTACGGTATTCAATCGGGGTGTAATCAAAGGAAGCATAGCCACGGGAGATAGACTTCAACCGGTCATAAAAATCGAACACAATTTCGCCCAACGGCAGCTCAAAAATCATCTCCACCCTGGTCGGGGTGAGGTAATTTTGACTTTTGAATAGGCCCCGTTTTTCCAAACACAGCGTCATGATCGGGCCAAAGTATTCGGGCTTCGTGATGACCTGCGCATTGATGTAGGGTTCTTCAACATAGTCCAGTTGGGTCGGTTCGGGGAAATCAGTAGGCGTGAGCAACGACAATTTTTGACCTTTGGTAGTATAGGCAAAATAGGACACGTTGGGAATGGTTGTAATCACTTCCATGTCAAACTCGCGGGAAAGTCGTTCCTGGATGATTTCCAAATGCAACATTCCCAAAAAACCGCAGCGAAACCCAAAGCCAAGTGCTGCCGAAGATTCTGGTTCGAATGTCAGCGAACTATCATTGAGCTGCAATTTTTCCAGGCTCTCTCTCAAGTTCTCAAAATCTTCATTCTCAATGGGATAGAGGCCTGCATAAACCATTGGTTTCACATCTTCAAAACCTTGGATTGCTTCCTCGCAAGGATTGCTGACGTGCGTGATCGTATCCCCTACTTTGATCTCTTTTGAGTTTTTGATGCCAGTAATTATATACCCAACATTGCCAGCCGCCATTTCCTTTTGTGGGATCAGATTGATTTGCAAAATGCCTATTTCATCAGCAGCATATTCATTTTGTGTATGGTGGAACCGAACATTGTCGCGTTTCCTCAAAGTGCCATTCACAATCTTGTAATAAGCAATGACCCCGCGGAAAGGGTTGAAAACCGAATCAAAAACCAAGGCCTGTAATGGGGCTTCAGGATCACCTTTTGGAGGAGGTATCCTTGAGACGATTGCTGTTAAAACATTGTCCACTCCTTGCCCCGTTTTTCCACTTGCTAATACAATGTCATCCAAATCACAACCGATCAGGTCAACGATCTGCTCCATCACCTCGTCGATCATGGCATTGGGCATGTCAATTTTATTGATGATCGGAATGATTTCAAGATCGTGTTCTATGGCAAGGTAAAGGTTGGAAATCGTTTGGGCCTGAATACCCTGGGTTGCATCTACGAGCAACAATGCACCTTCGCACGCTGCAATGGATCTCGAAACTTCATAGGAAAAGTCAACGTGGCCGGGCGTATCGATCAGGTTTAAGGTATAAGTCTCATCATCGGTATGTTGGTAATGCAACTGAATGGCGTGGCTCTTTATAGTGATGCCCCGCTCCCGTTCCAAGTCCATGCTGTCCAAGGCCTGGTCTTTCATATCCCTTTCGGAAATGGTTCGGGTGATCTCCAACAGTCGGTCGGAAAGGGTGCTTTTACCGTGATCGATATGGGCTATGACGCAAAAATTGCGGATGTTTTTCATTGAAAACTGAGAGTAAAAAGTAGAAAGTAGAAAGTAAAAATTTCGGGGCGCAAAGTTACACTAAAAACAACGATGCTTTTGAGGCCTTTTTAATAAATGAAACGGATTAATTCATTGGAGGTTGCTCTATCCATTTTACTGCACGTATACAGCTTTTGTAATTGTTCCCGAAGCCAAATGAACTTAGGGTGTAACTTAAAGTTAGGGATCGTTTAAGAAATAAGTTCGACAACTAGAACGAAGTGATTTTGGTTTTAGACGATGAAAAAGAAGCGAGCATAGCCAAAGCTACGTAAGCATTTTTTGAAGAAGTATAAAATCAAAAGGACGAGTTAAAATGTCGAAGTTATTTTTTAAACGATCCTGAGCACCTAAATTTCGATTAAAAAAGGTGGGTATCTTCACCTCTCGGGAATACGCGCATTTTTTTCGGTGATGTATCAAACTTTCTATTCCTTTACTTTGATTCTGGCTTTTTTTCTTTGCAAAACCATCGTCACTTTAATAAATATTTGCATTATAGTTTCATTCATCAATCAAGGTATCAAAATTAGCTAACTGATTCAAAATCTATCGTTTATGAGGTTGCAACTTGTGCTCATTTTCCTGCTTTTATGTTTCACCAAGCCCCTTTTTTCCCAGTCCTACCCTGCTGAAGCAAAAACCATTTATACGTCAGCGGTCTATTTTGATTTTGGAAAACATGACCTGAGAGAGGAAGCTGATACTGTCCTATCTGCCATCAAGACATTTATTGCAGATAAAGAATCCTTACGAATAATCATTACCGCTCATACCGACTCGATCGGTTCTTTGGAAAATAATTTGGGTCTGTCCCAACGCCGCAGCAAGTCGCTAAAAAGTGCATTATTTGAAATGGGAATTCCGGACAGCGTGATGACTATTGGGAATTTTGGAGAAACCAAACCAAGTACTTCCAACGAGTCCGAAATTGGGCGTCAAGTAAATCGGCGAGCAACGATAGAAGTGATTAAATATCCTCCCCTAACATTGTTGGAGGGAGTAGTCAGTGACTCAAAAACGGGAGTTGGCTTATATTCCATGGTGGTTTTGCACACCAAAATTTGGCAGGATACCCTTTTTACAGACAGTGCTGGGTATTTCAGCAAAGAACTCCCCATCGGTTTGGTGGTCGGAATGGACGCCTATTCTAAATGTTATTATTTCGGGAACGAAATGACGAAAACAGGTAAGCGCAATTTACCCGTGAAAATTAAACTAAGCCCCGTGCAAAATGGGCAAACCATCGACCTCGACAACCTTTACTTTGTTGGAAACAAAGCAATTCTCCTTCCCAAATCAAAACCTGAATTACCCAAAATCCTTCGGTTTATGCAGGCCAACCCACAAATGAAAATCGAGGTCGCCGGACATATCAACCAACCAAACCGACCAAATGTAGCTGCTGATAGCCCCAACTTTATCTTATCGGTGAACCGGGCAAAAGTTGTTCATGATTTTTTGGTTACAAACGGCATTTCCACGGAACGGGTCAGTTACCAAGGTTATGGTAATTGGGAAATGCGCTTTCCCCATGCAGTCAGCGAAAAACAACAGGCCCTCAACCGGAGGGTGGAAATGAGGATCGTGGAAGGGGGATGTGAGTGATGAGTTGTTGAGTTATGAGTTATTGAGTGATGAGTAGATGTTGAATAATTTGACTTTTAAGACCACGTACAATGCAAGAATGATCCTCAACTCATCACTCATCACTCATCACTCATCACTGACGAAGCTCACTAAGTCGTACTAAGCAAGGCCCATTAAGTCGTACTAAGTCTCAATAGGGCATTGCTTAGAAAAATAAAGTTTATATTTCATTGAAATTAATTGTTTGGTCGTAGCCCCCATCAGGGATTCGGTTGAGA
>JAJCYI010000080.1 GCA_029263015.1 Saprospiraceae bacterium | reverse complement strand
CGTGGAAAATGTTACGTGCCTACGGCACGAAAAATACCGTTGGTTTGGCATTGCTACCCATGTTCCGTCCCTAACGGGACAATCAAAGGACAGAAACCGCCATAAGCTCTTGATTGTCAAGGATTATTATCCAGAACTCACTAATACACTGTATAAAAAAAAATTCGGTTTTTAGGCTTCCTCCAAGGGGTTTCAACCCCTTGGAGGAGAAATCAAAAACACAACTTAATTATTACACAGTGTACTAATCACTATTTTACTGATAACTCACCATGCAAACACTTCTGCAATCGTACAAAGCGCAAGCATTGGTTTTTCTGTTCATCTGGGTGGTGAGCATGGTAATGTCAGCAGAATTTGTCCTGTCTGTTTCTATGATTGGGCTGCTGGCCCTGGCCCTGTTTGAGCTGGAGATTGACGGACCGAAAGTGCGAGTCTTCTTGCGGAGAACTTTAAAAGAAAATTTTCAAAAATATTGGAAGTACAAGGCTTGGTTGGCAGTGTCCATTCCTTTCTTCATCGTTTTAGTTTCTGCCCTGTGGTCAGGTGACCACGATTATACATTGGAGCGTTTGCGGATCAAATTGCCATTCCTCATCCTACCATTTGCCTTTGCCAGTATGCCGCCGCTCCGCAAAAAGGAAATACTGACCATCCTTTATTTTTTGTTGGTAATGATGAGCATCATCAGTCTTTACGTGCTCACCAATTTTTTGGTAAATTTTGATGAAATAATGGAAACCCTGGGTCGAGGCGGCCATTTGCCAACCCCTTCCAATCATATCCGTTTTAGCCTCACGCTTGCACTTACCATTATTGGGGGACTTGCATTATGGGTCAATAAATTCCACTTCCGCCAGCCTTTTGAACGATTTGTCATTGGTGGCATGACGCTGTTTTTATTTGTCTTTATTCATGTCCTGTCTGTGCGCAGTGGGATACTTGCTCTTTATTTGGGTCTTTTTGTGCTAGGCGTTTATTATATTTTCATAAAGAAAAAATACCTTTTGGGGCTGGCCGGGGTAATAACTGTTCTGGCATTACCCATAATTGCCTATCAGACGGTCCCAAGTTTTAAATTGAAAGTAGATTATGCGGTTTGGGATTACAAACAATTCCAGCAAGGGGCAGGAGGCCAATACCCTGATTCGGAACGACTTATTTCCATGCAAACTGGAATGGACATCGCCAAAGAAAATATATTGTTTGGCGTTGGTGCAGGTGATTTAAAACAAGAAATAAAAAATTATTATGAAACCAAATTTACAGGAAAATACAATTTCAGAATGCCCCACAATCAATTAATTTCCATATTCGCTGGCACCGGCCTAATTGGGTTGTTGATTTTTATTGCCGGTTATTTCTTTCCATTGTTTTATAAAAACAATTACCGCCAACCCCTTTTCCTTGCGCTCCATGCTGTTATCTTTATGTCTTTTTTTATGGAAAATACCATCGAAAATAATTTTGGCATTTCCATGTTCCTTTTCTTTTTATTGATCGGACTTAATTATTTATCCCACCACAATGCGGAGGATAATGAAACGGTCAAAGTCCCTTTTTTGAAATGATCGATCTCAATTTTTTGGATCACGTTGCCATTCGTGCGGTTGACATGGAGAAGTCGGCCAAATGGTATGAAAACACCCTCGGACTGAAACGCTATACTTTCAAAGAATGGGGAGCATTTCCGATATTTTTAATGTCAGGAAAATGTGGCGTGGCCATATTCCCTGCTGATGCTTCTTCACCCTCAATTGGGAAAGAATATAAAGGTGCAAAAATTGACCACTTTGCATTTAATGTTGACCGGAAAAATTTTGACAAAGCTAAAAACAGGTACGAGGATTTAGGTCTCGAATACAATATACAGCACCATGTGTTTTTTGATTCTATTTATACTTTGGACCCTGATGGGCATACCGTGGAATTGACGACGATAATGGTAAAGGAAGATGATTTTTATAAATAATCCGAATCGGCATTGAAAAACTACGAGCGTAAATTTCATCTTTATTTATGAGATATTTTTCAGAACTGGCCTATAATGGCACCCATTATCACGGCTGGCAAAAACAACAAAATGCAGCTTCTGTTCAAGAGACAATAGAGCGGGCATTTTCGACCATCTTAAATTCGGAAATAGAAGTGGTGGGCTGCGGCAGGACTGACACGGGCGTCCATGCCAGCCAATATCTTATGCACTTCGACTTTGAGGGAACTTTCCCAGATGGGTTTGTCCACCGGATGAATAAATACCTTCCAAAGGATATTGTGATACGGTCTGTTTTTGAGGTAAATGAAAATGCCCATGCACGTTTTGATGCGGTGCATCGCAGTTATGAATACCATTTAGTTTTTGAAAAAACGCCTTTTGAAACAGAAACGGCCTGGCATTTTTATTTATCGAAAACACTTGATGTGGACAAGCTTAACGAAGCTGCTTCCCTGCTGCTCGGGTTCAACGAATTCTTTCCTTTTTGTAAAACAAACCACGATGCTAAAACAATGGAATGTTTGCTGTCCCGGTCAGAATGGGTGCATGATGAAAAAAAAGGACTGCTGGTTTTTCACATCTCAGCTAACCGCTTCCTCCGGGGCATGGTACGCCTCATCGTTGGCATGTGCATCAATGTGGCTTTGGGCAAATTGACCCTGGAAGAAGTGACGAAAGCAATGGAGAACCAAACGATGTTGGAGAAAAGTTGGAGCGTTCCAGCTCACGGGCTATTTTTGACGGAGGTGAAATATTAGGGATTTCGATTTGGTGTCTGACGCCTCAAAGGGCGTCCGACACCTGAACCCGAACGGCTTAACACAATTCATTTATACTTTATGAAAATAAAATATTTGTATTAAATTTAATTTGATTCTTTTTAGAAAAATTTTCAATCCAAGAACTGCTGAAAAGAAATACCACTAATCTCCCTTCTGCAATTAACGAACTGAATAGTTGTAGTTTTTTGAAAAAACGAACAAACAAGACGTTATTAATAAATCGTAAATCATAGATTATCAATGCTTTGCAATATAATTTTCCATTCTCTCATAAAATTAGAAAAGCCCGGCAGACGCTAATCTGCCGGGCTAAAAAATTGTATCCTTGACGAATCTTACACGTTCAAGGATGCCTCCTATTTCCTAATATTAAGATTTTCCAAATATCTTGCCAACTCGCGTTCGTCATATATTAAAACTTCTCTAGGTTTACTTCCTTCCGACGGTCCAACTACGCCGATGGCTTCCAATTGGTCCACAATCCGACCAGCGCGGTTGTAGCCAAGTTTCAACCTTCGTTGGATCATGGAAGTTGAACCATGTTGGCTTTGCACGATCAGACGGGCCGCATCTTCCAGCATGGCATCCACGTCATTGGGATCAAAAGCACCCGGTTGTTTGCTATCGTCATCGTCGCCATGAAATTCTGGTAGGTAATGCGGTTCAGGATAGCCTTTTTGGTCTGAAATAAATTTGATAACCCTTTCCACCTCTGGCGTATCCAAAAAAGCACATTGCAAACGGATCATGTCACCCCCTACGGAGAGCAGCATGTCCCCCCGGCCAACCAATTGTTCAGCGCCGCCAGCATCAAGGATGGTACGGGAATCTACTCTTGCCGAAACCTTGTAAGCTATACGGGCGGGGAAATTGGCTTTGATCACACCAGTAATAATATTCACAGAAGGCCGCTGAGTAGCAATAATTAGGTGAATGCCGACTGCACGGGCGAGTTGGGCCAAGCGACCTATAGGTAATTCAATTTCCTTGCCTGCCGTCATAATCAAGTCAGCAAACTCGTCAATGATGAGCACGATAAACGGCATAAACTGATGCCCATTATTGGGGTTCAATTTTCGGGAAATGAATTTTTCGTTGTATTCATTGATATGCCGGACCTTGGCCTTTTTCATCAAGTTGTACCGGTCCTCCATCTCAATGACGAGAGAATTTAGCGTATGTACAACTTTATTTGTCTCGGTCGTGATCGGCTCATCCTGGTCGGGTAATATGGCCAAGAAATGCTTGAGCAAAGAAGCATAAGGAAATAATTCCACCTTTTTAGGATCAATTAAAACCAGCTTGACCTGAGAGGGGTGCTTCTTGTATAAAAGCGAACAGATCACTGCATTGATACCTACCGATTTACCCTGCCCGGTCGCACCCGCTATCAGCAAGTGGGGCATTTTGCCAAGGTCAACGACAAAAGGTTCGTTGGCAATTGTTTTCCCCAAAGCAATGGGCAAGTCCATCTTTGACCGTTTGAACTTGTCCGACATCAACACTTCCCTCAGCGAAACGATTTGCTTCTTTTTGTTTGGCACCTCTATCCCGATCGTGCCTCTTCCAGGAATGGGTGCGATGATGCGGATACCTAAAGCTGAAAGGCTCAATGCAATATCGTCCTCTAAATTTTTGATCCTGGAAATACGAACACCAGGCGCTGGGATGATTTCGTACAGTGTGACGGTTGGCCCGATGGTCGCACGGATCTTTATAATCTCAATTTTATAGTTGAGGAGCGTCTGGACTATTTGGTCTTTGTTTTCTTCCAGTTCTCCCCGGTCTATTTCTATCTTATGTTCTGAATAATCATTCAATAAAGCCAATACTGGGTACTCATAAGAAGAGAGTTCCAGCGTGGAATCGTAAGGTTCACTGAAATTTTTGTTTTCTTGGGCAGCCTGTATTTCAGGGAAAAGGGAGGACTGCGGGGCGGCGCTTCCCGTTTCGGTAGCGTCCAACACTTCCAACGTGTCCGCTGGCTCTGGGGTTTTTATTTCAAAATCAGAATCACCGGGACGGAGGGTTTTGGGTTTTTCTTTTGGGGCATCTTTGTCCAGATTGAAATCAACCGCCCCTCCTTCCACGGGAGCAGCAATGGGCTGGAGTGGAGGGATTTTGCTCCTAGGCCTCAGGGGAGTCAGGGCTTCCCCTGTTGATGCAGTGGTTTTCTTTTTATTGCGGGTGCTGTACCGGCGGTTGAAAATATCTTTGAGCGAAAGTTTTGTTTCGTGCCAAGCTTTCTGTGGTGTCAACTCATTGAAATTCGGGTTGACCAACCAAATGATGATCCCAGCGAACACACTGACAAAAAGCAGTGCCGTACCAATACTGCCCACAAAAGCAGAAATCCAGGCACTGATGGCGTTACCAAATTCACCGCCCCACGGAAATGCGGCATCTTCACCACTGACAAATTCCAGGAATACAGAAAGGAACAGCATCAAGATCAAAGCTTGCCAAGCCAATGCCCGATGCGCTTTCAACGGCAGCCTTTTTAGTTTTGACCAACCAAAAACAGCTATTAAATAAGCAATGATAAATGACGGCAGGCCGAACCACCAATAAAAAAAGGTGTTGGAAATAACCGCTCCCAAGCGTCCCAATAAATTGGCCGCTTCAAAATCGCCACCAAACAGTTCCCCCAAGGACTTGCTGTTCACGTCGTCGGAGTCGGCCATCCAAGTAAAAAGATAAGAGGAAAAAGCTACAAACAGGTAGATCGACAGCAATAAAAGTAGCACCCCAAAGAGCTTGGGCACGCGCTCATCTTTGCTGAGGTTTAAGGATAATTGATTTGGATTCTTTTTTTTCTTCGCCATTCTTGCCCACAGGGGGATTTTATCGTTCAACCACCATAACTTGTTGCCATACAGGGGCAGTTAGCTTTTGACCGATAGCGTTTTGCACTTTCGGACTTGCCTCGCTTGTTTACTTAGTTAAAGTCTTGGAGGCAAAGGTAATTATAAGTGATGGGAAATTGGAATTTCAATGGTAGAGTATGGAAACGGGAAAGTGATTTGATTGTTGATTTACAATGTGGCTTTGTAAGTTTGCAACAATCTCCTCTGTGCCGTTCATAAAGAATTACGGATCAGAGGTGACACCTTTTAAAAAGGTGTCACCTCTTAAACACCAAAACATAAACATTTGAAGTAGATGCCAACACTGCATTGGATAGGAAAAGAAAAAGTGATCAACCACCACTTGGATGTACCATTTAAAGTATTGGAACATACTTATGGCTTCGAGAATGGGGAGCAGACCAAAAGTGAAACCAATAGCGGCAATAAGATCATACACGGCGATAACCTCGAAGCATTAAAAGCACTCCTGCCCGAATATGAGGGGAAAATAAAATGTATATATATCGACCCACCTTATAATACGGGAAATGAAGGCTGGGTATATAATGACAATGTGAATGATTCTCGAATCAAAAAATGGTTGGGCGATACAGTTGGAAAGGAAGGGGATGACCTTACGAGGCACGACAAATGGCTTTGCATGATGTTGCCACGGTTAAAATTATTATATAAGCTATTAGCCCCAAATGGTTCTATCATAGTCTCCATAGATGAAAACGAGCATGACTTCCTTAATTTATTAATGGATGAAATTTTTGGAAGGTTAAATAGAATTCAAACATTTATTTGGAAAAAGACATACGGTGGTGGAGCAAAAAGTAAACATGCTGTAAATTTACACGAATACATTCTCTTCTACGCTAAAAATATAAAGAACATACCAACTTTGGAATTGCCTCCCGATGAAGCTATGCTCAAATATTACAAATATCAAGATGAAAAAATAAAGACAAGAGGTCCTTACAGATTGCAGCCATTAGCTACAACAAGCATGGACGAAAGGCCTAATTTGAGATATCCAATAAATTATAATGGAGAAAGAATATGGCCAGAAAAACAATGGCAATGGAGTCAGGATAGGGTGATTAAGGCACTTGAAAAAAATGAATTAATAATAGAAAAAAATCCTAAATCTAATAAATGGACTGTAAATTATAAACAATATTTGAAAAATGAAAAAGGGATTGGAAGAGGGAGAAAACTTTATTCTATAATTGACAATATTTTCACGCAACATGGCACTAATATACTCACATCAATTTTTGGAAACAAAGCATTTAATTTCCCAAAACCTCATGTACTAATACAGCTATTAATACAATTGGCCTCAAAAAAAAATGATTTAATACTTGACTCATTCGCAGGCTCCGGCACTACTGCCCATGCCGTCCTCAACCTTAACAAACAAGACGGCGGCAACCGTAAATTCATTTTGATCGAAATGGAAGACTATGCTGAAAACATCACTGCCGAGCGGGTAAGGCGTGTAATGAAAGGATATGGGGAAGGGAACAAAAAAGTAGAAGGCACCAACGGCGCTTTCGATTATTACGAATTAGGACAACCAATGTTTTTGGAGGATGGCATATTAAACGAAACAGTCGGTGTGGAAAAAATCCGGCAGTATGTTTTTTACACGGAAACCAAATCGGCATTGCCAGAACCCAGCCACGCTGACAATATATATTTTCTGGCAAAACACAATGATACTGCTTATTACTTCAATTATGAGCCGGATAAACTAACTACTTTGGATCATGCTTTTTTAGCTACCATGAAAACCAAATCGGAGCAATATGTCATTTATGCAGACAATTGTTTGCTCACCAAAGCATTCATGGTCAAACACCATATTATTTTCAAAAAAATACCGCGGGACATTACCCGGTTTTAAATAACTGCAAGATGGACTATATAGAAATAAAAGGGTACAAATCAATCAAAGAGGTAAAGCTGGAACTCAATGCAATTAATATTCTGATCGGCTCTAACGGATCGGGAAAGAGCAACTTTCTTTCTTTTTTTGAATTCCTCAACAAACTGTATGACCGAAAGCTAAAGGAATATATCGCATTGAAAGGAGGAGAAGAAAAAATTCTCCATAAGGGAACTGGGTTCACAAATGAAGTGTATTTCAGAACCGAATTCGACAAAGGAATAAATGGATATTATGCAACTATTCAAAGAGCAGATGAGGGGTTTATTTTCAAAAACGAATATTTAATATTTAAAGGAGACGAAGGGTGGGACCTTTCAGATTTTTCTTCTGAAGCAAGAGTAAAAATTGCCGATAATTTCAGGGCCAGATACGTAATTAAATATTTAAACAGTTTTAAAAAATATCATTTCCATGAAACGGGCAGGTATTCTTCCTTCAATAAAACAAGCCATATTGATAACGACACCTATTTCCTCTATGAGAGAGGGGAAAACATTGGAGCATTTTTATACCACATTCAAGTAAACAATACTTTTCATTATAACCGGATCATACGAACCATACAGAGTATTGCCCCATTTTTTTCTGATTTTTATTTTCAACCCAATGAAGAAGGATATGTCAGACTCCAATGGCAGGATAAATACAGTTCAACAACTTATGGCGTAACAGATTTGTCGGACGGCACTATTCGTTTCATTGCATTGGCTACGCTTTTCCTACAGCCCAATTTACCCTCCACTATTATTATTGACGAACCAGAACTGGGCCTGCACCCTTTTGCCATTTCCAAACTGGCAGGCATGATCCAAAGTGCCGCATCAAGGGGTGTTCAGGTAATTGCGGCCACGCAGTCAGCAGATTTAATCAATCATTTCCATGCAGAGGATATTATTACCGTTGACCAACAGGAAGGGGAAAGCCATTTTACCAGGCTGGACAAAAAAGATTTGACAGAATGGTTGGACGAATACAGCATCGGGGATTTATGGCAGCGAAATATTATTCATGGCGGGCAGCCCCAATAAACTGAATGAAATGAAAAGAACAATAATTATATGTGAAGGCCAAACAGAAAGAGAGTTTTGCAAAGATGTGCTCTATCCTTATTTCTTTGAAAAGGACATTTATATCCAAACGCCATTAATCAAAAAATCGGGAGGGGGCATCGTGCCGTGGCCCAATCTAAAAAAACAAATTGAGAACCATTTACGCCAAGATAAGGAGGCCGTTGTGACTACATTTATAGATTATTATGGCATGTCCGAAAGATTCCAATTCCCAAATTGGGAACATGCACACCAAGTAAATGATAAGGAAAAAAGGATGGATATATTGGAAGCTGGCATGAAAGAATCAATAAGGGGCGAGATCAATCCCAGATTTATTCCTTATATTCAATTGTATGAATTTGAGGGCTTGCTGTTTAATAACCCCGCTGTGTTTGCCAATCAAATACCTGAAGAAGATTTTATCAATAAAGATGAATTAATCAAGACGATAGAAGAAAACCCAAACCCTGAAATGATTAATGACACCCCTGGCAACGCGCCATCATACAGGTTGAAACGATTGATAAAGGGTTACAGCAAAATAGTATATGGAGCAATATTGGCAAAAGATATTGGAATAGAAAGAATGAGAAACAAAAGCCCACGGTTCAAGCAGTGGATCATTAATTTAGAAACCAATTAAATGGAATTAAAGCCATATCAACAACAAGTAATAAACGATCTTGCCTTGTTTTTGGACCAAGTGCAAAAAACCAAGAACGTGAAAGAGGCTTTTTATGATTTTTGGACCGATCATCCAAGAACGCCATTGCAGCCTTTTTCCGGCACTGCCATTGAGCCTTATAAAAACAATGTGCCAAAGGTGCCGCATATTTGTGTTAAGGTGCCAACGGCGGGCGGCAAGACCTTTATTGCGTGCAATGCCCTTAAACCAATTTTTGACGCCTTTGATTACGGCAGGCCAAAAGCAGTTCTATGGCTCGTTCCATCCATTACCATTTTAGACCAGACTATTAAAAACCTCAAAAACCCCTCACACCCTTATCGCCAAAAAATCAACTCCCACTTTGGAAATAGAGTAGAAGTTTTTGACAAGGCCTCTTTATTGCAAGGAAGTGGTTTTAACGCAACATCAGTAAAAGAGCAATTGAATATTATGGTTTTTAGCTTTGACAGCTTAAAAGCCAGGAACAAAGAAGATAGAAAAGTATTTCAGGAAAATGGAAACCTGCAATCATTTGAAAATATTTTAGGGAAAGACAAAGAAATAACTTTGGGGGCGGTAATAAAATATTTAAACCCTTTGGTAGTGGTAGATGAAAGCCACAATGCAGAAAGTGATTTAAGTCTGGATATGCTTAAAACCATTAACCCTTGTTTTATTCTTGACCTTACAGCTACGCCTAGAAACAATAGCAATATCATTAGTTTTATTGACGCACTGGAACTGAAGAAAGAAAACATGGTCAAACTTCCTGTAATCGTTTACAATCACCACGATAAAACAGAAGTAATCAATTCTGCCCTTCAATTGCAAAAACGTTTGGAAGTACAGGCCAATGAGGAAGAAAAAAGTGGAGGGAAATATATCCGCCCTATTATTTTATTTCAGGCACAGCCCAGAAATGCTGACGATAACACGACTTTTGAAAGATTAAAAGAAAAATTGATAGAATTAAAAATCCCTGCCGAACAAATCAAAATAAAAACGGCAAACCTCAATGAAATAAAAAACGAAGATTTATTGAGCAGGGATTGCCAAGTCCGTTATATCATTACTGTAAATGCTTTGAAAGAAGGATGGGATTGCCCTTTTGCGTATATTTTGGCTTCGTTGGCGGATAAGAGTTCAGCTGTGGATGTGGAACAAATATTAGGACGAGTTTTACGCCAACCGTATGTAATGAAACACAATTTCCCACTGCTCAATTTAAGTTATGTTTTAACAGCTTCATCAAAATTTCTTGACACTTTAGATAATATTGTCAAAGGATTAAACAAGGCAGGTTTTAGTGAAAAAGATTATAAATTGACAGAAGCAGTAAAGGATGAAAAATCAAAGCCATACCCATTACAGCAACTTACCTTTTTCCCAAAACCTGGTGATGGTTCGGAAGGGGATTCAGAAGAAGATTTTATTTTAGATATTGACCCTGCTAGGATTTCAGTACCTACTGATGGTGGCCTACCAATTAGTTCTGTTTTAGAAATCGAAGAAACCGCTATGAAGCAAAATAAGGCATTCGAGAAAACGGTTTCTGAAATGGAAGCAAGTGAGGCACCTGTTCTACCTAATGAAATTCAAAAACTCGTGAAAACATATAGCATAAAGGAAATTTTCAAAGAACAAGCAGCGGGTATGTCTCTACCGCAATTCTATTTAAAAATTCCAACAATTGATTTGTTCGGAACAAAAGGAGAAGAATTGCCTTTAGAAAAGGAAAATCTTTTGGATGGGTTTGCGTTGGGCAAGGCAGATACAAATATTGCATTTGACAATATTGTTTCAGAACTCTATAAAGTAGATTTGGATGAAACTAAAAACGAACATACGCCAACTTTTGTAAGAATTGATGGGCCTGCAAAAGAAAGTGTTTTATCTTACATCCTTGACCCATCAAGGAAAGAAAGCCGAGTTAAAAATTTCACAAAACGGATATTGGATATTATCGGGAATATGTATCCTATTCCAGATAAAGAAATTGAAAAATATATTAATCGGATATTAGAAGATTTTACTGATGAACAATTTGGCGATCTTGCCAATAATGAATACACTTATACGGATAAAATAAAACAGAAGATAAAATTATTATCGGAAGCTTTTGCAGAAAAAAAATTTAACGAATTTTTAGATACGGATAAGGTATTTATAAAAGCATCATTCAAATTGCCTAAAAGCATTTCGCCTGGCAATACAGCTAAAAATATTACAAAATCCCTTTACGAGAAAGAAGGAAACATGAATGGCTTTGAAGAGCGGGTAATCAATGAAATTGGCAATATGAAAAACATTGCTTTTTGGACAAGAAATATTGATAGGAGAGGTTTTAAGATTAATGGCTTTGTGAATCATTATCCTGATTTTATTATTCAGACTAAAAGCGGTAAAACAATTCTATTGGAAACAAAAGGCGACCACTTATATGCCGAACAAAAAATAAGACTTGGCAGGTCTTGGGCTAGTAAAGCTGGAAATGATTATCGCTACTTCATGGTCTATGAAAGGCGGACTGTGGACGGAGCTTATAGGTTGGAAGATTTTTTAAAGACCATTAAAGATATTTAATTGCTATGCCATGTAGATTTAGCCAAACCTCTAATTAAGTCAATAGTCCACCCATCACGGCACCTCCACCCGATTCAATACTTGGCTCACAATATCCTCCTGCGTAATATTCTCCGCCTCTGCTTCATAAGTCAGGCCAATCCGGTGGCGCATCACATCGTGGCAGATATTCCGCACATCTTCGGGAATGACATATCCTCGACGACGCAGGAATGCCAGTGCTTTGGAGGCCAGTGCAAGGTTGATGCTGGCACGTGGTGAACCACCGTAATTGATGAGTGGCTCGAGATTGGGAAGGCCAAATTCTTTAGGGTATCGAGTAGCGAAAACAATGTCAAGGATATAGCGCTCGATCTTTTCATCCATGTAAACTTTCTGGACGGACTTTCTTGCGTTCAAAATGACCTCCGTTTTTATGATTGCTTTGATTTCTCCAAATTTATCATCGTTGAGGTTGCGCCGCATGATTTCCCGTTCTTCTTCTTTTGACGGGTAGTCCACTTTTACTTTCAGCATAAAACGATCTGTCTGCGCTTCCGGCAGTGGGTAGGTGCCTTCTTGTTCGATGGGGTTTTGGGTAGCCAACACGAGGAATGGTTCCTCCAGTTTGAAAGTCTCTCCCCCGATGGTCACTTGCCTTTCCTGCATGGCTTCGAGTAGTGCCGACTGTACTTTCGCTGGCGCCCGGTTGATTTCATCGGCTAAAATAAAATTGGCGAAGATCGGGCCTTTGTGTACAGCGAATTTGGACGTCTTTTGGTTGTAAACCATAGTCCCGATGATGTCGGCAGGTAGGAGGTCGGGCGTAAATTGGATGCGCTGAAAGTCGGCAGCTATGACGCTGGACAAGGTTTTGATAGCAAGCGTTTTGGCCAGGCCAGGCAGGCCCTCCAACAAGATGTGGCCTTTCGTCAGTAGTCCAAGCATCAGCCGCTCGATCATTTTTGTCTGGCCAACAATTACTTTAGCCGTTTCGGCATTCAATTGTTCTACAAACTCGCTGTCGTGATAAATCTGTTGGTTGAGGGCTTCTATATCTAAGGAGTGCATATTCTATTTTGGAAATTTGAAATAGGAAATTCTGGAGGGCAAATATAGTAATAGGTGTGGTAGTTTTTAAGCAGTAAAAAAGGTCTCGGACGGAACGGTAGTTTCTTCCAAAAGGGAGGGAATTAAATTCCCTCCCTTTTGGAAGAAACCTTTGGGGCAGATTGCAACCGCCTTGAATCATTTGAATCAAGTCTAAGTTACCACCACAAAAAATACTACTCCTTTGTCTCCAATCCCTGCAATATGCCTTTTTCAATAGCAGGAACGCCCCTTTCCATCCATTGTGGCTTCGGAGCATTTTTCAGATAGAAATCAAAAAACTGGCTCATGCGAACCTGGAAATCTTTGCGGTTCTGCAACTTCACTGGCCAGTGAGGCTCATCGTTGTAGTTGAGCATCCAAGCGGGTTTTCCAAGCCTGCGCAAGCCGACAAAATACTCAATGCCCTGATACCACGGCACAGCACTGTCATGGTCGTTGTGCATGATGAGCACAGGCGTGTTGACTTTATCGAGGAAAAACAACGGAGAATTTTCCAAATAGCGGAGTGGGTATTCCCAGATCGTTCCCCCGATGCGGCTCTGCGTTCGCTCATATTGAAACATGCGACTCATGCCGCTTCCCCAGCGAATGCCTCCATAAGCGGAAAACATATTTACCACAGGAGCACCACTTTCGGCACATTTGAATATGTCGGTTTTAGTCAATAAATGTGCAACCTGATAACCACCCCAGCTATGCCCCTGAACGCCAATCCTATCTTTGTCAACATAGCCTTTGTCAATCAAAGAAGCGACGCCAGGCACTACTGCATTCAGGCAGCTTTCGCCTGGGTAGCCAATCCGATAAGGGATGTCAGGATTAAAAATTAGATAACCCCGACTGGCATAAAATGAATAGTTGATTGTTGAGCGGCCTGGGTAGGGGCGCGGGTAACGGTGCAGACGGTCTGAACTTTTTTCATAAAAATTGACCAGCATCGGGTATTTTTTATTGGGGTCAAAACCCTCCGGTTTCACCAACATGCCTGTCAGGCGCTGGCCATCCAAAGAAGTCCATTCATATAACTCAATGTTGCCCCACAAGTACTCGCTCTGCTGTGGGTTTCCGTTGCTCACACGTTTTGGGTTTTGGAGACTTAAGTTGGAGTACAGCAGGTCAGGGAAGGTCTGGAAATTTTCTTTTGTGAAAATGACCTTATCGACATCCTTGGCCTTGATCGGGCGACGGGAATAATAGTAGGCTTCTTTCACCAGTTGGATAGGTTTTCCTGCACCGAGCAAAAGATAGGCATATCCGCTCGCCTTTGTTTTTTCATCAAAAACATGGAGCATCATTCGCTTGCCTGGCGTGACAAAACGCTCCTCGGGATCGAGGCGCATGTAACGGTAAACAGTTTCACTTTCTCGGCCATTTGTCAATCTTAATGGTGCTGAATTTCCAGAAGGGTCAATTTGCCAAATATCGTATTTGTCGTAAATGAGTACGTGTTTGTCATCCTTGGTCCAAGTGGCCACGCCATGCGGATACGGGTAATTTGGCACATCCGTTTCTTCATTGTAAAATGGATAAGGCGTATTGGATGTCAAGGTTTTGACCGTTCCGTCTTTCACGGAATAAGCAGCATAAACACTGTCGATGCGGTTGTACCAAGTAATATAATTTGCGCTGGGAGAAAACGACCCAAAGCCGTTCAATCCTTTTGTTATTTCTTTCTTGTCACCTGTTTTGGTATCAACCAAATAAATGTCCTGCCGTGAGCTCCCCTCCCAGGAAATGAGCTGCAAATAACCTTCAGAGGTATAAGCGATTGCCACATCCGCATTGCCTTCGTTGCCAAGTCTCGATTCGGGCAATTCTTTTGTACCAAGCTGAACAAACTTATCATCGGCAATATGCCAAACTGTGCGATAGCTGCGTTTTTTCTCCTGGTTCAACCGTACTTTTTGTTGGGTATGCAGTCGGCCATCTGTGTAACTCCAAACTTCCACATTGACAATCTCTTCCTCCAGTAAATTGGTGTCCTGCAAAATTGGTGGTGGGGCGATTCCAAAGTATAGCTTGGACCCATCTTTTGAAAAATCAGGATTTGCATTTTTGCTAATGAGCCAATTTTCAGGTAAAAAACTTGAGCCAGAATTGGCTGCAACATGCGAGGAGTCTTGGCCATTTTTCCAATAGCAGAGATTAATAGGAGGCACCTGTGCATCGGTCGTATCAATGTTGGCGAGGAAAGCAACCTGCGTTCCTTTCTCATCCAAACTCAATTTACTGTATTCGCCTTTTTGACGCCACATCGGCTGCAATGACCGAGTTGCACAATCAAATAAATAAACACCTTCCAGCAGGGTCGAATCATTTCCCGTACTAGTCAGTAAAATGCGTGGGCCTTCTTTTGCCACTTTGTAGCTTTTCACAAAACCAATCATTTCTTCCTCGCCAGTCGCAAGCTCCCGAATGACCAGCTTGGTGCCGGTTTTCTTACCTTCCTTTTTCCCTTTTTTCTTTTTGGGTGAAATGGTTTTGGTGCTGTCGGGCACAGCGGTTGCTGTCGTATCAACGGGTACTTTGTCTTTTTTTACTTCCTCAATGTGTTTGTGAATTACAAGCCAGGCCTTCCATTTTTCAGGAACAGAAAAAGATTTCACATCAGCAATTTTCTCCAAGCCCTGGTCACTTAGTTTCAAAATGCCGAGCGAATCTTTGGGTAAGCCTTTCAATTTAACACCTCTGCGGCGCATAGTTTTGAGACTATCTTCGTGGGGATGGATTTTAAAAACCAAATATTGATTATCAGCAGTAAAAGAAGCTTGGTCGCTGCGGTCAAAGGTGTAGGTTTCCTGTGAGGTAGCACTCCAAACTTTCAGCATCGCATCACCTTCTTCAGCCTTTAATGAATAGGCGACCCAATTCCCATCATTTGAAATTTTTGGACTTTTGATTTGTTTCCAGGTGATAAGTTCCTCGTGGGAGAGTTGTTTCTTTTGTGAAAATGCGGAGCAGGCCAATATCAGGCAGCTCAATGAGAGGACAATTTTTTTCATAAGGGTGAATTTTGCGTGAAGATAGAAACCAGCGGCAATTTTATGGCAGCCAGAAGCGACGCTTTTTAGAAAAGCGTCGCTTCTAAAATGATTATCGCTATGTCAAACATCCCACTCCTTCCCCGTCCGATAAACTGTCCCTTTGAACAAACCGACCACGTTGCCGTCTTGGTTTTTCACCGTAACGCGGTAATTGCCGATTTTATGGGTAAGGATTTCTTCCTCCGCAACGGCGGTAAGCACATCGCCTTCCCGCACTTTTTCTGTATGTGAAATGGAGGTTTCGATAGAAACTGCCAATCGTCCCTGTGAATTGGACGCGAAGGCTAAAGCACTGTCTGCCAAGGAGTAAGTGATGCCACCATGCGCTATGCCAAAGCCATTGACCATTTCTTTGCGGACAGTCATCCGAAGCACAGAACTGCCTTCACCATCTTTCAGCCTTTCAATACCGAGCCATTGGCTGAAATAGTCTTTGGCCATCATGGCATCTACGATGCGGATATGTTTGGGGTTTTTATCCATAAAAAAGCTGGCCGTCCCTTGCCATCTTGCGGAGAAGTGGACTGCACCGGTAGCGATCTTCGAGGTATTCGTGGTACAGGGCGTCCATCCGTTCCACACATTTACCAATTCCTATTTCGTCGGCCCATTTCAAAAGCCCCTTTGGGTAATTCACACCTTTGGTCATCGCCAGGTCAATATCATCACGGGAAGCGATGTTGAGGTATAAGGCATCGGCAGCTTCATTAATGAGCATGACAATAATTCTGTTGACGATGGTTTCGCCGAGGTGTTGGCTCTTATTTGGTGCTGTCTTTTGAGCGTTTTCTGAATAATCGTAATAGCCACGCCCAGATTTTCTGCCAAGCCAACCTGCTTCGGAAAGCCGTTTCTGCGTAAAAGCTGGTTTGTAACGCGGATCAAAATAAAAAGCTTGGAAGACAGTTTCTGTCACTTTGTAATTGACATCATTTCCTATAAAGTCCATTAAAGTAAATGGGCCCATTCGAAACCCCCCGATCTCTGTCATAGCCCAGTCGATGGTGGGCACATCGGCAATGCCTTCCTCATAAATGCGCAATGCCTCCCCATAAAACGGCCGCGCTACCCGGTTGACAATAAAGCCGGGTGTGTCTTTTGCCTTTACAACCAACTTGCCCCAACTTTCAATTAGGTTACAGGACTGCTCAATTGCTGCTTGACCGGTTTGGATGGCGGGCACGATTTCCACCAATTTCATCAAAGGTGCCGGATTGAAAAAGTGAATGCCCAAAACCCTTTGGGGTTGGCTACACGCCGCAGCAATGGCCGCTACCGAAAGGGAGGAAGTATTGGTGGCAAGGATGCAGTCTTCTGTAACAATATCTTCGAGTTGTTCAAAGATGGATTTTTTGATTCCCAAATCCTCGACAATGGCCTCAATGACAAAACCCGTTTCTGCAAATGCCCTCACGTGATCCACAAAATAAATCCTTCCGAAAATAGCCTTGGCGGTACGGTCGTCGATCCTACCTTTTTCGACCAAACGATTCAATATTTTCAAAAGTTTTTCTTTGGCCCGTTCGAGTGCCGCGGGGTTGTTGTCATAGAGCAGAACTTCATGGCCCGCCGTGGCTGCCACCTGGGCAATGCCACTGCCCATTGAGCCACTTCCGAGTATTCCTATTTTCATCATAAAATGTGGTGTCAATTTATTTCTCTAACAAAGAGAAAAAGACAGTACTTTAGACAATTTAATATAAAATAATTTCGTAAATACTTGATAGTCAATTATTTTTTCTTTTATAATGTCAAATGTCCAGTAAAGAGAAAGCCCGCCAAAAAGGCAGGCTTTCATGCTTATAGGATCAAATTATTAATATTCATCTTTATTTAAGTAACAAAGCCTAATTATTTGGGTATTTTGAGAATATCTTTTTCCACTAGTTTCCTCGAAAAAATAAGTCCGTAACTTGCCTATGCACTGATTTTTTCAAGAAAACTATCGAAAAAATCTTATCCTCAAAATTTACCCACATAATTAACCTTTGTTATTTAATCTGCCGCTCGGCAGTGTAAATTTCTACTTTCTCTGAGGTTAATTTTTTCAAAGGTATAATAATTATTTTACCTTCTGCTTGCAAAGTTACCGAAATACTGTCCATGGCAACCACTTTGCCAGATGAGCCGTCTATGCTGACCATGTCGCCTATTTTCACTTTGTTCTTACTGTAAAAGGAAGCGATGAAATTGGCCATCGTATCCCTGGAAGCAAATCCATACCCAATGGAAAACGCAAGGACTACACCACCTAAGATTACCGTGAGATTTGATGTTATTAGGGAAGTTTCGATGCTGGCCTGGGCCAAAGCACTGATGGTCAGGGTGAGGAAAATGAGGTAAAAGACAAAAGTTGAAATGATCTTTGATGAGGGAATGGCCAGCGCATTACAAGCAGCGTACACGATGTTTTTTACAAATTCGGCGAGGTATATCCCCAAAACAAAAAGGATGATCGCAGACAAAAGGCGGGGCAGATAGGCAATGAGGTCGCTCACCATGGCCGAGACCACGGCCATGCCCAGCACATCCGTGGCCATCATGATAAAGATCAGCATGAGTAGGTAATACACCAATCTGGAAAGGAAAACACTCACCCTGATCTTGAAATTGGCTTTTGTTGCAAAATCAGTTTCGTTGATCTTGTCCCCCAACTTGTCGAACTTCAGGGTAGTAAATATTTTTTCCAATGCTTTGGAAACAACTTTTGCCAACAACCACCCGAACAACAGGATAGCAATAGCGCCTACAACATTTGGGAGGGCTGAAGCAAATTTTTTCAATACCTCTTCCACTATTTCGAGTATAGGCATAATTAGATTGTATTGATTTTTGTTATGTGCAAATTAGCGTAGTGGTGAAAAATCATGGTTGCAAATTATTCTTCCACTGTGGTTTTAAATAATTGGGTTGTCGGGCGCACTGCCAGGTGCATCGTCCCCCGTATCTTCGCTTTGACCTCCAGATATCGGTGCAGTATTGTCGGTTGCAGTATCTAATTCTTTAACCGTGCCGCCCAAAGTCAATATAAACATTTCAAATGCTTTTGGAATGAACAACTCCATTGCATGCCCCATCATGGTCAATACTTGCAGGCTTCCTATGACGTTTTCTTCAATGTCCGGTGGTATCGGAAAAGAGCGTTCGTCCTCTTCCAGCATCTGTCTAAAACTGTTTTTTGATGCATTCATAATCCGTGATTATGTTTTGGGGTACAATTTATTATAAGTTGAATGGGCTTTATGTTTTGCCCTTTTGATTTTCATTTTTACAGCACTCTCTGTTTTGTCAAAGATCATGGCTATGTCTTTTATCTGCAGCCCGTCCTGGTATTTCATCAGTAAAATGGCTTTATCCCCAACAGGTATTTCGTTCAGTACTTCACGTAGCCTATTCACTTCCATAGTAAGCAATGCCTCATCGTGGACTTCGTCCTCAACGTCTGGGATCCGCTCCATTTCATCAGAAAAAATATTTGATATTTTCTTTTTCTTGCGGATCAGGTCAATACAGTAATTATAAGTAATGGAATAGACCCACGTTGAAAATTTGGACTGCGCGCCGAATTGCCCAAGGTTCAAAAAGATTTTCATGAAAACATCCTGAGTGGCATCCTTGGCGAGGTGTTCTTCCCTTAAAATAGAAATGCACTTGCCATAAACTTTACCGGAATACTTTCGATAAAGTGTAGTGAAATGCCTTGAATCTTTAGTTCGAAGGTATTCCTGAATAAGGTCAATATCCTTTACATTCGTTTCGACGTCCGTCCCCATTCGTTTTGTTAGAAAAGTTCCTTTGGCCTGTTATTATATTCAACTCAATCTCTAATAACATGGAACAATAGGAGATATATAGATTGCTATGGGAGAGTAGCTTGATTGATTTGTTTTCTGCTTTCTTCCTTGGCAAATGGTGTAGCACTCGTCCACGAAGATGTAAAAATAGGAAATTATAGGGTTGGGACGGAGATATATGGAAAAGGGTACAGGATTGTCCAAAGGAATACTAACATTTGCACAAAAAAAAGAGGTAGTGCAAATGCACTACCTCAGCCCTAACCAAATAAAACCAAATTATTTATTTTTTGATACCCTTGATTAAAAAGGTACTTTTTCTGTCGAACTTCACTTTGTGTAAATTTTACTATTACCTATTGTGATACAAATTTAGGTGAAATTTATTATTTTTCTAATGCTCGACTCATTTTTTAAAAAAAAAGCATAGAATCAAAGTATTCTAATGTCCACAAGAGGTTGCCGAAATGAAGGCATTTACTGAAAAATACGAAATAATATTCTGATGAACAGCAACAGGTTGAGACAGGATTTTAAAATCAACTTAAGAGATAGCATTGAAGAACAAGCGAAATTTTGCATATAAAAAACATAGCATGACCACATTTTTACAAAAAACATCCAATAAGGATTTTTTCATTTTTTCATTTTTCCTCTTTTTTCTTAGTGTAATCCCTACTTTTAGTCTGTCTGCGCAAGAGGAAGCCACTGATGAAGATGCTTTTTACATTAAAAAAATTCACGATGCAGCCCTTACCAAAGGTGAGTGCCATTTATGGCTTCGATACCTCACCAAAGAAATTGGCGCAAGGTTGAGTGGCTCTCCGCAGGCTGCTGCTGCCGTAGAATATACCTACCAAATGCTTGGCAACCTGAGTTTGGACAGCGTGTGGCTACAACCTGTCATGGTGCCCCACTGGGTAAGGGGTGAAACAGAAGTAATCCGAATAGCTACTTCTGCTATGGGTTCTGTAGATTTGGATGCACTTGCATTGGGCAATTCAGTTGGGACAGGAAAGCAAGGCATTTCAGCAGAAGTAGTCGAAGTTAAAAACTTTGAAGAACTCAAACAGTTAGGATCGGCCATCCAAGGTAAAATCGTTTTTTTCAACCGCGCATTTGACCCTACACAGCTCAACACTTTTGCCGCCTATGGCGGAGCTGTAGATCAACGTGGAAATGGCCCTTCTGAGGCAGCTAAATATGGGGCTATCGGAGTACTGGTCCGCTCAATGGCTTCGGGATTGGACGATATACCCCATACCGGAGGCTTGCGGTATAAAGATGGGATAGAAAAAATTCCGGCAGTGGCAATTAGCACAAACAATGCAGAGTTGTTGAGCAGCCTTCTGAAGCAAGGGCCAGTAAAGGTTTTTATGAAAACCGATTGCCAAACACTTGAAGATAAGCTTTCTTTCAACGTCATTGGTGAAATAAAGGGCAGTGAGAAACCAGAAGAAATAATCCTGATTGGCGGCCACCTCGACTCTTGGGATGTTGGCGAGGGCGCTCACGATGACGGGACGGGATGTGTTCAATCCATGGATGTACTTCAAATCTTGAAACACCTAGACTACAAACCCAAGAGGACAATACGATGTGTGCTTTTCATGAATGAAGAAAACGGCCTGCGGGGCGGAAGGGAATATGGAGAGGAAGCAAAACGGAAAGGGGAATTTCATTTAGCAGCTATGGAAAGTGACCGAGGTGGATTTACGCCTAGGGGCTTCACCGTGGATGGGGAAAAAGAGGTCTTTGCTAAAAAATTCCCATTGATGAGGCCTTGGCTTTCCTTGCTCGAACCCTATGGCCTGCGAATAAAAAAAGGCGGCGGTGGAGCGGACATTTCACCATTAAAAAAACAGAACACCCTTTTGATCGGTTTTGAACCAGATTCGCAGCGCTATTTCAACTACCACCATACGCACGCCGACGTTTTCGAAGCTGTTGACAAAAGAGAGTTGGAACTAGGCGTTGCAGCTATGACTAGTTTGGTCTTTTTGATCGACAAATATGGTTTGGATTAAAAACCCATTGGGAGGTTGCAAATCAATCAAATGTCTTTTGTGAGTCCGCCCAGAACCCCTACCTTTGCGCCCCGAAAACAAAGGTCAAAGACTTCCGAAGCTGCCGATGCTATGGAAGTCTTTTTTTAAGCAAAACAACTCGATCAGTGAGCAGTAAGCAGTGAGCAGTTGGCATACAGCAGTTTGTGAGCGATGAAGTTCACAAAACTGCCCACTGCCTACCGCATTCTGCCCACCGCCTACTGCAAAACCATCATGCCAAAAGATACTTCTATAAAATCCGTACTGATCATTGGTTCTGGTCCTATTATTATTGGACAGGCTTGCGAATTTGATTATTCTGGCACACAGGCCAGCCGCTCGCTGAGGGAAGAAGGAATCGAAGTGACACTTATCAATTCCAACCCCGCAACGATCATGACCGACCCCATGACGGCTGACCATGTTTACTTGTTGCCATTGACAACCCAGAGCATCGTTCAGATTCTGGAAGAAAGGAAAATTGACGCCGTGTTGCCAACCATGGGCGGACAGACCGCACTCAACTTGACTATTGAAGCTGGAAAATTGGGCATTTGGGAAAAATACTATGTGCGTATGATCGGCGTTGACCTCGACGCCATTGAGCTGACAGAAAACCGGGAGGAGTTCCGCCTTCACATGATAAACCAGGGCCTGGGGGTCGCACCATCCAAGATTGCCAATTCATTTCTGGAGGGAAAAGAAGCGGCACAGGAAATCGGCTTTCCCCTCGTCATCCGCCCATCTTATACATTGGGTGGTACCGGGGCTGCTTTCGTTCACAAAGAGGAAGATTTTGACGAATTGCTCCGACGGGGACTAAACCTTTCCCCGACCCACGAAGTGCTGATTGACAAGGCCGTGCTTGGCTGGAAAGAATTTGAACTGGAATTGTTGCGGGACACTAATGATAATGTTGTTATTATATGTGTGGTAGAAAATTTTGACCCGATGGGCATCCACACGGGCGACAGCATCACCGTTGCTCCAGCCATGACACTCAGCGATACAGCTTACCAGACAATGAGGAACCAGGCCATCCAGGCCATGCGTTCGCTGGGCAACTTTGCAGGAGGTTGTAACATCCAATTTGCCCAAAATCCAGACACTGAGGAATTGATTGTTATTGAAATCAACCCTAGAGTGAGCCGCTCCTCGGCCCTTGCCAGCAAGGCTACGGGTTATCCTATAGCGAAGATTGCTGCTAAATTGGCGCTCGGTTATAATTTAGATGAACTGAAAAACCAGATCACAAAAACGACTTCTGCATACTTCGAACCAACGCTTGATTACGTGATCGTGAAAATGCCACGGTGGAATTTTGCTAAATTCCCAGGAGCAAATACTGAACTTGGTCTGCAAATGAAATCGGTGGGCGAAGTAATGGCCATTGGTCGCAATTTTTTGGAGGCCATGCAAAAAGCCTGTCAGGGACTGGAAAACGGAAGGCAAGGGCTTGGGGCCGACATGAAAGAATGGGTGCGGACAGAAGATATATTGCGAAGGCTGGAACATGCTGGCGAAGACCGCATCTTCCGATTGAAAGACGCTCTCCGATTGGGCGTGCCAGACAGAACCGTCCACAAATTGACAAGAATTGACCCTTGGTTCATCAAGCAGATCAAGCGCTTGGTGGACATGGAGCACGACCTGATGCGCTACAATGTGCCAGAGGATATCCCCGAAAAATTCTTCCGGGAACTCAAAGAAGTCGGTTATGCCGATTCACAGATTGCCTGGTTGATGCGGGTGACGGAGGAAGAAGTACGCAAGACCAGAAAAGCACTCGATATTCGCCGCACTTATAAAATGGTGGATACCTGTGCTGCTGAATTCGAGGCACAAACCCCTTATTTCTATTCCACTTTTGATAAGGAAAACGAGAGCATCCCCACAGAAGGAAAGAAAAAAATCATCGTGCTTGGCTCAGGCCCCAACCGCATCGGACAAGGCATTGAGTTTGATTATTGTTGTGTACATGGGGTGATGGCCATAAAGGAAGTCGGCTATGAAGCGATCATGGTCAATTGTAACCCAGAAACGGTATCCACAGATTTTGACGTGGCCGACAAGCTCTACTTCGAACCCATTTTCTGGGAGCATTTAGAAGAAATCATTGAGCTGGAAAAACCAGAAGGGATTATCGTACAGTTAGGTGGGCAGACCGCTTTGAAACTTGCAGAGACCTTTCACAAAAAAGGCATCAAAATAATCGGCACCGATTTCCCAGACATGGATTTGGCAGAGGACAGAGGACGATTTTCCGATCTCCTCCGCGACTTGGAAATACCATACCCAAAATATGGTATATCCACCGATGCGACCGAAGCCTTGCGGATCGCCAACGAAATCAAATACCCCGTGCTCGTCCGCCCAAGCTACGTACTCGGCGGGCAGGACATGCGGATCGTCATCAACGACAATGAACTGGAGCGGCACGTACTGTCCATTTTCAAGAAAATGCCTGACAACCAAGTGCTCATTGACCACTTCCTCGATCGGGCCAAAGAAGCGGAAGTGGATGCCATTTGCGACGGTGAACAGGTACACATTATGGGCATCATGGAACACATTGAACCAGCAGGTGTCCATTCGGGCGACAGCTCTGCCGTGCTGCCAACTTATAGCCTTTCCGTTGCCACCGTCAACACCATGGTAGAATACACAGAAAAACTAGCCAAAGCCCTGAAAATAAAAGGTCTCATCAACGTCCAATTTGCTATCAAAGATGAGCAGGTTTACGTGATCGAAGCAAACCCACGTGCCAGCCGCACCACGCCGTTCATCGCCAAGGCCTATAATGTTCCTTACCTGAAAATAGCGACTAAGGTGATGCTCGGCACACATAAATTGTCAGACTTCAACATCAATCCGCAACCAAAGGGTTTTGCCATTAAAGTACCCGTTTTTTCTTTCGATAAATTTCCTGGCGTGGATAAAAACCTCGGCCCCGAAATGAAATCAACCGGCGAAATGATCCGCTTTATTGTAGACTTGACCGATCCATTTTTCAGGGACTTGGATAGTAAGCGAAATATGTATTTGACAAGGTAGGGAAAGCAGTTTGTCCAATATCAAAAAGAAAACAGGGCCGCATGAATTACCATGCAGCCCTTTCATTTTTCACCATTGAAAAATTTCTACTTGTTCACAAAAATGAAGGCAAACTGTTCTGCAAAAGTGCCCTCTGGCCCAATCGTTGACCCAATCGTTTGGCTGTCTATATGATCGGTGCCTACGACGTGCAATTCATAGTTGTCGGAAAGTAGGCAGGCACCCATGTTACCTTGTAAAGAGAGATTGCCGCCTGGCGACAGTAAAGTGATTGCCCCTTTGCCATCAGGTGAGGCAATAAAGAAATTGTCAGATCCATTCAGCGCCAAGACCTTGGATGCCCATATCCATCAATGCCAGGATTAAAAACAGGTTCATCAAAAGTCACATTCCATATTAGACATCTTTCCTAAATAACTATAAGTCAGCTAAACAGTCTTTTTCCGTCATACTTCGTTTTTTTTTCAGCAATAGCTTCGGCTATTCCTTCAAAAAATGCCTCATCTGACAAAAAAAACCTTGTTTCCATGCCTTAAATTTATTTAGGAAAGATGTCTATTGTATAAACACCATTAGGGACCAGGCCGGTCAGCTGTAATGTAGTTTCAACACCTTGGTCAGTGCATTGCAAGGAAATCTCACCATTTAGAGTGCTGAATTCACCCCAGGTCAAATGATGCCCATCAGGAGCCGTGACAGGTTTATGGTTACGGATTTCAAACAAAAGCTGTGAAGCATCGGAAGGCATTTCCTTGTCCTCTGTTTCCACAAAAAACGGAACACCAATGATTTCGGAGGAGTTGGCATTTGGCATTGGAGTTTCTTTTTCTTCATCACAACTTGTAAGTAGAAAAATCAGTAAAGCCGAAGTCAAAAGCGTTTTGACCATTGAAAATTTTGAATTTGTTTTCATTTTAAAAGTAATTTAACGTGAGTTCTGGATAGCAATCTTATTGTCCCGTTAGGGACGGAACATGGGTAGCCTAGCATTTGCGGGGGTTTTCACCGTGCCGTAGGTACGCAACGTGGAAAAGGTTACGTACCTACGGCACGAAAAATACCGTTGGTTTGGCATTGCTACCCATGTTCCGTCCCTAACGGGACAATCAAAGGACTGAAACCGCCATAAGCTCTTGATTGT
>JAJCYI010000079.1 GCA_029263015.1 Saprospiraceae bacterium | reverse complement strand
ACGAATGGTTCAAGCAACATCTGCTGAAAGGTACCGATGACTTTTTTAACCGATTAGATGAAATTTTGCTCCAAGTCGGAACAAAATTCAGCATAAATTTCAAAAATCAACTTTACCCGTTTAATTAAACTCTATTACTTACCACTGCGTTTCTAACGCTCTTGTCCTTCTATTTTCTTTTTTCACAAAACCCTGTTGTTTCTACCCTCACCGAACAATTCAACGGCAGCGGTGGTGTGAAACTCGGCCCTGATGGATTTTTATATGTCGCAGATTTTGGGACTGGCTTGAGCAATGCCAATGGAAGCCAAGTTTGGCGCATAAATCCAGCCTCCGGCGAAAGAACATTATTTGCCAGCGGTTTCCAAGGTGCCTCCGGAAATGATTTTGACAGCCAGGGCAATTTGTTCCAGTCCAATATTGCAGGTAGGTTTATCAGTAAAATAACGCCAAGTGGATCGGTTAGTACATTTACGAATGTGGGTATTGCTGGCCCAGTGGGCATCGCCATCGACGATGAAGACAATCTATTTGTTTGCAATTGTGGAAATAATACCATCCGCAAGGTTACTCCACAAGGCATTTCAACCCTTTTTTCTAGCGGCACCATTTACAATTGCCCGAACGGAATCACCTTTGATCATGAGGGAAATTTATACGTTTCAAATTTTGGCAACAGTACCATTATAAAAATAACGCCGCAAGGCAACACCACTTTTTTTGCCAGCGTGCCCGGGTCTAACAATGGCCACCTGACTTATTTTGAACCAGATGCGATGCTGTATGTCAACAGTCATGGTTCGAGCAGTATTTACACCATCACGTTGGGAGGAACTGTGACCAAGATAGCAGGCGCAGGCCAGCGCGGAAATGCAGACGGAATGGCGATGGAAGCAACTTTTTCCCGTCCAAATGGAATTGCCCTGAGCACAACGGGTGATACACTTTGGCTGAACAGTTCAATTCCAACAGTTGATAACCCGTCGATTAATTTTTTTCCACTCAACCCATCTGTGGTACGCATGATTACTGGGCTAAAGGAAAACCCATCTGCCGTTAATGGTCAGCAAGGTCCAGGTTTGCCTCTCGTTAAGATGAGTCCCAACCCTGCCGCTATTCTGGTCGAAATAGAATGGGAATTGCCTGTCCAAAGCCAAATTGGTATGACCCTTTTTACCCTGCAAGGCAATGAGGTTCAATCATTTGATTTTGGAAATTTGCCAGGAGGCGCTCATCAAAAAGAAGTTGACGTAAGTGACTTGCCATCAGGAATTTACGTACTCTCATTGGTAGGAGAAGAGTTTTCAGTAAATAAGAAATTCGTCGTTTCAAGGTGAATAGGAGTTCAGACCTGTCAGGTTGTTTTTTTTATATTCGTTGGATAAGATTTATCTTCTCCAACGTATATAAAAAAAACAACCTGACAGGTCTGGGTATATCTAATAATCATTCAGCATATTCCACATCTCGATGTCTCGTTCATCTGTCCAAATTCGTGGATGTTGAATGCCGCTGGCTTCATCGTAGGCGCGGCTTACATTGAAAGGCATGCAGTGCTCAAATATGACCCAATGGGCAAAATGAGGAGACATGGTTTTTATCATCCTATCATAACATTGCTTAAGGGATTCACCTCTGGTTATGCTCAAAATAGCTTGTTGGTATAGCATCTGTGTAAAATTGAAAGTGCCAATGATGGCTTCCTGACAAGCCTCTTCCGAAGTCAACGCCTCTCCCCTGCCAGGCACGAGCGCCTTTGGTTTTAGCTCACTTAGGGACTGTAAGGTTGATCCCCAATTTTTCAACTGGGCATCACCACAATAAGGGGTCGCCCCAAATTCAACGAGATCACCAGCAAATAAAATTTGTTCCTTCGGCAACCAAACAATGGTGTCCCCACGCGTGTGGCCTTCCCCCAGGTGCATAATCTCCACTTTGCGGTTGCCAAGGTCAAGGGTCAATTTGGTATCGAATGTCAAGGTTGGCCAGGTGAGACTGGGGATACTCTCATGGCCACGGAAGAGGCGGGGGAATCGCTGGAATTCAGAGTCCCAGTCTTGCTGTCCACGTTCAACGATCAGTTCCCAGGTTTTGTGGGAAGAAATGATCTCCTGTGCTTTGTACGCACTTGCACCCAGCACCCGGACAGCATGATAATGTGAAAGCACAAGATATTTGATCGGCTTGTCGGTGACTGCTCGTATTTTGCCGATTACATCTTCAGCCATGCGTGGAGTGGCCTGAGCCTCAATTATCATCACGCAATCCTCCCCGATGATTACCCCGCTATTGGGATCGCCCTCGGTCGTATAGCCGTAAACGCCATCAGCAAGCTCTACAAATGATTTTTGCTTTTCTTCAAGGTCATTTTGGGATGCGAATGTATGTGCCATTTTATGAGGATTGACTTTTTATTTTGAAATGGCAAAGGTAGAAATAGATGTCCGTTACCTATTTTATAAAGCGTTTTTTATTGCACCAAACTAAGAGATAACTTTGTGCCCAAAATTCAAAAGCATGAATAGTAACCAGACAATATTTTATTACGGAAAAGACTATCTAACGGCAGGCATTGCACTGCAACTGGCACGAGGAAAAATGACTGGAAATATAGATTTACCCACCAGAAAAAAAATCCAGGCAAGTAGGAACATTGTTGAAAATATGGCCAAAGGGGATGATGCTGTCTATGGCATCAACACGGGATTCGGGCCACTTTGCACCACCCGCATTTCAAAAAAAGACACGAACAAACTTCAGCATAATATTTTAAAAAGCCACAGTGTTGGAGTTGGGGACGCCATCGAACAAGAGACGGCAAAATTGATGCTGGTGCTGAAAATGCACGCCCTCGGGCAGGGGTTTTCGGGGGTTGCTATTTCGACCTTGGAGCGCATTCAGTGGCATATTGAAAATGATATTATACCCATCGTACCCTGCCAAGGGTCTGTCGGTGCTTCTGGCGACCTTGCTCCGCTTTCCCATTTATTTTTGCCGCTGATTGGGTTGGGAAGTGTTATTTATAAAGGAAAAATCTTAGCCACCGCAGAAGTTTTAATTAAGGAAAAAATTGAACCCATTACTTTAGGCGCGAAAGAAGGACTTGCCCTGATAAACGGTACTCAGTTCATCGCTGCATATGCAGTTAAAGTCGTGGAGAAGTTGCACAATTGCATGAGCCAAGCAGATGTTATCGGTGCGATGATGATCGAAGGATTGGTCGGCTCTCCACGCCCATTTATGAAAGAACTGCACCAATTAAGGCCGTATAAAGGGACAAAACACGTGGCTCACCGCATGGCCAGTTTATTGGAAGGGTCACAAATCGTTGATTCCCACGAAGATTGCGACCGCGTGCAAGATCCATATTCCCTGCGCTGCATCCCCCAGGTACATGGCGCTTCTCGGAATGCCTGGCTGCACCTAAAAGAAATGCTGGAAGTAGAGTTGAATTCGGTGACAGACAATCCTGTAATTATTGATGAAAACAACGCTATCAGTGGAGGAAATTTTCACGGACAACCAATGGCGCTGCCGCTTGATTATGCATGCTTGGCTGCCTCGGAATTGGGAAATATTTCAGACCGGAGGAGTTATCTTTCCTTGATGGGCATTGCTGAAGGAACTCCAAAATTATTGATGAAAGATATTGGGATCAATTCAGCATTTATGATCTTGCAATATACTTCAGCAGCACTTGCCAGCGAAAACAAGACCATGTGTTTCCCTGCCAGTGCGGACAGTATTCCGACCTCTTTGGGACAAGAAGACCATGTCAGCATGGGTTCGATCAGTGGCAGAAAAGCATTGCAAGTTGTGAACAATTTGGAAAAAATATTGGCCATCGAGTTATTGTGTGCTGCCCAAGCATTTGATTTTCACAAACCTCTGAAATCATCTAAAATGCTCGACGCCGTGCATGAAATGGTACGTTCCAAAATTACCCATGCCGATGAAGACAGGGTGTTTGCGGATGATATTGAAAAAGCCATTGAAATCGTGAAGAGCGGCGAGGTATTGCGTGTGGCCAAAGAGCAAAATCAGCAGAATAAATTAAATTTCAGGTCTGAGTTCGATGAAATTTTTGAGGAGTATTAGTTGAAAGAAGCGAGGTTTTATGAAAAAGGTGACACCTTTCGGAAAGGTGTCACCTTTTATGCTAAGGACCAAGAAGCGACGCTTTTCTAAAAAGCGTCGCTTCTAAGCTGAATTCAATTTTTGATGACTTTCTGCACGGCCAGCCCTTTTTCTGTTTCCATTTTTACAAAATAAAGACCCGGTGATAAGTCATTGATTTGATTTGAAAACACCATGTTATTTTGCCCTGCACCGAATTGACCTTTGCTACTAAAGACTTTTTTTCCATCTGTTGAAAAGATTTCAATAGAAACTTCTGAGCCAGTCAATAAGGTAAAATTAATACTCATTCGTGTTGAAAATGGGTTTGGATAAATAGACCATTCCTGCAGGTCAGTAGGGAGGTTTCGGGTACTGCTGACACATGAAGTCATAAAAGTGAACGGAGTCGAATAATCACTGGAGCCTCCCACGCAAATAGCCTGAACCCTATATTCATATTCGGTACAATCGTCAAGATTGATGAGGTCAAAATCAGTATCACCAGAAATAGCGACGCTCCAAGTTGGTTCTACCGTTTCCTTGTACTGAATCCTGTACGAAGTGGCATTGGTGGTGGCCTGCCATGATAAAGCCACGGTATTTATCGTCACATTTGAAGTGTCCAGCCCTCCCGGAATATCATCGCATGGCGGGTTGCATTCGGTCATAAAGATGGTACTTGGCGACCAATCACTTACTGTACCGATGCAGACAGCCCGAACCTGGAATTCATATTCCGTACATGATTGAAGATTGGAGGCAGAAAACGAGGTCGTTGGTGATGCAATAACACCCCAAGTCGGTGAAGCGGTTGGCTTAACCCTTATCTCATAGCCAGTGGCATCGTCAACACTGCCCCAACTAAAATCAGCAGTCAATATTTGGACATTATCAACGATCAAGTCGGCTGGAATCAGACAGTTGGGAGGAGTTCCTTCCATGATATTTAGGCAATAATCTTCTACCTCCCCAAAGTTGAAATTTTCAACACATGAGCCATTTGGTTCGGCATTCCACCGCATGACCACCCTCATCCTGGTTAGTCCTATCGCTGCATCTCCTGGAATAATTATAGTGCCATCAACTTGTTGAGTAGTAGTACCCCCAGCATTGAAAGCTTCTTCTCCAGGGTCATTAAAATCCCCATCCTGATTGAAATCTAAGAAAACGACAAACCATTCAGGGAAACTAAATCCAGCATATCCAGGAGTCAAGGAAATATTGTAAGCTTCATAAGTCATTAAATCAGTAGAAAGCCCAGTAAAATCTCCATACCCATCATCAGAACCTGAGGTATTGTCCAAAGTTTCGACGCTGACGTTTGCAATCCATTCTGAAGAAGCATCAGCAGCATTGGATAAACAATAGCTCAAATCGGTACATGCTCCACAACCAAATGTGGTGAACTCGATCAAAGTGCCAAAATCCGTGGCACCGGTGTCGCAGACCGTTTGAATTTGAATGCCATACAAAGTGCAAGGATCAAGGTTGTCGAGGTCAAAAGAAGTTCCTGTTATATCAGTTGTCAATACAGTATCAGTTGGTCCCAAAAGCAATAAATTGTAACTATTGGCAGCCAATACAAACTCCCAATTTGCACTTGCGCTGGTTTCAGTAATGTTTGATATAACCAAGTCTTTTGGTGCTTCGCAACACCCGTCCGTTTTAAAAACAAAGGAGTTGGTATAGCCACTCAAAGTATCTGAACAAACGTCTTCCAACTGAAACTCATATTCTGTACACGACATCAACCCTTGCATTAAGAAAGGGCTTTGTACGTCAAGTGAATCGGTCCAAATCGTGTCGCCCAAGAGCCGAAATCGCAGATTTGATTGCAAAGTGGAATCTGTTGAAGTCCATTCTAAAGTAGCCTCCACGTCAGTGAAAGCTGAAACGGTCACCCCAAAAGGTTGGGGGCATGGTCCACAACTTTGCAGGATCAATTGCATACTATTGAATACATTGACCCGCCCGTATTTGACCTCATCAACAAGATTGGGTATCACATCTACTCCATTGTAAATAGCATCCCTTACCAATTCAGCAGCAGCAGCAGGATCGCCTAAAGCCAAAGGTCCCAGATTTGAGCAAGGCGAGGCGTACAATAATCCGATAATACCAGCTACGGTGGGCGAGGCAAAAGAAGTGCCGCTGGTGCTGCTCGGCCCGCCATTTAAGTTGAGTCCAATAATATTGGCCCCTGGAGCTGCCACGTCAATCTGTTCGACTCCATAACCAGAGAAGGTGCGAACATCTTC
Organism: Saprospiraceae bacterium; assembly: GCA_029263015.1. Lineage (GTDB taxonomy): Bacteria > Bacteroidota > Bacteroidia > Chitinophagales > Saprospiraceae > UBA6168. Next base: position 103,701 of record JAJCYI010000079.1, on the reverse strand, counting down.
ATCGTTTGTTGCTGTAACAGCGACCATATATTCACTGGGACATGCAGTAGGCAAATCAAGAACTACATCAATATTGACATTTTGATTTGATGTTGCACCACAGCTTAAGATGCCTGCTGCCCCCAAGGTGTCGTACATGGCACACCAGATAGGTGCATCTGCCGGATCACCTCCATCTAAGCCCCAAGAAGCATTTGTCGAGACGATGAAAGCGCCTTTTTCTCCGTTAGTTTCATTATATAACCTCCTCATTACCAGAGGGTAAGTGTAAGCTTCAATGGAGTTGGCTTCTGAGACACCACTGAAATCTACATTCATAATCTTAACGTCCCAATTCACACCCGTCAGAAATTGACCATTGTTTCCTTTGGCCCCGATCATGCCCGAAACGGTGGTGCCGTGCCCTTCACTGTTGACATTGTCGTCGTCTGTATCAATGTTCCAACCCGTGTAATCGTCCACATAACCATTATCATCGTCGTCAATTCCATTCCCTTCTATCTCCAAATTGTTGAACCAGAGATTGCCCTGCAGATCAGGGTGATTTCGATTTGTACCTTCTATCACACAAACCACAATTTCCTGACCAGTTGCAGTCATGCCGCCGGTGGTCAAGTCCCAGGCAAGGTCAAGGTCAATATCCGCATCTTCAAAGCCACCACTTTGGCCTGTATTTAACCACATCCATTGTTGGTCAAAAAATGGATCGTCTGGAATTGTTTGACGGTAATCGCCGAGGTGGTTAAGTTGTGCATTTTCAACTTCTGGCTGACGGCTTATTTCGTGGACAAAGTGGTTTTCGTGAACATTAGCGAAGTCAAATTTTAGCAACCAAATCCTTAATGGCGGCGAAAGTTCTTTCTCGATGGTCAATTGCGTGTTGGTTCCATTATAGGTATCCAATTTTCTTGAAAGCTTCCTGATGTCAGTCCCAGGTTTTAGCTGGACAATCACATCGCCCAACACATGGTTTACTTGTTGGGCAGGCAGGTCGATCAAAAATAGCAGGAAGAATGCGATGGGTAAGCTGAGTTTTTTCATACAGGCGTTGTTGGTAATGTTTGTTAAGAATGTCAGCCAAAAGTAGGTTGGTCAAATAGCATAAAAAAGAAAATTATTGCTTTTGGGAGTGGAATGCATAACAAATGACAAAACCATTCCCGCGGTCTTCCAAAAGGGTGGGATGTGGCAGTTGAAGACCTGACAGGTTTTCGAAACCTGTCAGGTCTGGCAGCAAGTACTTGCAAGAATCTTTACTTCAAAATATACGCCTCAACCTTGTCATTATTATTGGCTATCATATACATGGTCTGGCCATTTGCTAATTTTATTTTTGCCAAACCCCTTGCCTCCTTGGTTGCCCAAAAACCGGACTTTTGATTTGAAAGAAATTCAAACCCACCTTTTCCATTTCCTAAAAACAAGGCCCCATTTCCAGCATCAATCCTTCCGGTTTCAACTTCATGGGAAGAACTATTCCCCACCAATAAAATATCGAGCTGGCCATCTTTATTGAAGTCATGCAAATCAATTCCATTGACAGGCGCAAACTGTGCTTGCACGGGCAATGGATGTTGAATGTATTTACCGTTCTTGCTTTCAAACCAACTTGTGGCAAGGGTGTTGGCGCGAAACTGCAAAGAAGAATTCAATTCGGTTTCTAAAAAAACATCGGTGATGGCAGCTGAACTATAATCTTTGTAAAACAAAAATTTCTTTTTAAGGTGGGGCATCTGTTTGATAAGCAAATCCCGAAGGGGCATCGGATAGTCAATCCCATCTTCCGAATAAGTCATCACGGGGTCAATGCTACCGTTGTTGTCGAAGTCTTTGGCAAATAATCGAAGCGGATTATTTTGTGTGGCAACCAGGCGGGAATTGAGGCCGAGATTACCAGCCACAATATCCATGTCCCCATCTTTGTCGAGATCAGCGATTTGCAGACAATTCCACCAGCCATTGGAGTTTTCAAGTCCAAAAGAAGAAGTTACATTGGTAAATTTACCATCCCCATATTTGAAAACGGTGATTGGCAACCACTCCCCTGTCACCACCAATTCTGCTTGACCGTCACCATCCAAGTCAGCCCATTCAAGGGCATTGACCATGCCCAATTGCTGAAGTTCTGTTGCAATCTGGCCAGCGTAATCTGTGAAATTTCCATTTTCATTTACCAAAAAACAAGTAGCAGTAGGGAGGGGATAATTTCCAGGTGAAACAAGGCCGCCAACTACAATATCCGGATCCCCATCGTTATCGAAATCAAAAGGGGACACACAAGATGCGCTGGAGTTAATATTGGGCAACGATGTAGTAGATTTTGAAAACTGACCTTTCCCATCGTTCAAGTACAACCGGTCCTGATAAAAAGAGGAATTGGCTTCAAAGGAATTGCCACCACTTGCCACAAAAAGATCGAGATCATCATCCCGGTCAATATCCACAAACGCTCCGCCCATGTCTTCAAAATCCGAATCCGCTTCCCAGGCTTGCTCTCCATTTGATTTATCGAATCTTGATTGTTTGTTTTGTATAAACAAAGCTCCAGCTTGGCCTTTTGCCCCTCCAATAAAAACGTCCTCCAGGCCATCTGCATTTACATCACCGACGGAAATGTGTGGCCCAAGGTTGGAAAAACGGTGTGGCAAAAGTCGTTCTCTATCAAAATCCTCAAATTCATCCTCGTCATGTTGGAAGTCAATGCCTGTGTTTTCTGTAAATTCAAACAAAGTTTCGTTTTTTCTAACTGGCCAATTCCCTTTCACTGCATCGCGGTGTTCCAAGGTTATTTTTTGGTTGGCCTGAATGTTTTCCTTTATCTGAACCAATCCATCAGGCCATTGTATTTCCAGTCTCTCAACCATAGTACTTTCACCCAATCCAAAATGTAGAATATGTTGGGAGGATGAAAAGAACCCTCTGGTCGGGGTCAGTTCCTGGTATTGAATATTTCCATTTCCAAATGTTATCCTAGCTCTTGCTCCCACCCCCAGTGGGTTATTTTTACTGCCAGAAAAAGCGACCTGCAGCCAATTGGATTTCCCAATATCCTCGCTCTTGTTTTTGTAAGCCATGATATTCCCATGGATATTATTGACCAAAAGGTCAAGGTCGCCATCGTTGTCCAGATCAACATACGCACTGCCATTTGAGTAACCAGCATCGGCCATCCCCCATGCCTGGTTTGTATTTTTGAAATTCAAACCGTCCACATTTTTAAACATGTAGTTCTGAAGTGGTTGAGAAGGAATATGCTTGAGATAGTCATCGATTGTTGGCGTTTTTTGCAAATCAATTTTTCCTCCTGGTGCCAATTGAGGAGAAGTGTAAACCAAATAATCCAAGTTTGATACATCACGGCGATATCCATTTGTTACATACAAATCCTTAAACCCATCATTGTCGAAATCGGCCAGCAAAGGACTCCAACTCCAATCAGTATTTGATATGCCGGCAACCACCCCTATTTCACTGAAAACCCCGCCTTGGCTGGCTACCCTACCAGTGTTCACCTGTAGCACATTCCGCATGATTTGTTCTCCATAATGAAACCTGAGCAGGTTATTGTAACGTTCAATAATCATTGTGGTCATTAACTCCTTTTGGCGTTTTCTGTCTTCCGCAATCATGTCCAGCGCCACCACATCCACCAGTCCGTCATTATTGAAATCAGCAATATCCACCCCCATCGTGTGGTTGCTCATGTGGCGGAAGTATTTATCAGTCTGTATGGAGAAAGTACCATTCTTGTTATTGATGTACAGCAAATCTGGCTCGATATAATCATTGCCGACAAAAACGTCTGGGTACTGGTCATCATTAAAGTCAGAGACCGTTACGCTGAGTCCCCAAGCCCGGTTAAAAATACCTGCCTCCTTGCCTATACTACTGAATTTGCCATTGCCGTTGTTTTGGAAAAAATTATCGGAGTCCCAAATATTATTTTTCGGAGGCGCTGTATTCCTGATGTATTCATTCCCTTCTTGGCGCACACTGATTTTGTTCACATTACTGTAGTCCACAGGATGGTTCAGCACATAAACATCCAAGTCGCCATCACGGTCAAAATCAAAAAAATTGGCATGGTTGGAGGCTGACTTATCAGCCAGACCGAATTCAGCAGCCCGTTCGGAAAATGTTAGGTCACCATTATTGATGAACAATAAGTTAGCCCGCAAATCACCAGGCTGTAAACCAGAACGGCAAACATAAATGTCCTGCAATCCATCGGCATTTATGTCAACCATGGTGACGCCTGTTTTGACTCCATTGACAGCAGCAACACCAGCCTTTTCAGTTATATCTTCAAACTTCCAATTTCCTTTATTCAAGAATAGCCGATTGCTCTCCTGTGTAGCTGAAAAGTACAGGTCCTGAAGTCCGTCGTTATTTACATCAATGATCCCCACCCCACCTCCATTATAGAGGTATGAATTAATGAGCATATTGTCTTGGAAGGTTTCAGAGATGGTATTTGAAAACGCCAAACCAGTTAATTCGGGTGGCAATGATTCAAACCGGGCAGGGCCTTGGTCTTCAGGCAAATTGTTATCAGCAAGGGCATTTTCGCCAGACTGATCTTTAGCACAAGATGAAAAAGAAAGAATAAAACCGACGATGAATAGTGAAAATAGAAAAATACGCATTAAATATCATTTTTTTATCATACGTGAATGTAAGTACGAAGTTATGGAAAGATTTATTTTAGTGAAAGAGGAATCGGGGTTAGGAGTCAGAACAGAGGAGTCAGGGGTCAGGTGATGTTAGTACAAAATTGATTAACTCTACCAAGTCGAATTTACTTGCATCCGTTTTCAGCAGACACCCTGACTCCTCTCTTCTGACCCCTGACCCCTGAATCCTATTTCCTGACCCCCTTAAATAACTCTAAATCTTCCCGAACGAAGTGTCCAAATCAAATTTGGCTTCTTATTTGTTTATTTTTAATGTGTTTTCGACTGATTCTTTGTTGTTAACATATTAATTTCAAACGAGTTATTAAAAATTATGAGAAGTACAAGTTTACTTTTTGTTATCTTTTTGCTGTCATTTTCACTGCAAGCCCAATACAATGAAGTAGGAATGCATCTTGGATTGTCCAACTACATTGGAGATTTGAGTGAAAACAAAATGAACCCGGAGAGTTTCAAATCTCTCATCGGCATTCATGCCCGCCGAAATTTCACAAAGTATTTTTCTGCGAAAGTCGCATTAACCAAAGCTGAAATAACAGGGAATGATGCTTATGCAAAATTGCAAGAAAATAGAGACCGCAACCTAAATTTCAGGTCTGATGTGCTTGAGTTGGCGGTTATTGGGGAAGTAAATTTTTCACCTTATAATATCAGGGCAAACCAGACTGGCGTGCCTTATTTTTTCACTGGAATAGCGTTTACCCATTTCAACCCGCAGGCTCAAATGCGAGGTACTTGGTACGATCTCCAACCACTTCAAACTGAAGGAAAAAATTACAGCAGAAATACCTTGGCGATTCCTTTTGGTCTCGGAATGAAATTCAACATCTCGTATAAACTGAACTTCGGATTTGAATTTGGTGCCAGGAAAACTTTTACCGACTATTTGGATGACGTAAGTACTCAGTACCTGGATGTGGTAGAGCTGCGGCAGACTGATCCAATGGTCGCTGCTTTGGCTTATCGGACTCCAGAATTGACGGGGTCATTTAATGAAAATCCTGTTGGTACAGATAGGGGAAACCCAGAAAATAAAGATTGGTATTTTTTCGGTGCAATAACGGTGTCGGTAAATCTGACAGATAAATATGGGCTTGATTTCGATCAGAAATACGAAATATTTAAGGAACACTTGAAAAAACCCGAAAAGGTAAAAGAGGATAAAAATTTGAATAAACGCAAAAAAGATACAAGGTACAAGCAGAAGAAAAAAGGCGTGTTCAGAAAAAAGAAGCAACTTGGGCCAATTGTAAAAAAGAGGTCAAATTGAAATATAAATATTAGATCATTAGACTTGTTCGGTTCTGATAATCAATGTGTTACTTTGTCCCGTAGGGACGCAACATCGGTAGCAATGAACCAGCGCCGACCTTTCTTCGTCCCGTAGGGACGTAATGTGAATGTTACCGACCTATGTTACGTCCCTACGGGACGTAATCGGAAGATCGTCATTTTTGTTACCGACGTTGCGTCCCTACGGGACAGGCTAAATAACTGATTATCAGAACCGTACAAATCTATTAGACTTTAAAAAAAAATATTAATTATAGTAGAGTTATTTCTCAGCATCGCATTCTTCAAGTGCCTTTCTGACGTCTAAATGTTTTTGAATTGTATGCTTATTGCCCCAAGCTGTATTGATATAATTAATAACATTGGTGATTTCAAATTCTGTTAATTTTGGAGACCCGGACATTTCTGTATTATATAGCTTGCCATTAACAGTAATTTCTCCCGATAGGCCATTCCTTATTATACATGGTAATTTATCTTGGTTCAAAATAACATAATCTGATTGGACCAATGTGGGAATTACTTCGGCCAATCCAGTCCCATCTTCCATGTGACAATTAGCGCAGAAATTTTCATAAAGAATTTTTCCATGCGTATAGGTATTATTATTTTCACACGAATTAAAAACAAGCACAATTGCCCCAAATATTATTAGACAATAAACGAACGCCAATCTTCTCATAGCTCCACCTTTATTTTTCATCCAATAGCGTTTGAATATCTTCGATAAATCGATCAACATCTCCAGGATCGGTACCATCGCAAAACGAACGGATATGTCGGTTTTTATCAATCAGTATCAACCTGCCACTGTGATCGTAACCTCCTGGCGCATCTGGGTCTTCTATCACAATACTAAAATAATCATCTGCGATTTCCTTTATTTCATATTTATCGCCAGTAATAAAATGCCATTTATCAGCAGTTACACCAAGGTTTCTTGCATACCTTTTAAGTGCGCCCACTGTATCCCTTTTAGGGTCAATTGAATGCGCCAAAAGGTTGATGCCATCTACATCCTTAAACTTATCATGAATGCGCAGCATCTGCTTGGTTGTTTTCGGACAAATAGTAGGACAGGAGATGAAAAAGAAATCAACAACATAAGCGTGTTCCGCAAAGGTCTCATTGGTTATTATTTGACTGTCTTGGTTGATAAAACTAAAGTCTGGGATAGAATGGTAAATAGTGTCCTTGCCCACGATTTCCTTATTGCCGAGTATAGGTAAAACCTTTTTAGCAGGTGGCTGGTCATTGCAACCAATCAAAAAAGTCATTATAACAATCAAGTTCAAATATTTCATATTTATCGTTAATTAGAATTGCAAATAATTATATTTATTCTGCTGCTTCGTGTGCTTCAATTATTTTACTTGCAGCTTCAATACTCCCTAAAATATCATCCTTTACTTTCTGGATTATCCCCTTTTCTCCAATTAAGTATGCGATTATTTCCTCGTGTGATTTTTCACCCCTCATTTTTGATGGTTGTTGGAACTCGCCCATCCAATCCATCATGCCTTCATCTGCTTTTTCAAGGTATTTAATGGTATAATTAATTGCTTCAATGGAAGTGGAATCTTTTATTATTTTATTTTTTGTCAATGAAATTAATTGCTTTCGAAGTTTATTTATTTGTCCCATTTTGGGCATTACTTCGTCATGGACAGCCATTAATTCATCACGTATTTTATTTTGAGCAATGTGATTGGGATCATTGTCTTGGCATGAACCAAATAAAAGAATGACAAAAATCGAAAAGGTTGAAAAAATATTATTCATGATTTATTATATTATGAAGTCAACTATTTTTTACAATTGCATACCCAAATAATTAGGCATTGTTACTTAATCCTGATATGCTTTTTTTACACTCTCAGCAATCTCAAGGTTGTCAAAGTTTTTACGAATAAAACTGCGCCCTGCCATTCCCATATTTTTCATTTTATTAATATCATTTAAAGAATGATGGATAGCTATAATAAAATCATGGGGTGTATTGGCAATCATCAATTCTTTTCCATGTACCGCAGGGATTCCTTCTGCTCCAATTTCAGTCGTCACGACTAACCTACCCAAAGCCAATCCTTCCAATACTTTAATTTTAATGCCACTGCCAGAAAACAATGGTGCAATTAATATTGGGTGCTGATTAATAAATGCCTTGGCATCAGGTACCTCTCCATGAAATATCACCCGATCTTGTGTTTTTTTCATTAACCATTCTGGGGTATTTTTTCCGGCAATGTGCAAGGTGATTTCTGGAAACTCGGCACTCAAGCTTGGCCAAACATTCTCTAAAAACCAAATTATCCCATGTTGGTTGGGCATCCAATCCAAAGCACCAATAAACGCGATTGACTGCCTGTTCCAAGAGTTATTATCTCCAATTTGGTATTCATTCAAATTAATCCCTACTGGGGCAACTATCCCCTTCCGCCTAAATCCTAAGTTAACAAAATGATCCAAGTCTGGTTTTGTGATCGCCGCTAAAATGTCACATCTATTTAACATTTGAACCTCAAACTTTTTGAGGGCGCTGTTTTGTAAAAGTAAGTACCATTTTTTGAAGATATTCTTAGTCGTCAACGCTACCTTCCTCCATATCTCATGTTCAACATTGTGTGTCCGTAGTGCAATCAAAGCCATTGAATTTTCCCTGATAGCTGGAATGTAATGAGCCATGTATATGGTCTCTAAATGCACAACATCATATTGTTCAGTTTTCAGTATTTCTGTCAATTTCAACTCATACCTTTTAGAATAAAACCTTGACAAAATGTATGAATCTCCCTTTAGTAAACTGATGATAGCACCAGAAATGGTTATTTCATTGTTTACTTCAATAGATGTAATTTCCTCAAAATGGTTTTCTTTTTCTGGTAAGCCAGCTGGATTGAAATAATGCTTGGAAGTATTCAACACCAACAGCGAAACTTCACAACCCAGTTCTTTCAAAGAACGGCTAAGGTAAGAAATGGCGATTGGCTCACCTTCCCTCAATGGGTATGGAAATTTTTTGCAGAGTATGAGTATCTTCATCAGGAGCGCAAAGATATTTTAACCGCATCAAGTTGACAACTTTTAGTGAGGGGTCAGGAGCCAGGGTAGCCTCTGACTCCTGACCCCTCTCCCCAGGGCTGTTAAGTGCTAAGGGTTTTAATGTAAAATGTAAAATGATAAATAATAAATGTAAAAATCAGACACACGTACCTACCTGATGGCGAGTATTTTACGTGTAGGCCATTTTTACATTTTAAATTCATCATTTTAAATTTTAAATTTTAAAACGAGAACTTAACAGCCCTGCCCCTCTCCCCTGACCCCTTAGAATATACGTTCTCCTTTCTCCGTCCATGCGGGAGATACTATGCAGAGGAACTCAAGTCGTTCATCGCCGACATTGACGGCACATTGTTTTGCATTCGGAGGCAAGTAGATGCAGTCTCCCTTTTGTGCCAAATAGACATTGTTATCGCTATGGATTTCTGCGCTTCCCTGTAAAATATAATAAGTTTCACTCTCGGCCAATTGATGCAGTTTTGAAGACTGGCCGATCTCCAAATAAGCCCAGGCCATACTAAAAGGTAAGTCTAATCCAGTATGACGAGGATGTAATATTTCTTTGAGCATGGTTTTGTCCCCAGCTCTAAACAATTGATTATCAGATGACTTGACTATCATGGCATTGGATTTAAAATTCTTTCTACGTAAAACTACGTAAGTGTAAAATAAGGGAATTACATATAGGATCGGATAATATCACTATTTACCTTTGGCACAATGTGAAATGGGTGAACAACATTCTACCACCAATTTCAATTACTTTATAATGACCGGTCTCCTCCCCCTTGTGAAAAGGTCAACCTCCAAACCCTTAGTGGATCACTGAGGTATTTGATGGGTCAGCGTTTGCCTTTATTTCCAAACAGACAAATCTACTGATACTTATAATATGATAAGAGACAGGGATTAATAAATCAGCTTTCTGGTTAAGACTCGCTAAGCTCGAAGGTGTGGGAAGAACGCTTCTCCCCTTCGAGCTTGTTTGTTTTTAAAGCAGGAAGATGGAAAAGCAAGGCAGGGAATGGTAATTTGTGTGAGTCAATTGTGAATCGTCAAATGGGATTTAGAAGCCCATTTGACGATTCAACATTTTATAGTAGGGTTAACAATACTTCTTCAATTTGCTCGGCTCCCCGTAGATTCATAGCGGCTATTTTTCCATCTTTATCAATTAAGAATGTCCTGGGAATACTATTTACTCCATACGCTTTTGCGGGAGCACATTCCCATTTTTTCAAGTCGCTCACGTGGTAATCCCAAAGCAGGCCATCTTGGGCAATGGCATCTTCCCACCGCTTTTTTTGTGAGTTTGTTGCTTCTTTTAACCTGTTTGCATCACCCTTGTAGCGCGCTGCAGATCGTGTATCGATGCCATCTAGGGAAACGCTGAACACCGTGAATCCTTGGTCTTTGTATTTATTATAGATTTTTACAACGTTTGGGTTTTCGGCTCGGCAGGGTCGGCACCAGCTCGCCCAGAAATCCAGTAATACGACATTTCCTTTCAGGTCGGAAAGTGCATACTCTTTGCCATCAGGACTCGGTAATTTGATGTCAGGAGCAGCCCGACGTTGGTTTTCATCAACCATCTGAAAATTTCTTCCTGCATTGACTTTTTGCATTGAAGCAAGTACCTGGTCGAATTCTTTTAAATAGGAAGAACCTGGATGTTGGGTTGAAAGTCTCTCTTTTATCCCTTTATAAATGTCCAAATATTGCCGCTTGCCTTCCAATGCTTGGATACCTACAACCAAAGCCACCAATGAATTTGGAGTGGTTTCAACAAACTTCTTTACATCGTCAACGTTCGCTTGGCGGGCGGCCAAACGCTGCATCATGTCCCTGTACGCAACTGCGCTTTCTGATCCGGTCACTTCGTATTGAAACATGTTCAACTTGACAAGTTCTCCGCTGACCGACATCTCATGCTCGGACCCATCCAATATCAAGGTCGCTTTTTGTGCGCCAATCCTTAACCGATAAATTCCGGCATCAATGTTATTAGGTAAAGTGATGGAATAGTCACCATTTGGAGAAGCTTCTGCCTTCGCCTGAATCAGGCTGGCGCTTGTTGGACTAATACCAACTTTATCAAAATATACTTGCATGGTGTTGGCCCCAAAAATATTTCCTGAAATGGTAAAGCCATCCGTTCCCCCTCCAGATACGCTGGACGTGTCGCCACAATTAAGATTAGAAACGGCAATTAAAAAAACAATGAATAAGTAAGCTAAATTTTTCATGTCCAGTCAAGGATTTGATGAACGGATAGTTAAGTCCTTGTCGAATAATTATTCATAAATCATAGAGGGTTAGAATAAAATCAGCTTTCCAATTTTTCTTCTAAAGTGACCTCGTGGATTCTTTTCCAAGAACTTATACTTCCAAATTTTTTGTCATCTATTATGGCCTCACTCCCAAAAACTTCGCCAAGTTTAGTGAATGAAACATTGTTGTTTATCAAATAGTTTTGCAATGTATCCTCTTGCTCTGGGGCTATTGAAATCACGATCCGGCTCTGGCTTTCACCAAAAAGGAAACAATCCTTTCTGAACGTATCCACGGTCTCAATGTCGAAGCCAAAACCGCTTGCAATGGCACTTTCCATAAGGCAAGTAAACAATCCTCCATCAGATACATCGTGGGCAGAAAGCACCATGTTCTTCTGGATCAATTTCCTGATGTGCTTTTGGATTTCAAACTCTTCGTAAAGGTCAAATTCAGGAACGCGGGAATGTTCAATTTGTATGACTGTCCTTAGGTATTCTGAACTCCCAAGGTCATTGGAGAGATTTCCTATCATATAAATCAAGTCTCCTTCACATTTGAAATCAAGTGTGGTATGATGGCTTGGGTCTTCTAAAATCCCTAACATACCGATAGTAGGTGTTGGGAAAACAGGCTCGGTCTCGTCTCCCGTAACCGACTGGTTATAAAAACTAACATTCCCGCCTGTTACGGGAGTATCAAATTTCCGGCAAGCTTCACCCATTCCTTTCAATGCATTGACAAACTGGTAATAAACTTCCGGATTATAAGGATTTCCAAAATTCAAACAATTGGTTATTGCAACTGGTATTCCACCCGTACAAGTGATGTTCCTCGCAGCTTCTGAAACTGCAATCATACCACCAATGTAAGGGTCGGCATATACGTAAGAGGCATTACAATCAACCGTTACGACGAGGGATTTATCTGACCCCTCCACCCTGATTACCGTAGCATCAGAAGGTGCATTCGTACTCATATTATTGGTGCCCACCATGCTGTCGTACTGTTCATATACCCATTTCTTTGAAACGAGGTTGGGGGATGAAAACAGTTTTTTGGCAGCTTCCACAATATTATTTGGAGATTTCACCTTGCCCAAACTGAAGCGTTTGGTTTTTTTGAGATATTCCGGTTTTTCAGTTTTACGATTGTAAACGGGTGCACCACCACCAAGCACAAGCGATTCAGCAGGTATTTCGGCAACTTTTTCGCCATGATAATAATATCGCAAAATACCTGAATCCGTCACTTCACCGATTTGAGCACATTCCAAATCCCATTTTTCAAATACATCATATAACGCCTGTTCTTCCCCTTTTACGGCCACGATCAACATCCGTTCCTGACTTTCAGAAAGCAGTATTTCCCAGTCTTTCATGTTTTGTTGACGGGTCGGTACTTTGTCCAAGTGGATTTCCATACCCGTTCCAGATTTTGCACTCATTTCAGAAGTGGAACAGGTAATTCCTGCTGCACCCATGTCCTGCATACCTACGATAGCGCCCGTTTTAATGGCTTCCAGAGATGCCTCAAGTAGAAGCTTTTCCTGAAATGGATCGCCCACTTGCACGGCTGGCAAGTCATCAACGGAATTCTCCGTCAGGTCGGTTGAGGCGAAAGTTGCACCATGTATTCCATCTTTTCCAGTTCTTGAGCCAACAATCAAAACTGGATTGCCTGGCCCATCTGCACAAGCAGAAACCGTTTCCCCAATTTTCACGATGCCGACAGACATGGCATTGACCAATATGTTTTGGTTATAAGATTCATGGAAAAAGACTTCCCCCGCCACTGTTGGCACGCCGAAACAATTTCCATAATCACCAATCCCTTTCACTACCCCTTTTATTAAATGTTTTGTTTGTGGCAGATCAGGATTACCAAAACGAAGTGAGTTCAGTGCTGCAATTGGGCGGGCTCCCATCGTGAAAATATCCCTGTGTATGCCTCCGACACCAGTTGCGGCACCTTGGTAAGGTTCAATAGCAGAAGGGTGGTTATGAGATTCAATCTTAAAAGCACAGGCAAGTCCATCGCCAATATCAACGAGGCCAGCATTTTCCTCACCAGCCCCAACCAGAATCCTTTCACCCTCCCTTGGAAGTGTCCTTAACCATCTGATGGAATTTTTATAGGAACAATGTTCCGACCACATCACAGCATAAATGCTCAATTCAGTGAAGTTTGGCGTCCTTCCCAACACCTCTTTGATCTTTTCAAATTCACTTTCATTAAGCCCTAAACCTTGTGCTGTTTTAAGAATAACTTCCACTTCTGTTGCTTGCATGAACGGTTTTTTAAAAAGAAGCGCAAAGATAGATAAAAGCAAAGGAACAGAGGCAAATGGATTCTTCATCAAATATTGAAAAGTCGAAGAAATGCACAGCTTCATCCAAGCTATTGGCCTGTGTGTCTTGAATTGTAATATTGTTGTAACTCGTTACAAATCATTATCGTCCTTTTTTTATTGGCATTCAAGGAGTTAGGGATTGTTGAAATACCAATTTTGACGCTCAATTTTGATCCTTTCGGCTTTGCCAATCCAATTCTTTTTGTTCACTAACATAAACTTATCTCAAATGAAATTATTGAAATGTATTGCTTTCTGCCTTTTGCTTCCCCCTTTATTTTTGACCAATTGTACTTCAGACCCAGCAGTCACTGGAGCAGCTGCATATATTCCAACGACCTCAACATCTGTAACGGGTATAGACTTGCAAAGATTGATGGGAAAAGCTGATTTTGAATCCGTTAAAGAAATGGAATTTTATCAAAGGATGATTTCAGAATCAAACAAAAACAGCACTGTGATCGCTACGGTGCTGAAAGACCCTGCCAAATCGGGTGTAGATTTAAACGATAGGGTTTACCTCACCACCGACATCGATAAAGAAAACCCAGATCAAATAACCTTCCATGTTTTGATCCCACTATCAAATGTTCAAGATTTTGAAAAGCTGGTAAAAGATGCTAATGTGGATTTTGTAACTCAGGAAGACCTGAAAATCTTTGAACCCGAAAATGGTGTTGCGTTTGTGTGGAACAATGAGTTGTTGACTATTTCAATTAATAAAAATGGAGATACAAATGTTTTGCCAAAGGCCAAGCAACTTTTTGAGTTGGATGAAAACGAAGCGATTGCTTTAAAAGGTGGTTTCAACAAAGCCATGAATGCTGACCACGACCTGGTCACTTGGTTTTCTTCCAATACTTTGGCGGACAACCCTACCGCCAATATGGCTTTAAGGTTTATCGACATTGATCCAGAAGCCTTAAAGGAAAATCACGTCCATGCATACAGTGATTTTGAAGATGGTCGCATAATTGGGCATTCGGATTTTTACATCAAAAATGATTTGGGGAAGGGTTTGATCGGTCGTTTTTTTAAAGACGAAGCAAATACTGATTTTAGCAAAGTACTCCCTTCTGAAAATTTAGTATTTGCTATGACTGGCGCTGTCGATTTCAGGGGTATTGATAAATTCCTCAGCGAACAACCTCTAACAAAAGATAAAGCCGATTTTGTGCTGAACAATATTGGAGGATTGGAAAGAAAGAAGATTTTGGAAACCTTGAATGGGGATGTGATGATCGCAGCGTATGGGGAAAATGAAATTAAAGAGGACAATTTCATCATTGCCCTGTCCATTAAAAACCCAGACAAAGCATCTGCGATGTTGGAAAATGCCGTTGCTGAAAAAAAATTAAAAGAAATTGAAAAAGGATATTACAAACTCGTATCCATAGGTGGGGAAGATTTTAAAATTACAGTCAATAAAGGATTAGCCAAAATACTTCACAAAAACGATATGTTGATTTATTCCCCAAATGAAAAATTATTAGAAAAAATAAAAAATGATGAATTAGGCAATGACGCGATGGCCGCAGAAGCACTTAAAAAGTTTAATGACCAAACAATTGCTGGATGGTTTGATTTTGATGCTGTGCAAAAAAAGACGACTGGACTCCAAAGCGATTTTATTAAGGATGTTCAATTCAACATTAATAGCAGGGGGGCAGATTTTATTTTAGAAACAACCGATCAAAATGAAAACAGCCTGAAAGCTATATTCGAAATGATAAATGAAAATTATTTGAAGGAAAATACCGAGGCAATGTAAAATATCAGCCATTTTGAATATAGTAGAATAGATCAGGTCATCTCCTTTGAGATGACCTATTTTTTGTTATTTAGGTTTTATCTGCCCCTCGTTCCTAAACCAAAAGTATATGTCTTTTATTGATCTTTTCAAGGGTCTTGCAGAAAAGCATAGTTCTTTTTGAGCCAATTCAGAAGAATAATTTTTATTACTGTTTTTAATAATCATTAACGATTCATAAGTATATAAAAATGGCGTTTTAAATAGAAAATTAATCATTTTAAAAAAAGGTAACCCCAAGATTGCAACCCAGACCGGAAGTACTATCAACGGAGATTTTTTTCCAGATATTTCTGCACTCAAATTTGCGATTTCTTTTAGGGAAGCCCAATTACCTGAAAGCACATATTTTTTGTGCTTGTTTCCATATTTAATAATATAGACAACTACATTGGCTATATCCCTAACATCGACCCAGTCAAACCCTCCTCTAATAAGTGCAGGCAACGTTCCCCCGAACAAGTTCCTAAACATCTGTCCGCTTCTGGAATCAAAAAAATCATTTGGCCCAATCACGCCGGTAGGATTAAGGATGACAACATCCAAGGCTTTATCAGCGCTGCTCAAAACAACTTGTTCCCCCAATGCTTTAGAATGGTCATATGCAAAACACAATGCATCGGCTGGAGGGGAATGTTCGTTCACAATTGGATCCTTTCTTTGATATTTGAATGCATGTATAGAACTAAAATGAATCAATTTTTTAACTTGGTTTTTCAAACAAGAAGCAACAACGTTTTTCACTCCTTCAACATTGGTTTTCATTACTGCCCCATCTCGATCACCATCAATCGATATAATTGCTGCGAGATGAATAACTATATCTATTCCTTTAAATGCATCGTCAATAAAATCTTTATTTAAAATATCACCTTGAACCCTTTCAATATCACAATGTTTTAAAAAATTTATTTTTATTGGATTTCGGTAAATTGCCCTGACCTGATAACCTCTTGCAAGGAGTGTTAAAGTCAAGTTTGCCCCAATATGTCCCGTAACACCTGTGATGGCTATTTTCATATTGTTATGAATATTGGCAGTTAACTTTTAGAATGTATAAGTAGACGGACATGTTTAATAGACTTGTTGGTAAATAATATTTTAAGTTATAAAATAAAGGGAATTATAGCTTTTCTTAATCTGGGATAATGGTCAAAATTTTCAATATACCATTTATGGTGGCTAACCGCCCTGGGAATTAAATTTGCAGCAGTCCAAATTGCAAATCCCGCCGCAGCAATATTCCAGCTTAAGATAGCAAATCCTGCCCATTCTAATATTTCCCCAAAATGGTTGGGACATGATAGGTACTTGAATAAACCACCTTTTGGGATTTGATACCCTTTTTCTCCAGGTTTTCTTAAACTCAATAAATAATTGTCTGACTTAATATTAATATACAATCCCACAATGAATATGGCGATTCCTCCAATGAACTGTGGTGAATAAAACCAAGCTGAGGAGTATGGGTCACATAGCGTGCCAAGATAATATCCATTTGACCAACCATTAATCGTATTGAAAATTATTGCTGAAAGAACAATAACAACCGATATTTTTTTTCCGGAGGTTTTTGTTCTGAATGGATAAATAAAGCTGCGGTTAACATAATGGCCTACCCAAAGAATAAAAAACACCCACATTGGGCTTGTTTTCTCATTTGATCCACCTAAAAAGAACCCTGCAAAAAACAACAATGATACAATTTCCATTAAAACCCAGCCAGTCCTGTTGTCCATGGACCACCCCCATTTATCAGAAGTGTGTCGACCATATGGAGCAGTCACCCAAAACAATTGTATCGGAAACAAAATGATAGCTATTGTGATCCAAAGCCAAATAAGTGGTTCGAAAATCGTATTTATCATATCGTAAATGTCAGTAAAAAACCGCATCTGAACCTTGCTAATAACAAAGGTTAATTATTTGGGTAAACTTTGAGGGTAAGATTTTTTCGATAGTTTTCTTAAAAGAATCAGTGCACAGCCAAGTTTCGGACTTATTTTTTCGAGGAAAACCTGCCTGCCGGCAGGCAGGTAACGGAAAAAGATATTCTCAAAACACCCAAATAATTAGGCTTTGTTACTTAGTGCCTGGCCGGAAACGCATAATTTTAAAGAATCTGGCCAGTTTATCAATTATGACCAAAAATCACTTAATCAAGTACTTCCGGGACAAGGGCAGCGTATTCTGTGAGCAAATCCAAGTATTTTGTTCCGATATGTGGAAGGCTTATTTGAGCTGCGCCAAAGAAGTTTTCCCCAATGCGACCATTGTTGCCGACCGCTTTCATTTTTATTCAAAATGTCAGGATGGCATAGATGCCGCCAGGAAAATTTTCAGACGCTTGTTCAAAGAAGACGATGGCCTAAAAAGACTCAAATGGGCACTTTTAAAAAATCCCGAGAACCTAACTGACAAAGAACTTGAAAAGCTTCATCTTGCTTTTGAAAAGGAAGAATATAAACTCCTTAAGTTGACATATGAAGCTCGAAATGATTTTAGAAATATCCTCCAAATGGATATTCGGCCAAAACAGGCCGAACAGTTGGTTAACCAGTGGATTGCCGGAGTACGAAAAAACAAAATTCGCTTCTTCTTCAAATTCATTGGGTTTTACGAAAATTGGAAAACCTACATATTGAATTATTTCAAGGGCAGGTTTTCAACCGGAAAATTAGAAGGCTCAAACAACAAGTTGAAACTCATTAAACGAAGAGCCTATGGCTTTTTGGATTTTGGACATTTTCGTCAAAGAGCAATGGTCGAATTTTATTAATATATGTTCTCCGTAGAATGTGTAGATGAACCAATTGTAATAATTCGTAGAACGATTACAGAAAAAGAAGTTTCCAAAAAAATTGTTTTGTACCTTACAGTCACCATACAATTTAGCGGCTTTGGAAAGAATTAAAAGAAGGTTGGTTAAAACCATCTGACTACCAAAGCGCTGACAATTTATTTTATACCGTGGATAGGATCTGTGCCGCTATCGGCAGAGAATTATCCATTAACTTTTCTGAATTCAATTTTTAACTTAATTTAATTGTGTCCAAGTACTTATATGTAAATATCTTTGGCTTATGTGTATTACCGGTAATAAATAAACCCTTGTTAATGGAATTCTTTTTTAACAATAACAAAATTGAATTAGCCGATTTTTTGGATTCTCGAAAAAAACAAGTTAAACAGGTTTTAAATAGTTGGCTAAAAAAGGAATAAATTGGCCGCTTAAGAAAAGCGAAAGAAATGACTTTCTAAATTAGAATTGAAATTTCGAAGCTTATAAAGAAGAAAAAGAATGGAGCGACATTTATTTTTAAACTCCGAGAATTATTAAGAACCAACCACATTGATAAAGCTTCATTTTATATTGATAAGCTCCCTCCTGAATTCCAGGGTGTTCACCTTTCTGGTGTTGTAGTTTCTGAGGTATTCCCGGTGTTCGGCATCCGACGGGAAGGATTCGTTATCACCGTAAGGATACCTCGTCATTCCGTGAAAAGGCAGGGGAGCCACCATTTTGCCATGCGCCGTGTTGAGGTCACCGTCTTTTATCCAGCCTTCGCTGTAAATCAAAAAATCTCTTTTCCAGCCGGAACGCAAGGGGGGGAGTTTTCGGGCATTGAAAGAAACAGTCATCTCGTCGCCGGAATTCATAATCACCAATTTATCGTCTACAGCCCTCAGCAAGGGTGCTACCTCTCCAAAGCGGGTATACTCCCCGATGAGGTCCCGCCATTTTTGCCCCCTTGAGACCTCGTTGTAATCGAACCAGTGTGGTCCGTACCGGCCACCTTTACGGTAAAGCTGTGAAAAGCCTCGGTAATGCAAATCGGCACTCGCCGGTTTCAGACGGGTGGCTGTCATTTCTCCTGGTTTTACTTTGGGAGCAAAGAAAATTTCATTCCAATAGATTTCCATGTTTGTGCGAATCCTTACGCGGCGGTCTTTTGATAAATATTTTCCGCTCAGATCCACAATCATCGTTTTGTCTTTGCCCATGGGAAATCCTATATTCTGAATGACCGTAACCCAGGTTTCATCTTTATCAATTACCTGTAGTTTGGGCGGTATCACCTCCAACTTGGAGGACTGCCCCAGTGCAACGTTGATGCTGGCATCGGACGGGAATATCCATCCATTTAAAAATAACAGCACCTCGCCAGACGACGGCAGATCCTTTCCGGGGTCGAGTACCAGGTCGTGGGTTTCCGTTATGCCCTGGTATTCGGCTACCTGGAAATTGGAAATATAATAGTCATCCTTTTTCAGAATTTGTGGGAGCAAGTTGGTACCTGCCCTATCGATAGCCGAAACTGGTGGATGTTTTTTTTGCACAGCGAATAAATCGTATTTATCTGTGTAAGGGGGCAGTGTAAACCGTTCATCCACAAAGACCTGCTCGGTTTGGGGGTGATCCAAAACCACTAATTCCAGATTGTCGAAATAGGCAGTTTCCCAAAGTTCCTCGGTTATTTGAATGGTGTACTTGCCATCTTGCAACTTCATCTGTTCTCCCGGTATTTTCAGGTACTCCTGCGATGGGTCTGCTGGTGCGTAGGCCGTGTTGCCCCCCATAATCCCTAAGGGCATACCCAAGGCACTTCGCCACATCATGTCTTTGGAGAATACGTACCTCTCACCGTCCCAGGTGTAGAGGAAGGCGCAGGAGCCTTTCAAAACCTGCGATTCTAAATAGTCCTGGTCGCTGCCGGGAAAAAACCTGTTTTGAGCCACGCCATTGGTCCAGATTACCCGAAGTACATCAGCCTTCAACCGGGAGCCGAGCCCGAAGTGAATAACTGGTTCGGTGACGACCTTCATCTGGTACAACTCCCCGACCCGGATTTCCACTTTGGCGCCGATGCCAAAATGGTTGTTTTTGCTGTTTCCGTTGCGGAGGCCCACTAGCTGGATGTTCAAATAATGGTTGAGGTTGCCGCCTTCGTTTT
Source organism: Saprospiraceae bacterium (assembly GCA_029263015.1). GTDB lineage: Bacteria > Bacteroidota > Bacteroidia > Chitinophagales > Saprospiraceae > UBA6168. The sequence goes on along the minus strand of JAJCYI010000079.1, from coordinate 83,262 downwards.
GGAACAAATGAAGCTCGCCATTTAAATCGGTGATAAAGACATCCAAATCGCCATCTTTATCGTGGTCAGCAGTTCCGATTTGTTGCCCAGCTGCCACGCTTAATGGTAACAAATTGGAAACGTCGTTGAACATTCCTTTACCGTCGTTGTGAAAAAGCAATACACCTTTGTACCCTTTGGCTATTGGTTTTCCCACCATCAAAAGGTCGAGAAATCCGTCGTTGTCAAAATCGAAAAACGACGCATCCCGGGGCATGAGATTGCTGGCAGCCTTGAGCCAGGGCGCCGGTTCAAGCGCAAAAGTTCCATCGCCCCGGTTGGTGTACAATCCGGTCATTTCCGGGGTTTTGGAGAGGAGAAGCAAATCGTTAGAACCATCGTTGTTGTAATCGGCAACAGCCACAGTGACTGCAGGTTTGGAATCTTGCAATCCGCTGCCAGCGGTGACATCGCTGAACCTGCCATGCCGCTCATTGGAAAACAGTAGATTGGAAGTTTCATCATTTGACAGAAACAAATCGAGGTCGCCATCTTCGTCAAAATCGGCAAAATCGGCATCGCCGCAATTTGCTACGGGCATCCCCAGCCCCATTTCGGTGGCCATCTCTGAAAAAGTTCCGTCCGAGTTGTTACGGTACAATAAATTTGATGTGGGCCTGGTGACGAGCAGGTCGAGATCACCATCGTGATCGGCATCGAGAAAGAGTGCCTTATTCCCGGTTTCAAGGTCGTCAACATTGGCCGCAGCCGCCACATCCGAAAAAAGGCCGTTTCCATTGTTTTTGTACAATACATTGGGGCCGTCTTTTACCACGTACAAGTCGAAATAGCCGTCATTGTCATAATCGCCGAACAAAGCAGCAGTTTCACGACCGGTGTGATTGATGCCAGCTTCCTTCGTTTGATCTTGGAACATGGCGCCATAATAGTTCTTCAGCAATCGTTTGACGGAAGTGGAATTTTGAGAAGAAAAACTGCTGAAATAGACATCCACGTACCCATCAAGGTCATAATCTCCCAAGGTGAATTGGCTGGAAATGCCTTCCGCTTGCGCCGGGGCTTGGCCTACTTCAGGGGAGGCATTCAAGTTCATATTGGCTGTAATATCCAGGAATCGGATTTGGTTGAGGGTGGACTCACTTGGCTCGGAATACAGCATGCTGAAATCTCTTAAGGAAACCACGGAAAGGCCCACGAGGTTGCCATCAGGGCCTTTCAAGTCACGCAGATCAGACTGGTATTGCGTCGTCACTTTTAAAAAGTTTTGTAACATGATGCCGGCGTTCGCTAGAGTGGCCGTGTCAGAGGCATGAAGCGCTGCCATGGTTTTGTCGTAAAACCGGGTAGCGTCTTTCGGAAATTCGGGAAAGATCTTCGGCAGTTCTTCTAATTGATAAGTCGCCCCGTCGTGCTCACCTTTTTTTATCAAAAGTGCAATTAGGTCGAGCCGTGGGACGATGTTCCCAGGGGCTTTTTCCATGGCTAGCTTCAGGTACTTTTCCCGATTGGCGGGCGCATCTTGTCCTCCCAATTGCTCATACATCCCGGCAAGGTTGTATAGGGCCATAGCGTAATCTGGATTCTTTTCAATAATTTTTTCCAGTTCCCCAATTGCTTTGTCAGGTTGTTGTGTCAGTTCGAAATATTTGGCTGAAATCATTCTGATATCAGGGTTGTCAGGGGCTTTTTTTAGTGCTTTCTTTATTTTGGTTTCAGCTTCTTTGTACTTGTTTTGTTTGAGATAAACCAATGCAAGGTTCACGTGTCCGGAGAGATCACCCGGCTTCAAATCAAGCAGCTTTTGATAAGCCTCTTCAGCCTCCTCCAACTTGCCTGCTTCCAGATAGGCTCCCCCAACGATGTGCAGAAACCTGATGTCCGTTTCCTTTTTCTTTAGCTCCTCTTCGTTTTCATGACAACCAAAAATGAAAAAAGCGAAAGCGGCTATCAGGGCGAGTATGATGATATTTTTCATGCAATAGAAAATTTGATAACTGTTCCTGAGGTTGAAGTGGTGAAGGAGGTTTGCCATTCAAAGTGTGAGAATAGTTGAACCTCTTAAACCTCCTCCAAGCCTTATAGACAATGTCATTAACTTAAGGATCGTGCAAAGAATAACTTATAACATTTGGCTGCTTCCTTTGCCCTTATTTTTCACTATGGAATCAGTCATTATATCAACATAACTCCCATTTCCAAAGCAAAAACTAAGACGATTCGAATGTTGACCTGCCTTGCTAATGTAAATGTACCCTTCTTTGTAATTCTGCCAAAAAGGCATCCAGGCTGGAATAGGCTTTTTCGAGGGCTTTTTCGGGTTGCTCCCGCTGAACGCCAGGCAGTTCAGTTATAAACTGGCGGAAGACGGATTTTGAGGTCACATTGCCAAAGCCTTTACCAGGCTTGGTATCCCCCTCTCCTATCACCATGTCAGAGCTAATGTCAAGGGGTTTTGAATATTTGACCGCTTGTGAGAACAGGTTTTTTGCATTTGTCAAATCGCCTTTTTTCCAGGCTATGTATCCACCCAGAAAGTAGGCCTCTATGCTTTTGAAATTAGAGCCCGTCACCGCTCCAAAATCGGATGCTGCATCATCCAATTGCCCACGGATTAGTTTTACTTCGCCCAAAAGCAACAGTGGTCCCGTCTCTTCTTTATTGATTTGCAGTGATTCCCGGCAGGCGTTTTCTGCTTTGTCAATATCAAACAACTGCTCACTGCTCAGATAGAGACTGCCGAGTTGCTGGAAAGCCCGCGAGTTATTAGGGTTGACTTGTAACAACTTTATCCAGCATTCCTCGGACTCCATGTACTGGGAAAGTTCCATGTACATGTTGCCCAGATAGTACAGAGCGTCTTCGTGTTGGTCATTAAGGGCCAGGGCCAGATGGTAGTTTTCCGCTGCCAGTACCCATTCCTCGTCCAGCCGGTAATCGGTGGCTTTGCGGTAATGCTCCCAAAATTTGATGACTTTTTCCTTTTCAATGGCGGAGTGGGTGTTGTCTCCTTGTCTGGTCGCCTCCTTTGAAGGTTTGTTTTTCCTTATCGTGATAACAACGAACAGGGCAGCAAAAACAGCAAGGGATACCAGGGCGATTTTCTTCATGATTAAATTTATCAGAGGGTCACATCCTTTTGGCCTTCCACGATTTTGATGATTTGGTTTACCGGCAAATCCAGAAAACGTTGCAATTTGCCGGTAGGCCAGGTGACTTCAATCGTATCCACCCGAATGGCCTGTCCCAGGCCAAAATGTTGGACGGGGCTGTTTTGGGAGCAATAAGAACCTTGTGCTCCGGCCTGCTTCACTTGTGCTGATCCAGCGGTCACCACCCGCATTTTGACACCGATGCTGGAAGAATTGCTTTTCACGCCTTCCAGCCGTACTTCCAGCCAGTTGTTTTTATTGCCGCCGTCGTTTCTCAAAAGTTTCGCCGGACCACCGTTGTTGACGATGAAAATGTCAACGTCACCATCGTTGTCATAATCGCCGAAGGCAGCGCCTCTCCCGACTAATTTTTCTTCGAAAACTATTCCGCCGACGGGCGAAACTTCAAAAAAGCCTTCCTTATTCCCCTTGTTCCAGAATAGCAGGTCGCGCATTGGGACTAAAAGCCGGGAGTTCTCTGTTTCCTGGAACGTGCTCCCGTTCACGACGAAAAGGTCGGGCCGCCCATCGTTGTCGTAATCAAAAAACGAGGTGCCCCAGCCGATAAAATCGAGGGCAATTTGCCCGAGGCCGAAGCGGTCGGCTTCGTCCATGAAACGCAAATCCCACAGGGGGTTGTCGGTAGAGGTAAGTTGTGTGAAGAGGTTGCTGTAAAGGGCATTTTCCTGTGCCACCCAATGAGTGACGAACATATCGTAGTCAGCATCCCCGTCCCAATCGCCAACGGCAATGCCCATGGCGCCGCGATAATCGGCCACGAGTGCATTATGGCTGATTTCCTGGAAAGTGCCATTGCCCATATTTTTATACAAAACATTGTCGGAGACATCATTGGCGACGTAGATGTCGGGCCAGCCGTCTGCGTCGAAGTCGGCCCAGGCAGCGGAGAGGCTCCGTCCGTTTTCGCCCGCCACGCCTGCCTTCTTCCCAATTTCCGTAAATGTACCGTTGCCGTTATTTTTAAACAGGAGGTTGCGCTCCGGAGGAAATGAAGAAGGATTGATACTGGTGGGGACTTCCACGTCGTATTGCATGTTCGTTTCGATGGAGGTCTGGTAGGTGTACTTTACGTACCCACAGACATAGATATCCAGAAAGCCGTCGAGGTTGAAATCTCCCCATGCAGCTCCAGCCCAAAACCCTTCGTAACCGGCCAGACCGGCCCTGTCGCTCCGCTCAGAGAAGGTGCCGTCACCGTTGTTGTGTAAGAGGTGGTTCTTGCCATAAGCGGAAATGAAAATGTCCGGCCAATGGTCGTTGTCGTAGTCCCCCCAAGCTGCGGCCATGCCCCAGCATTCGATGCCTACTCCAGCCTGCAGGCTAACATCGGTGAAGGTGCCATCTCTGTTGTTGTGGTACAAGACACATGCTGCAGGCGAACCTTGCGGCACTATGCCATCCTTTGTGAGCGGCCCGGAGAAGTTCACGACAAAAAGGTCAAGCCAGCCGTCGTTGTCGTAATCTCCCCAGGCTGCACCAGATCCCATGTCTTCGGGCAGTTGAAAGCTGCGTTCGCCTTGAAAATGCATGAAATTAATACCGGCACTTTTCGTGACGTCAGCAAAAGCCACCCGCGGGTAGTCTTCGGGGATGTCGCGATGCAGGTCCGTCGTCAGGCCTTCCGTATTTTTGCCAGGCAGGTAAGTGGTTTTTGCAGGGGTCAACAAAAACATCAAAATCAGGATCACAGCAATGGCCACCAACCCCAAAAGGGCCGTGATGATCACTTTTCTTCTGCGCTTCGGTACTTTTTGCAGCATAGGGGGGTCAGTTACGTTTTGATTTTACAACAATTGTCTTCTGGTCTTCTGACATCACGGTAACCGGGGAAGTAAGGCCGGCATCTGCGCCAAAGAGAAAGTTCAACAGGAACTGATCAAACTTACGATAAAGAAGTTTGGCACTGACATGTAACTCACCAGCTTTATCCGTGCTAAACGCAAATTCGGTCTGTGGGATGGGATCCGTTGCCTCTCCTTCTCCTTTTTGCATAGTGGAAGGACAGGAGAATGCGTACTCTGCTTTGTCAGAAAAACCGGGGAACATCGAGCGCCGGTATCTTACGCCGACCATTTCCCAGAGGTTGTGCTTGTCAATGAGGTTGCCGTATTGATCCACAGGTTCGGCCTTGAACATAAATGCTCCCGGCTCGATAAAGTGCTCTTCATCCTGGTTGCCGGAGGTAAAGACCACTTTACCGTTTTGGTCGGTCACTTCTATTTCCACCCATGCCTGGATGATGTCGAGTGGGCCGGTCGGGAATTCATGACCCACCTTATTATTGGTAATCACAGCCTGGATGTTCACCTCATCACCAGCTTTCACCTCCTCTGGTACCATTAATTCGATGGGTACGGCGGGGCCCTTTTTCCATTTGTCTGCAATTTCAGGAATATCCAATTCGCCTCTCAACCATTTTTTAGTCAACTCGATCTGTTCATCGGCGCCCTGCAAGTTCAAGGCTTTGGGCATGAACTGGTTGGCAGCGAGGAAGCGGTGGCTGCGGTGTTTGTTGTCGTCAGCGGTGCGGTTATAGTCTTCTGAGTCACCTTTGGATGGGTCCATCGATTCCACGAGCGGCATGTGGCACTCGCGGCATTCCACTGTTTGGGTGGGGTCGCCCGGGTGGTTCCAGCGGCTTTTGCGCCAGTTGTCGAACTGGTTCTGTAATTGCACCCAACCCACTTTGTTGATTTCTTCATCAATAAACTGCTTGTGGCAGGCTGCACAAAATTCTGGGCTTTTGAAAAGCGTGTGTTGTAATGACTCGATGTGTTTCTGCGGATAAGAACGGATGAGGAAGTCGCTTATGAATTTGGCATTTTTCCCCTCTTTCATTTCAAACATGTAGCGTTCAGGTTGTGTCATTACATAATTCGCATTTCCCTTGATGTCGGTCTCTTTGATGGCATGGCAGGAGATGCATGAAATGCCTTCCTGGTAGCCTGTCAGGTTGGTTAAATCTTCTACAAAAATATTTTTGGTACCGGAAAACAGTGAGATGGGGTCGTGACAACCGCCACAATACCGAGTGGATTCCGGCCCGTTTTGCTCTGCCATCACGGACTGTACTTTTTGAAATCCTACATCCATAGCCGACCATCGGTGTGCACTGATTTGCCATTCATCATAAATTTCTTGGTGGCAACCAGTCGTCCCGCAACCTTCTGATCCACTCATTGATTTGGAGTCGAAAGCCCCACCCGTGTTGGTAGTAGCAAGACTCGGCGCAAAGGGCCGGTCACCACCGTAGGACAAGTTATAGTCTTCTGGAAACGTATTATTCAAGGATGTCGGCTCGTAGCTGTATCCTGCCAACAATATTGTCGCTAATAAAATAATGGATAAAATGGCCGTATTCGACACATACTTGTTCTGGGCAGTTACAATGGATTGCATGACTCCAGACGTGCGTGCTTGGTAATTGCGCACCATAGGCAATATGGCATGCGGCACGAGGAATACGATAAAGGCAAAAGTAGAAACCACATGTATCATATCCCATGTTTGGCTGATTTTGGGCTGAAAAGCGGCTTGCCAGGTCAAAATCAACCCGCTGACCGACAGGGCCAAGCCGATTACCATTGCCACAAAGCCCGTCAGCTTAAAATGGTCAAATTTCTTCCATCGGTACACCATGATGTGCCGGGCAATATAAAACAGGAATGGTAGCGTAAAAATCAGGCCTCCTAATGTATGGAGAATTACCATGACTTGATTGGAAAGGCTAAACGGTAGCAGGTAAATGGATAAACCCGTTACCGTTTCGAACACAAGAAAGGCTGAAACAAATAATAATAATTTGTGTTGCCATTCTTTTTCGCTAGAATGTTTTGTTGAATGGGCGCTCATAAGACCAGGATTTTTTTAGCCTGCCCGGAACTCCATTATCAGCCAGAAATTTGTGCCCTGGACAAACATCATATTAACATGGGATCCCCACCGCGTTCTGAGGCTGAAAAAGATTGCGCTGAGTGATAAAAATTAAATAGTTACAAAACTTGTAACTACTCAGGTGGTCAAAGTTTTATAATTAATTGAAATTCAATCATTTACGAAAAATGAATTTTCATTAAACAAATTAATAAAAATATTATGTTATTGGTTGTCAGTTATTTATGAAATCAATAATTCGTATTTGAATTTCTATGTTTTTTATAAACAACTGAAAATCAATGATTTATACCACCTAAATAGTTACCAAAACTCTAATGTATGACAATACTGGCTAACTGGAGGATGACTTTTGTCACTAAGCAGTTTCAGGAATATTGCACTCGCAGGTTATTTCAGGTAGCACTACCTGTTGGAGGTTCATACCTTTCAACCGTTTTTTTCTCATTTCAAAACAATGCGGACAATCAGAGAAGATTTCCAAATCCCATAAATCGGCAAATACACGGCCAGCGCTCAGTTGAAGCCCATACTCCATCACCTGTTCCAGCGAGGAGAAGGTAGGTGGAGAAAAAAAACCTTCCGACTGCAACCAATCCATCGCCCCATTTCCTGGCCTTGTGGGTATCACTACGCAACATTCCACCCCCGAATCGAAAGCAAAATCCAGGGTTTTTTTAGCCCAAATCACACCTTCTTGCTCAGTGAGAAATGGCGGACGCAAAAGGGTAAAAGCCCGTGTGCGGACGCCATTGTCTGTCAAAAACTTCACGCATTGCCGGAATTCTTTCAGGTTCATGCGCTTATTCAGTTTTTTGAGCACTTCCGTGTGGACCGTTTCGAGCCCGATGGCCATCTCCAGGTTGCCCCGCAGCATATCGCCGAATTGGAGACACCGCTTATTAATGAGTTTCGGGTGACACTCCACGATAACGGTCTCGAAAGGGTCGAGCAATTTGGCTATTCTTTCATAATCTTCGGGGGGTATGGCCTTTGTATCAAAGAAATTCCCGGAGTTGTACAGTTTGATCTGCCGGGCAGGCGGCAACTGTGCCAAGGCGTGGGCTATCTGGTGCGGGATGACGCCCGGTAGCGACTTATCTCTGGTGGTGTTTTTCCAGAGGTCGCACATAAGGCAGCGAAAAGGACATTCTTGGTTCGTCAGAAAAACTGTCGCCACTATATTGATGGTACCGGAAGCGGAGTGCTCCTCTTCTGCCAGAAAAGCGTATGGCGTGCGCTCTTCTACAAGATTTTTAGACGACCGATGGGATAGTATCCATCGGTCGTCCATGTCAAAATCAGGAAATCGGTTCATATACAGTCTGGAAAGCCTGGCGGTAGGCGATGTCCTTTTTCGGGAAAAGCTGATGGAATACCGGCGTTTCTACAGCCCCGTGCTGGAAGCGTCTTTTGGGAAATACCGGCATGTCGATGCCCGTGACAGCTTTGACCCCGCTGGCCACAATGGTGCCTTTAAGGGCGTATAGTTTGTCGTGTTTCCACTCCGTCAATTCTATGAACGGGATGCCTTCAGCAATTTCGATGACATTGGGCAAGGTGTAAGGGCTGTAGCTTTCAAAACCGAGCCAATCCGCCGGAGCCGTGGAGCGAGTGTGGCTACGGCTCAGACCTCCGGAGTAAGTAAGGGAGTGCTTGATGGAGTCCACGCCCCAGCCTTCCTGGTATAACATCAAATTATTCAAGACGCTCTTTATGGTCAACTCCGGATTTTCTTCAATAGGGTAATCTTTCATGTTTTCGTCGCCCCCGTCGCCGTCAATGATATACTTCCAATCTGGATAGCGCTTCCTGATACCCTCCAGCAGAGCCACATTCATCGTGGCCGCCTGAATATCCAACGACTTGTAATCTTCCACAATCTTAATAGCCTTCTTCCAATCCAGTGCCGCCGATGGAACCTCGATTTCCTCCAAAAACAAGCCGAGATCCACCTTTTCCAAAAACTGGCGGGCCTGCTGCACATCGGCACCACCACCATCCACACTAAGCGTGAAGGCTTTGAGTCGCGACGGGTTTTCGCCCAATTCCAATAACGCATGGTAAGATAGCAGGAAAACCGATCCACTATCTATACCAGCGGAAAAGCTCACCCCAATGGGTCCCGAATTAGCCCGGTTCTTCAACCATTTTTTTATTTCCTGGTACAATGCGCTCATATAAATGGCGCCGAGTTTTCCGATGTCATCCATCGGATACTTATTGCGAAGCGGCGTAAAAAACCGCTCGTAAACAGGATTGGGATCTGGACAGCCCAGCAAATGAATGGTGGTGATGTAATGCGCAGGCACCATTCTCGTATAGGAGGGGTGGTATTGGTCGTCCAGACCCTCCGCTTCGAGGTAATTATAAATAGCATCGATTCGCTCCGCAACCACCAGATTCGGACCTTCAGCGCGCTTTGCGATAAAATACCGTAATGGTCTGCCAATGGACCGAGCCAACCTGATGGTCTTACCATCGACGGAAATAAGCGAAAACTGTCCGTCAATCTTCCTGACTGCTTCGCTGTCACCTGATTTTAGCAACTGCTCTGCCTGCTCGTTGGTCATGTTGTGGATAGTATTCTTTTCGGGATGTGTCAGGTCAATTACCCGGCTGATGTAATCGTGGTTCATGATTTTATTTTTGTACTTCGACAATTCCTGTGGTGCAGAAAAAACAAGAAGCGACCGATACCACACTATTTGTCAAAGAAGGTTATTTTTTAAATGAACTCTGCTTCGCATTGAATGCTATTTTTTCCCGGAGCCTTGCCTAATCTCCAAATACTGGTCAGCTCCGATATTTTCAAAAACTTCTTTATTGCCATCTGGCCATTCGACTTCCATCCTGTCAACCTGGGCATGGCTACCCAACCCGACATGCATCCGTAGATCGCTGTGGCTAAGGTAGGAATTGCCAGGTTGATTCACCAACACCTGGGTTTTTTTACCTGCCGTTACGGTAATTTTGGCACCAGGCCATGCGGTAGAGCCATTCCGGGCGAGGAGCGTTAGGCCTAGCCAGTGGTTATCAATTCGGCTTTCGTTGCGGAGCAATACCGCCGTGGCTTTCAGGTCAACGTGTGACACGACAAGGTCAAGGTCGCCGTCGTTGTCGTAGTCCCAGCAGGCTGCCCCGCGGCCGGAACGTTTTTGCTGAAAATACACACCGCCTTCGACACCTGCATCCTTGAATTGCCCTTTGCCGTTGTTTTTCAAAAGCAGGGGATATTGCTCAGCAAGCACTTCCGCAGTACCGTTGGCGGAAAAAATGTCGAGATCGCCATCGTTGTCGTAGTCGAATAAAGTGGCAGCCCAACCACCTTTCCCTGTGAAAACATTAGCCAGGCCACTCCGTGCAGTAATATCTTCAAACAGGCCATTGCCCAAATTGTGGTAGAGCGCCCCGTGTTCCAGGTCGGTGACCAGCACATCTATCAGCCCGTCGCCATCCATGTCGCCGATGGAGGGGTGCATGGAGCCAGTTGGCGCGCCCGCATCGTTCACGGCGATACCACTGGCGATACCCGTTTCAAGGAACCCCCCAGCCCCATTGGTGCGAAAAAGGAAATTAGCCTGGTGGTCGTTGACCTGCAAAATATCCATCCCGCCGTCGCCGTCGCCGTCAAATACCGTCAGCCCCATGCATTTTGAATCTGGATGATACAACCCGATTTGGGCAGTGGCTTCCTTGAACCGGCCACCAAGTGTTTGCCGGTAAAAAAAGGAAGGTTGGCCTCGGTATTCTGAGGGGTGCGGCATCATGTCCGGGTGTCCGGGGGTTTTATAGGCTGGGTCGAAGGCCAGGAAGTTGCCCACCATCAAGTCCAGTGTCCCATTCCGGTCGTAATCCCAAAAAGCCGCGCCAACACTCCATTTTGTAAAACCATTGAGTGTTTCGGGACCTTGCAAGCCTGTTTCGGCGGTGGCATCCCGGAAGGTACCATCCCCGTTGTTTTGATAAAAAACATTTGGGCCGTAGTTCAGCAGGTAGAGGTCCAAATCGCCATCGGCGTCGAAGTCTACCGCACCGGCGGCCATGCTCCAGTGCCGATCGTCAATGCCGGCCTGTTGGCCTACTTCGGTGAAAGTGCCGTCGCCATTGTTGCGGTAGAGTTCATTCGGGGTATTCTCAAAAACCTTCCCCTGAGCGTCGCTGATACCTTCGAGGTACGTGCCATTGAGCAAGTACAAGTCCTGGTCACCATCGCCGTCGTAGTCAAATACCGTCACGCCGGAACCACTACTTTCGAGGATATTTCCGTAGGTATAATCCCCGAAGTTGTAATTAAAACCAATGCCCGCCTCTTGTGTCACATCCACAAACACGCCGGGCACAGTCTCATCGCAGGAGATGAATGAAAGGCCAAAGCCCATTGCAAGGGCAATCCATAATCTAATTCCGGTAGCATTTTTCCAGTTGGTATTGTCCGCATTACATGTCATGATCGGGTTTCGATTTTAGAGTTGTATGTTAGGCAGGAGGCTGTATCATCGGTCAGCTGCTTGCAGATTCAACAGATATACGCAGATAAATTTAGGCAATTGCCCAAAGAATAATCTGCGTGAATGTGTAGTATCTGCGGGTGGTAAAATAATCATTGGTGACAATTTTTCAGTGGGACCTATGATGCAGCCTCCTGCAGAAAAGCAAAGTTCTCCTTTGCAAACCGGTCTGTCTGTTGGAGTTTTAGGCAGACCAAGGGTGCTTCGACCATTATCAAAAAGGAGGTGGCTATAAGTATCAGCCAAGACTTATTACCATGTGCCTGTATGCCAAGAATGAGTAAACACCGCACTAATTTATCGGCAATCCCGCCGATCCGTTTTATGTCGCTTTTCCTTGTCGGTGGTTGGAAAGTATGCTGCATTTACAATTTCATACCGAACTCCATGAAGATTCTTTCCTTCCCTTTTTCTCTCCTACTTTATTTTTTTTGGTTCTTAGACAAATCCCGTGGAGATGGGCTCAAAGTTGACAACTTTTGAAAAGTTGTCAACTTTCACTTTCCACAAAGCATTGATTTATAAATATTTATACATCCCAATTAAAGCCTCGTATTTTGGATTTGGTGTATCTCCACAGGATTTGTCTAAGAACCAAGAATGTTACGCCCTTGTTTTATTAAAGATTTTTAAATGGACTACCTGCCCGGCTTATTGAATGTCCGGCATTTCACCGCCATTAAGCCTAAAGACTTCAAGAGGGCCATCGTTGTTTGAGACTAAAACCAAGTGGTCGCATCCACTTGCCAGACTGAGAAGTTTAATATCTTTCACATTTCCGGGCGCAAAAAATCCGCTCTGGTGGATAGTAAGCGGCAGAAAACTTCCGTCTCCCACACCCTTTAGAATCAGGCCATTACCGGCATCGTACCGTGGTATTTCTACATCGGTATCGTACATATTTCCGGCCACGAGCAAGTCCATTTTACCATCAGAATCAAAATCGTAGGGGATGATTCCGTTGATAGGCGCGAACTGTGCTTCGATGGGCAGGGGTTTTGGTGTAAAGGATCCTCCCTCATTTAAAAGAATGATAGATTCAAAGGTGGTAGCTTGCAAATGGAGTGATTCCTTAAGGTCTTTCTTGCCGTAAATTTCTTCCAGGCTGGCATTGGCAAAATCGCGGTAGCTCATTAATTTCCTCTCAAGAGAAGGCATTTGCATGACTGAATATTCCAGGCCTTTGATAGGTACGAGCTTACCCTTATAATAATTGGCCAGCACTACGTCGGTGGTGCCGTTTTTGTCAAAATCGTTGGCAAAAACATGAAACGGCTGGGCAGCCGAAGCTTCGAACTTGGTGTTCCGTCCCACGTTGCCTGCAATGAGGTCCTGGTCGCCGTCGCCGTCCACATCAGCAGCAGCGAGGCTTTGCCACCAGCCGGTTATAGCGGCGGTGCCGTATTGTTCGGAGGCATCTATCAACACCCCATTTTCATTGAGAAAAATACGGATAGACATCCATTCACCCAACACCACAAGGTCGGGCCATGTGTCACTGTTCAGGTCTGTCCAGAGAGCGTCTTTCACAATGCCCGGAGAGACAAGCGCAGGAGCTGCCTGCCCTGTGACATCTAAAAATTTATAGTTTTCATTTTTCAATATATAGCTGCGGCAGGGGTATGGGTAACGTCCGGAGACAGCCGCACCGCCTACGAATAAGTCGAGGTCGCCATCGTGGTCGAAATCAGCAGCTTTCGCACAATTGGTGCTTTGCAGCATCTCAGCTAGAGCATTTTTTACTTTAAAATACTGCCCATCGCCGGGGCTCACATAAAGCCGGTCTTGTAAATTGGCATCGTTGTCCCGAAACTCACCGCCACCGCCACTGGTGAGGTAAAGGTCAGGAAAACCATTGTTGTCCGCATCGAAAAACAGGGGTTCCATATCTTCGCAGAACGCATCTATTTGCCAGGGTTGGGCCTCCGCCTTGTTAAATTCAGCGTTAGTATTTTGGAGAAACAAAACACCACTCTGGAAAGCCGCACCTCCGATGAAGAAGTCTTCCAAACCGTCGCTGTTCACATCTGCCACTCCTATCTTAGGACCGAGTTTAGACTGCTTATGTGGAAGCAATTTTTCCTTTATGAAGTCATCGAACACATTTTCCTTGTGTGTAAAGGCCACCCCTAATGTCTGTGGATCAACCCTATTAAAAAGGGGTTGCACAGGTGGAACCAAAGGTTTTTCAAAAGGTACGGCGCTGCTCTCGTCAATGACCAAGGCTTGATTTGCTGCAACGTTTTGCAGCTTGGAGATGCGCCCGTCAGGCCAGACTACCTCCAGACTGTCCACCATTTCAACCTGGCCCAACCCAAAATGGACCAACTCCTCCACAGACGAGATATAGCCACGGGTGTTCATCAATTCACCAGATTGAAGGGCATTACCGTAATGAATGGTGACTTTGGAGCAGGCTGTCAATTTCCCTTTAAGTTTTACCACCAGGAAATTGCCACGGTGCTGCTCCGAAGCATTATTGCGGTAAACAAAGGCTTCATCGTCTATATTATTTACCACCAAATCCAGGTCGCCGTCCAAGTCAAGATCAGCATAGGCCGCTCCGTAGGAATAGGCCAGCTGTCCGAGGCCCCAGGAGGCTGCGCTATCGGTGAAGGTGAGGTCTTGGTTGTTGTGGTAAGCCACGTTGGAGAGCTTTATTTCCGGCATCATTTCATACAAATCCTTGCGAAACTCGTTGGGCACGGTGCCGTTATGGGCCTTCCTCTTATTTGCCATGGCGCGCATGAAATCGCCGTCCATTGCATAGCGTCGAAAACCGTTGGTGACGAAGTAATCCTTGTATCCATCCTGATCGAAATCGGCCAACAGAGCAGCCCAGCTCCAGTCGGTTCGGAGTACACCTGCCAAACCGGCGATGTTGCTGTAAGTTCCGTTACCATTGTTCAGTTGAAGGGAATTAAACATGTACTGCACAGGATAGCCGAGCTTGTCCACATAATAGTGAAACGCCTCAGCATCCATGATGTCCATGATGGTATTGTTGCGCACGTGGTCATTGGGCGGCATGTCCAAAACGGCAATGTCGAACAGGCCGTCGTTGTTGATGTCGGCGATATCGCAGCCCATTCCCGAAAACTCGATATGGCGTGTCATTTCTTTTGTTTTATCGGTGAAGGTGCCGTCGCCGTTGTTGATGTATATAAAATCCGGTACTGAATAATCGTTGGCCTGGTATATGTCGGGCCAGCCATCTTCGTTCAAATCGCTGATGGACAGCCCAAGACCGAAACCATAACGGAGCATTCCAGCATCTTCGGTAACATTCACAAATTTGCCGTTGTCGTTGCGGAACAGATTACTACTGGCTTCCATGAGGTTGTTTTTGTCTTTTAAAGCCTCGAATACAACAGCATATACCACGTGAACGTATTTGGATTCGTTCATCACAAAACAGTCCAGGTCTCCGTCTTTGTCGTAGTCGAAAAAAGCGGCCTGAGTGCTTTCATTGCCATCATTCAGTCCATACTCTGCGGCTTTTTCTGAAAAAGTAACACTACCTCCGGTGGCTCCATTATTGATAAATAGCAAATTTTGCCGATGAGCCGGGTTTCCGCCGGCGCCAGATTGGCATATGTAAATATCCAGCCACCCGTCGCCGTTGACATCGGCCATAGTCACTCCCGTTGCCCAGCGTTTGTGCTCGTTGATACCGGCATTATCGGTTATGTCTTCAAACTGGAAATTTCCTTTGTTCAGGAATAGCTTGTTTGAGACCTGATTTCCTGTAAAAAACACATCGGGCAGACCGTCGTTGTTCACATCGCCAACGGCGACTCCTGCGCCGTTGGAAAAGTGGTAATACGAGAGGATGTTGTCGTCATTGTAGATATTCTCTTCTAATACATTCTTGAAGTCAATATGGGTGGTTTTGGACGGCAGCAAGGAGAAAAGGGGGTCTTGCCCTTCAGAGTTCCCGGAGGGGTTTGTACAAGAATTACAAAGAAGAATAATAAATGTTAGAAAAAAGGCAGAGGCAGAAAGCCCGGAAGTGAACGAAACCCTGAAGTACATCATAATACCTGCTGTTAATTAAGAAAAAACCTGTCAGTCAAAATTACGTTTTATTACGTGCAATTAAACGAAAAGGTTGCTTCCAAAGCCTATGGCATAGGGGCGTTGAAGTCAGCACCTTCCATAAATGGCAGCGTCCTAAAATCGTAGAAGTAGAGCTTTGGCTAAGGGTGGAACGAAACAACAAATTTGTCAGGGGTAAAAAGGGGGCCAGGGAAGAAATTGAACGATATGTCCTATCCCAATATGAATTACTCCCGTTGCAGCACCATCTTAATGTGATTAAAAAAAGAAAATGAGGGAAATGTTAAAATTCTGGCGGATTTTACACGATTAGTTGCCAGACCTCATTATTCAACCAATTACCCTTGCAGGTGCTTATTACACACAATTCTGTTTGATGCTAACGATACTTCATCCAACACTATTAGACTTGTTCGCAAATAACAATAGTCCGTGCATTTTTTTTAATCAAAAACAGATACATTAAATCAATTTATATTTCATTGATTATCAGGTTTTTAAATTAGGAGGTAACTTTAAGTTACCTCCTAATTTAACTAACAGCTTATTGGCAGGCGTGCAAGGAATGAGTTCAAAGCTAATCTCAAAGATGGGCTATACTCGATAATATTTTATGAAAAATACCTAATTAACTCGAAATGTGTTCCCACTTAAAAACAGGTCATTCAAAGAATGGAATTTGCTATTTGCTTTTTCTTCAGCTCGTTGGTTGTGCAGTGCTTGGTCGTATGTGGGAGCTTTTATATTTCTAATTACCCCCAAGGCAACTGGGAATTCTGGTGATTTTAACTGGGTAAGCATATAATGTAATGTTGGGTTGGGGTTTCCGGCATCGTGAACTAAAACATCGGCTTCGGTAATGCCATTTTCCCCCACAGTTACCACTTCCAGTTCCAAACCCATTAAACGCAATCCTTTATTTTTTTCAGCGCCAAACAACATGGGTTTGCCGTGTTCCAAAATCAATTGGTTTTCAGCTTTGGTTTCTTTACCTGTAATGGCCGAATGGATTTTGTCATTAAATATCACACAGTTCTGTAAGATTTCAATTACAGATAACCCATTATGTTGTTCCGCTTGTTTTAATACGGCGACCATGGTTTTCAGGTCGGTATCCACCACCCTGGCAAAAAATTTACTTTGGGAGCCAATGGCCAACTCACCGGGAGAAAAAGGTTCTTCAATAGTGCCGTGTGGTGATGATTTGGTAATCATCCCTAACTCAGAAGTGGGCGAATATTGACCTTTTGTTAAACCATAAATCTGGTTATTAAATAAAAGAAGATTAGCATTAATATTCCTACGAATAGCATGGATAAAGTGATTGCCTCCAATTGCCAGCGCATCCCCATCGCCAGAAATAATCCACACACTTAAATCTGGATTAGCGATTTTAACGCCTGTGGCCACCCCCGCAGCCCTACCATGTATAGTATGAAAACCATAGGAACCCATATAATATGGAAAGCGTGACGAACATCCTATTCCAGAAATAAAAGCGACTTTTTCTTTGGGAATATTTAATTCGGACAAGGTTTTTCGAACAGCACTTAACACAGCATAATCGCCACAACCTGGGCACCATTTTACTTCCTGGTCGCTGGCATATTCTTTAGGTTTTAATGCGCATTGCACGGCAGTTGTTTCCATATTAATCATCGTTCAATAATTCGTTAAACTTTCCTTTTAATTCTTTTACTGTAAAAGGAAGACCCTGCATTTTGTTAAATCGTTCAAATCTATATTCAGGAAATTGCGCTTGCAGGTAATTTGCAAATTGCCCATTATTTAATTCACACACCACAATTCTTTCGAATCCTTCAAATATTTTTTTGGTGTTTCTGGGCAATGGATGGATATAATTAAAATGGGTAAAAGCAATATTTTTACCTTCAATTTGTAATTTACTAACCGCTCCGAATAAAATACCGAATTGCCCTCCCCAGCCAATAACCAACAATTGGTTGGCATTTCTCCCTTTCACTTTTTGAAGCGGAATATCATTTGTGACCATTGCTACTTTTTCGGCTCTCAAGTGAACCATTTTTTCATGGTTCAGCGGCATATAAGAAACATTTCCAGTAATGTCTTCTTTTTCCAACCCACCTATCCGATGTTCAAATCCTGTTGTTCCAGGTACGACCCATTTGCGGGCCAGGGTCTTTTTATCTCTTTTATAGGGTTGCCAATCCTCATGGCTTTCGGCAGTGTTGGGATGGATTTCAGCCAGTTCGTCGAGCAATTTAATTTTCCAGGGTTCTGTACCATTTGCAATATAACTTTCGGTCAGCAAAATCACGGGGGTCATATGTTCCACAGCAATCCGGCAGGCTTCAAAAGCCCAATCAAAACAGGTAGCGGGAGTACTGGCTGAGATAACCACTGCCGGGCTATCCCCGTTTCTTCCATACAATGCCTGTGATAAATCGCTTTGCTCAGTTTTAGTGGGCAAACCAGTTGATGGCCCGCCTCGTTGCACGTTGACTATCACCAAAGGCAATTCCGTCATAATGGCTAATCCGATGGCTTCGGTTTTCAACGCCATTCCAGGCCCCGAAGTGGTTGTAACAGCTAAATCCCCGGCGAAGCTGGCACCTATTGCGGAACAAACACCTGCTATTTCATCTTCTGCTTGAAAGATTTTCACCCCAGCCCACTTATGCTTGGTCAATTCATGCAATATATCGGTTGCTGGAGTAATTGGATACGTACCTAAAAACAGATCCCTGTTTGCTTTCTTTGCAGCAGCTAACAGGCCCCAGGCCGTCGCCTGGTTTCCTGTTAAGTTCCGGTAAATTCCTGCTACTTTTTTGGCCGATGGAACAAAAAATGAAGAGGTAAATGCTTCAACCGTTTCCGCAAAATGAAATCCGGTTTGCAATACTTTGATGTTGGCTTTTACCAGTGCCGGTTTCTTAGCAAATTTTTGTTTAAAGAAATTAATGGTTTGATCTAAAGACTCATTAAACAGCCAAAACACCATCCCTAAGGCAAACATGTTTTTACAACGAACCACGCTTTTGTTATCCAACCCTAAATCAGCGATACTTGATTTGGTTAAGGAGGTAATTGGAGCTTCAATGATTTGATAGTCAGAAAGAATCCCGTTTTCCAGCGGGTTCCTTGAGAACCCTGCTTTTCCAATGGCTCTTTCAGTAAAGTTGTCGCTATCGATAATAATGGTACAAGCCGGTTTAAGATTACTCAAATTAGCTTTTAAAGCAGCTGGATTCATGGCAATTAATACATCTGGTGCATCGCCTGGGCTGTACACTCCCGATTCCCCAAAATGAATTTGGAATCCTGAAACACCAGCTACAGTTCCTTGTGGAGCCCTTATCTCCGATGGGAAATCTGGGAAGGTAGCAATTTCGTTTCCTTTATTGGCAGTGGTATCGGTAAACAGCATTCCTGCCAATTGCATTCCATCCCCAGAGTCTCCTGCGAATTTGATAACGGCGCTTTTTAATTCTGTTTTTATCATTTCTATTTAACAGTTTACCCAATCAGGTTTTCTTTTTTCCAGAAATGAATTAATGCCTTCGTTGGCATCCTTTGTTTCCATCAATTGCTTTACATACATATGTTCCAATACTGGTAATTTATTACTCATAATATAATTAAATGTTGTGCGGGCTGATTTAACGGCAAACTTTAACGAGGAAGCACTTTTTGGAATAATGTTTTTATTTATCCATTTATCAACACCGGCACTTAACGCTTCTTTATCTTCAAAAACTTTATTTAGCAATCCAATACGCTCACCTTCTTCAGCGTGGATATTCCTTCCGGTCAACAATATTTCTTCAGCCCGTGCATTTCCAATTTTTAACGGTAACATAATAGAAGCCGGTGGAGGAAATACACCTAATATTATTTCAGGTTGAGCTAAAATGGCTGTTTTATCGGCAAACATAAAATTGCAAGCCAATGCCAATTCCATTCCACCTCCTAAACATTGGCCGGAAATTTTGGCCAATGTCGGAATGCTTAAATCTATTATTTTAAAGAAGATCCGGTGAAAGGTTTTAATCATCATTTCAGCATATTCTTTTGTATGTTCCGGAACACTGGCACCAAAAGAAAAATGTTTGCCCTCTCCCTGAAAGGTAATAAGTTTGATATCCTTATTATCTTTAAATTGGGAAAATAATTCAAGTAGTTCCAACATCATTGTATTATCCAACACATTCCCTTTCCCATCATCCAACACAATATTGGCGACCTCATTATTATGCGTAAAATTTAATTTGATCTTTTCCATCATAAGACGCTTTCAGTTTTGTACTGTGGGGAAATTGCTTCGTGCATTTCATCGTTCCACTCCATCCCTTCTGCTAACATTTGTCTCAATTTTACAAAATCAATTTCTCTATCTCCTCTTGGTCCGTCATTAAATGCTTTAAATCCTGCTTTAGCTTCGGTCATCATGTTTAATGCCAACCAATCCCGGTTCGATTCTTTATTTTGGTCCCAGTGTTCTAATTTTTTCTTCCTGATTGAGTTAATAGTTTTACTTAAACAATTTGGGAACGTCATCATTAATTTAGTACACATTTTTTCAACTGCTTCATCCAACAGCGACAAATCTATTTCTCCAGACTTGAGCAGTTCTTTTCCTTTTGTCATTGATTCCCCTCTCTTTAATTTGCCGTAAATAATTTCTCCCGTCTTTTTACTTGTCCATCTATCAGTCCGGACCATGGGATTTGGGATATATTTTCCATTTACTTTAAGGGCAGGCACAACCTCTGTCAGTAAGCCATAACGCATAGCTTCGTGGGCAGACCAAGGATCGCAAACCGTGCAGGAGAACATCGCCAGCTCAACGCCTACAAATAAATGCAAAAAGTCAGTGGAACCACCATCGGGCGCACTTCCATGCTTTGGCCCAGCCTGTCCAAAGCGAGCCAAATCTTGGGCAATAGTGAAGTCACATGCCATCCCAATTTCCTGCCCACCACCAATCCGCATTCCATTGGCACGGCAAATAACAGGCTTGTCGTTCATCAATATGGTTGAAACCATATCGTTGAACAACCGCATATATTGTTTGTACTCTTGCGGGTTTCCGGCGTAGTATTCTGCATATTCTTTGGTGTTGCCGCCAGTACAAAATGCTTTATTGCCAACAGCCGTAAAAACTACTGCCACCACGCTCCTGTCGTTAGAAGCTTCCCGCATGGCCAAGATGATTTCTTTGACAGCTTGCGTTGTATAAGAATTATATTGAGATGGATTATTTATTATTATCCACGCATTATATAATCCATCTACATCATTACCATTCAGATCTTTTACAGATCTTTTTTCATAAATAATGTCAGAATATTTGTGTCTTGTTAAATTGTGATTAATCAACATACTGAAATATTTAATTTTTTAGAAAATAGAATATTATTTCGTTCAACTTTTATTATGAGAGGCTTGGTGGAAATCCTCATTGTATTCTTCAAATAAATGCGGATATGATTTCTTTAATACCCCCATCATCTTTTCATATGGCAGATCATCAAAGACGCCATAGTCATGTATGTACTCCATATATTTATTTCCATTTTTTTCAAACTGCTGGAATAAGGAGTCAGTTGTCCCGTCAAAGTCAAGTGGTTCGACATTAAATTTCTCGCACATTGTTTTGTTAAAGGCTGGTGTAGCCTTCACCCATTTACCGTTCAAAAAAAGATCTGTGTAGCTATGGAATACAAAAATATTTGTTCGCATCCGCTTTATTATTTTTTCTGATGCAATATGGTTGGTGACATCCACAAATCCCAAACGGGAAGGAACCCCAATACATCTGGCCACAGCTGCCAACAATATCGATTTGGGAATGCAAAACCCAAAACCGTTTTTTATAGTTTGACTCGCTTTGAAAAATGACGGCTCAAAAAACACATTATAAGTATCGTACCTTATTGTATCACGAACTTTGTAATACAGCCGAATCATATTTTCGTTTATATTCAAATCTTCGCTTGTACAGCTATCTACAAATTCCCGAACTTCGGTAGAATTAAAGTCAATGAACGTTGTTGAATTTAAATATTTTTCCAATTTCAAATCGTTATTATTTACTAAAAATCCGGGGTCAAGACAGACCGTTTGCTATATTTATGTTCCAAAGTGTTTTTAAATACTTCGTTGATCTGAGACATAGGGATTGTTTGCACGAAATCTTTAATGTTTAATTTTTCGGATGCAATTAAATCAACGACTTCTGGGTACAGTTCAGGCTTGCAACCCCAAGTACCAATCAACTTTGCATCATAAGCCATGAGATTGCTTAACCGCACCTCTAATTTATTCATCGTAAATCCTACTATGCTTAAAGTTGAGGTGAATGTTATTAAACTAAATGCCAATTCTTGACCCGGAGCTGTACCTGAGATTTCAAAAATTTTCCAACCGAACTTGGAAGCTCCCAATTCTTTGGCAACCTCTCTTACTTTAGTTTTTATTTCTCTGTTGGTTAAACCTTTAGAATTTAAAGTGGCATCTACGCCATGTGCTTTTGCCTGGTCTAATTTTTCATCATTGATGTCAATCGCTAAGACTTTAGCGCCCATTATTTTGGCGATTAATGCTCCATAAACACCGACTCCGCCGACTCCAATTACAATCGCCAAATCCCCTTCTTCCAGTTCAGATTTTTTCATCACTTGGTATGGAGTAGATATTGCATCGGCAATGACTGAAAGTTCCGCTAAAGGATATTTCTCTAATATAGAATCAGGAATTGGACATAAATATTGATGGGGAACAACAATATGAGAAGCAAAACCGCCATGAAAATCATTTCCAGGCATCAATTGTTTCTGGCACATATTGCTTCGGCCTTTATTGCACAATTCACAATCGCCGCAGGGCAAAACAGCAGGAACAATTACATTCTTCCAAACTAAATGTTCAGGTCCTTCAATCACCACTCCACTAATTTCATGACCCAATGTCAAAGGCATTTCTTTCTTAGTACGAACGCCATCGTGCCAGAAGCTTAGATCGGTATGGCAAACACCGCAGCCAGCAATTTTCACAATGGCTTCTCTTTCATTAATTGAAGGCAAATCCGATTCGACCAAAGAAAATTCCTTTTTCAATTTAGTCATTTGCCATTGTTTTAATTCTCCCATTTATTATTTTTTAGATGTTCGGATTTTCAAATAAAATAGCTGTTCCCTGCCCGCCGCCAATGCAGGCAGATGCAATACCATATTTAACCCCTCTTGCTTTCATTTCTCTCGAAAGTGTCAATGATAAACGCGTTCCGGTGGCGGCTAAAGGATGGCCTAATGCAATGGCACCGCCGTTCACATTGCATATATCCCGATTCAAACCCAATTCTCTTTCACAGCCAATAAATTGCGCAGCAAATGCCTCGTTAATTTCGATCAGACCAATATCGTCTATATCTAATCCTGTCAATTCCAAAACCAATCGGATGGAAGGAACGGGGCCTAACCCCATTACTTTTGGGTCCAAAGCACTTGTTGCGGAAGCAATGATTTTTGAAAGTGGTTTTAATCCTTTATTTTCAATAAAATCTTTCCCAGTCACAACAACAGAGGCCGCACCGTCAACAATACCACTTGAATTAGCTGCAGTCTGAACACCATCTTTGGCAAAAACAGAGGGCAATTTTGCCATCACCTCTAATTCTGTCGGGCGCACGTTTTCATCCACATTGAAGTCAACAGTTTTTCGAGGAAGTCTTACTTTTCTTGGCTTTAATCCTTCCATTTCAAAAACGGTGGAATTCATTTTAATAACCTCATCATCAAAAAAGCCCCTCTTTTTAGCGGCTATGTATTTGTCAATAGATTCTTTGGCAAGAACATTCGCTTCTTCTTTGGTAATGCCGTGTTTTTTGGCAATGTTCTCGGCGGTGCATCCCATGGGGACTGCAGCGGTATCGTTCAGGGCTTCCCAAAGCATGTCTTTAAAATCTATTTTTCCCAGAGGGTATCCCATTCTGTTACCAAAACTCACCGTGGGAGAAAGGGTCATGTTTTCTGTTCCCCCACAAAGTGCAGAACCCGCCTTGCCCAGTGAAATTTGTTCTGCGCCGGCAATGATAGTTTCAAAACCACTACCGCAAATACGTTGCAGCATCACAGCAGGAATACCTTCTGGAATACCTGCGTACAAACCAATATGGCGGGGCAGGAAATATGAATCCGCTGAACATTGTCCAATGTTGGCAAACATTAGCTGATCAATATCTCCTCCTTTTATCCCTGATTTTTCGAGCGCTGCTTTTGTTGCATAAATCCCTAAATCGGTTGGAGAAACTTGACCTAAAGTCCCACAAAGTTTCCCAAATGGAGTTCTTGCTCCATTTACGAGATAAATATCATCGTAAGTTATTCCAAACCCTTTTTTCCTGTTGTGAAATCCTTTCATTTTGCGTTTGTGTTTTTATGATTTTTCGCAGGTAAAGCAACTATTATTTTAACTTACTACAGATGACATAAATCATTGTTGAACACTGATTTAAGAACCCCTGTATATCACAATAACCATAGACTTCAATTATTACATAGCCTTTTTGTACAATTGCTCTTTCACGATTCAAATATGGATTTGCTGATATTGAAAAGCACTTCTTTCCTGTACCATGCAGAGGCTCTTATGTCTGATATAGGGATGGCATATTCCAATACTTTTTTCGCAAACCCTATCCTTTCAATTTCTGAAATAGCATCTATGTTCTTTCCAATCAAAAAATTGCAAGCAGAGCTTGCGAAAGGAATAGTTGTTGCGACAGCACCACAGCTCACCCCCGCTTTTTCTATAGTCCCCTCTGAGCTACATTGAATATGATATGACAATGAGACAATTGAGATTTCCATTGATTTTCTCGTGCCTACTTTCTCAAACCCTGATTTAATATGGGAACTTGAGTTTTTAGGAATAGAAATACTTTTCAAGATTTCATTTTTTACCAATGAAGTTTTACGAACCCCTTTGATAAATGAAACAAGGGGTTCATTTCTTTCCCTGCCATCGGAATCCAAGATGTTACAAATGGCCTGAAGCGCTACTAATGCGGCTGACATGTCTGCGGCGGGAGAAGCATTGCATATGTTTCCGCCCACCGTTGCTGAATTCCTGATTTGAGTGGAAGCCACACTCAATGCAGACTCGTACAATACAGGATATTCTTCTTTTATTTTTTTATTGTCCACTAGGTCAGAAGCCGTGACCAATGCCCCTAAAATTATATGGTCACCTTTTTCAATAATCGAATTGAAAGAAGGATCTTCTAACTGTGCTATATTAATTATAGTAAGGTCCTGAACACGGGCCTGTTTAAGTTCCAATATTAAATCGGTATAACCAGCGCCTATGCGGAAGTTATTATTTAGGTTGCCAGCAATGGCGCTGCACAATTCATCAGTGGTAGTAACATTTATTACGTCAAAATCCATTTGATATGATTTAATTGTATTCCAGTTCCAATGGGTGCATTTCAAAATGTCGGTAAGAAGGTAGGCCGGATTTCCCAATCCGGCTGTAAACATAAACAGGGCGGATTGGGAAATCCGCGCTATGTTTCCACCGACATTTTGAAATACACCCGTTCCAATTTCAATTCATTCTTCTTTTCAGACAAAGCCTTAAGCACCTTTTCCGCAGTTATTGGCAGAGAATAAAATCTAACTCCCAATGCATTTGAAACAGCATTGGCGATGGCAGCGGCTGTCGGGATCAATGGTGCTTCGCCTGCTCCTTTCGAACCATAAGGGCCTGCTTCGTCGTAAGTTTCGATGGGATAAAAGTGGACTGGGGGCATATCTGTTGTGGTCAATAATTTATAACCATGAAAGCTTGGGTTTTTAAGCATACCTTTTTCATAAATCATTTCTTCCGTCAAGGCATATCCCGCACCTGTTGCTACCCCTCCTTCCATCTGTCCTTGTAAGCCAATCGGGTTAAGCACCCTGCCAACATCTTGTGAAACATGGACACTAAGCACATTAATATTTCCCGTCACTGTGTCCACTTCCACTTCAATGGCTTGTGAAGCGAAGGCATAATTTCCCGAAACATCCCCTTTGTATTCTTTATCCTGGAAGCTGCTTGGCGGCTCATAGAAATAACTGACGGTACATAATTCATGTGGAGGGCCAAAATGTATTTCACGTGCAACCTTGTCAAGGTTTATTTCAAATTCTCCGAAATACATTTTTCCGTCCATGTAATCCCAATTCTCCGTTTCTATATCCAGTAATTCAGAGGCTTTACTATTTAATTTTTCTTTCAGGAGTTTGATCGCTCCCAACAGTGAGTTCCCTGCTACAAAACTTGTTCTTGAGGCATGAACACCTACATCCCATGGCTTGACATCGGTATCTGTATTGATTACTTTTATTTTATCCATGGGGATTCCCAATTCCTCAATGGCAATCATGGCCAGAACAGTTTCAGACCCCTGGCCTATTTCGTTTGATCCCGTAACGATTGTGAGATACCCATAATCATCCAATTTCAATATGGTCCCGCAACCATCAGAACGATAAATCTTAGCTCCTCCCCCAACGTGTAGCATCGAACCTAAACCAATGCCTCTTAAATATCTACCTGTTTTTGGCTCATTCACGATTTGATCAAATCCACTTTTTCTGATTACCGTTTCTAAAGCGGGAATTGCGCCGCAGGTTTTATAAATCAACCCTTGTCCCGTAATCTCTCCTTTGTAATTGGCATTGATCAACCTTATCTCTCCCTTGTCCATTCCCAGTTCCTCTGCCATAAGGTCAATATTGGTTTCAATAGAAAAAGTAGCCTGCGGGTTACCATAGCCACGGAATGAACCGGCAAATGGATTATTGGTATAAATAGCGTGAGAATCAAATTTGCAGGCAGGCACCTGATAAAGTGAGGAGTAAGTTTGCATCATCACAAAAGGAGTTGTGGCGCCCCAGGAAGTGTAAGCTCCGTTATCTTTTATGATTTCCACTTCCCTAAAAGTAAATTTCCCGTTTTCATCCGCTCCAGTGGTCAGTTCAATTACCATGGGCTGACGGGTTGGAGATAAAATGAATTCTTCCTCTCTGGAGAATAATATCTGAACAGGTTTTCCGCTTTTTATTGACAAAAGCGCACAAATAGGTTCAAAGGGGTGCATGTCCAGTTTGCTGCCAAAACCACCACCGATGATCGGTTGGATTACCCTGATCAGGGAAGGGGCCATTTTGAGAGCGTGTGCGATATCCCGTTGATATAAAAATGGAACCTGCGTGGAGGACCATAGCGTTAACCGGCCATCCAATTGATTAAAATCTGCAGTAATATTGCTGGTTGCCATGCAGGCATGAGTAACGCGTGGCAATTCGTAGGATTTTTTAATAATGACTTTACTTTTTGCTTTTTGCCCTTCCAGATCACCATGCTCGTAATGAAATGATTCGGCTATATTTTTATTGCCAAATTTCTCAGCCCCTTTTCCAAATTCATTTACTCTTGGAGCATCATCCTTTAAGGCTTCAAATGGATCATAAATGCCATCCTTAACCTTGTATTTCACCTCAATCAATTGAATAGCTTTATCCGCTATTTCTTTGTTCCTTGCTGCCACTGCTGCGATTTCATCACGATTACAATTTACGGTTCCCTTTTTGAGGATGGGGTGATCCCTTTTATAACTGATATTATTGACATCAATGTCATTTGCGGTAATGACACATTCTACTCCTTCGAACACCTCTGCTTTTGAGGTATCAATGGAAATTATTTCTGCACATGGGTATTTGGTCCTGAGAATCGAACCGTGTAACATATTGGGTAATTCAATATCATGGCCATAAACTGCTTGCCCTGAAACCCTTGCCTTGCCATCAAGTTTCTTCGTTGATTTACCGATTACTTTTAGTTCTTTTTTCATCATTATTAATTTTCATAAACAGCTTCAGCAGCATCAATAATTTTGACATAACCAGTACACCTGCACAGATTCCCTTCCAGGCTTTTTTTTACTTCATCCCGTGTCGGGGTAATTCCTTCGGCAATACACTTATCGCTGAAAGCTTTAGTAGTCATGATCATACCGGAAGTACAGAAACCGCATTGCACACCTCCATGCTCAATCATTTTCTCCTGGGTCTTATGCAAAGGGCTTTTTGTTCCACTTAAACCCTCAATTGTTGTGATTTCTTTTCCATTTACATTAATGGCCAGGTACAGGCATGAATTAATGGCATAGCCATCGATAATTACTGTACATGCTCCGCACTCACCTTCGAGGCAACCAGGTTTGGTGCCTTTTAATTTAAGCACGTCTCTGATTAAATCAATCAACAATAAAGATGGTCTAACTTCTTTGGTGATAGATTTTCCGTTGATTTTAAATGCTATTTTCATATTATTCGCTTAATGCTATTTTTATTTCTTTTAACCCTAACCTGAAGGTTTTCACGCCACTTTCTTCAAACCCCTTCCTCGCTAACTCGGTAATGGCTTTTTCGACAAATTCAGGTTGAATTGGGAAATGGCTTTCTTTACAAGCCTTTCCTAACATGTAAAAATTCCTAAGTTTTAATTTGATGCTTTCTGGGGAGGCAGAGATAAATATGACATTTTGAATCTGCTCTTTTAGATAATGAATGAACTTGTTGGTGTCCGGATAGGCCGAGTTCCCCGAATTGACAGAATAAGGCAGAATAATATTATTGTCAATTATCGCATTACTTTTTTTATTTAAATAAGACACACAACGTTGTGCTTCTAAAGGTTCTAAACCCAACAATAAATCCACACCTCCCTTTTCCAGGAAGCCATTGGTATGCTCACCCAAAGTAACACCTGCAGTTACCGACCCTCCTCTTTGTGCCAGTCCATGAATTTCGCTGGTAGCAACAGGAATGTTGGCCCAAAGGGCTGATTTCACTAATAACTTGGTCAAAAAAATGACTCCTTGTCCTCCGACTCCTGCCACTAATATTTTATAGGGTTGATCCATGTTATGTAGTTAAAATCTGATTTTCAATGACCACTTCGCTTTCCTTGACCCAGCTAATGGCATCATTTGGACAAACATCGATACACAGTCCACATTTGGTGCATTTTGGGTAATCTATATTTATTTTACCATTGATCTTGATCATGGCAGGACAACCCAAGTTGTCAATACAATGATTGCATTTTTCACAAGATTGGAAAAGATTGAATTGACTGATGATGGAAGAAATATCCCCATTCAAATCAAGTGGATGTGATGAGTTTCCTTCCTTTTGTTTATTATTTAAATTCAGCAAAGAATTGATCCCCTCGTAATCATGTTCATAGTTCTCAAGTAGTTTTTTAATGCCAATTACTGCTCTTTTTCCAGAGGCAATAGCACCAATTAAACTCATGTGGTTTTCATCACAGATGTCACCGGCAACAAATACATTTTTGTAATTTGTAAATCCCGTTTTATTATTTGCTTTTATTTTATTTCCATTCCCCAATTTATCTTCGCCAATAATTGAATATTCTTCAATATTGCCTTGCTGCCCAATTGCGATAACGATATAATCACATATCAAATCCTGCAAATGATTTTTTGCATCAAATTGATGAAGAGCAATATTTAATTTATCTGATTCCGAACATGCTGCCACATAGCTATTTGGGAATATGGTCACCCCTTCTTCAATTGCATGTCCAATTTCTTCCTTAAATGCAGGCATTAGTTCTTTTTCTTCAATACAAGATAAAACTACATTGACAGATGGGTGAAAACGTTTGGCTGAGCGAGCTGCATCAATTGCACTGTTTCCACCTCCTACGACTAAAATACTGGCGTCAGGCTTTACTTTGAGAGATTTCTGATTATATTCTTTTAGAAAAGAAATTGCATCAAACTTTTTAGAGTCTGAAACTGAGCTGATAATATCCAGTAGATTTGATTTCCCCAATCCTATGGCCACGATTACTCCATCGTATTGTTGGCAAATATCTTCCAGTTGAATGCCTCTTCCCAGTACGGAATTAAAATGGAAATGCACCCCCATTTTTTCTAATTGACTCACCTCAAAATCAAATCCGGATTTATCCATTCTGAAATCAGGGATTACATGCTTGATCAACCCTCCAGCCTCAGCTTCTTTTTCAAAAACGGTAACTTGGTATCCATCTCTGATTAAATCATACGCGGCGCTCAATCCTGCTGGGCCCGCACCAATAATGGCTACATTTTTATTTATTTTAGGTGTATTGACTATTCTTTGGAACGTGGAAGAAAAATCTTTAAAGTTTTCATCAATACCTGATACAAACTTTTTAAGCTGTTTAATGGGAACAGTTGATTCCGCCCCATGATTGGAGAATAATTCACAGGGTCGGTGACAGAGGTCTCCACATGTCCGGGCAAATAACATTTTATCCCGAACCATTTCCAGAGCGGTTTCATAATCTTTTTCTAAAATGGAATTGAAAAAACCATGATTACAAATATTGGCTGGGCAGGATTGATCACTTGCATTTACTGGTTTTTGGGCTTTTATTTTTGCAATTGCCCTGATCATACCGGTTGATGCACTTGAATTCCTGGAACAATTAATATCCAGGTCTGCATGATTGTGGCAAGTGTTACACTTTGATGGGTCTATAACAATTCGTGAGTCCTGTTTTGTGAATTCCTTGTAGCCTGGCAAAAACACACAAGGTGCTTTTGACACCAAGACAGAAACCCCTTCATGCGACATGGCTTCTTCCAATTTCTTAAAAGAATCTTTTGTGTCAAACGGCATCAATGTTTCAACATATTCGATACCCATTCCTCTTAATAAAGGCGGAATGTCAATTTCATGGTATTTGGTCCTGTTATTTGCCCCCGGATGATCCTGATGCCCGGTCATGCCTATGGTCCGGTTATCAAAAATAATCACCATTAGATTGCTCTTAGTGTAAACTGCATTTAAAAGGGATAAAATGCCGGAGTGGAAGAAAGTGCCGTCACCCAACATTGCTATCACTTTGGTGTTTTTTTCTTTTAATGCTTCTGACAACCCTTGGGCCATTGAAATACTCATCCCCATATGATTGATGGTGTCAACCATTTTCAGGGGAGGTAATGCTCCTAAACCGGAACAACCTATATCACCGCAAAGGATGACTTCCTCTCCTTTCATCTTTCCTGTATCCGTAGGATTGTATCTGGGAACGACGAGCTTTAAGGCGTAATAAGTTGCCCTATGCGGACAGCCCGAACAAAGAGCGGGAGGTCGGGGTGGTAATCCGTTTTCATATTGATTCACATGATCCAATTCTCCTTCTCCGACAGTTGAAACTTTAAAAAAATGCGCCAGCGCCTGGTCTATTTGACTTAAAGTGAACTCCCCACAGGAACCTAACCCAGCGTAATCTTTACCTAGGATTTCACAGTACAATTGATTTTTTTGAGCAATATTTCGAACGGCATTTTCAATAATCGGATCAAGTTCTTCAATAATTAATACTTGCTTGAATTCTTTTTGCAGAAATTCAGAAACTCCCTTTTTAGGGAATGGAAAGATCAGACCCAAATCGAACAATTCTAACCTGTTTGTCAAGTTGTTTCGCTGAACAATTTCCAATATATACGAAGTAGTCACACCGCTACTTATTATCGCAAGGTCTTTATTTTCGCCTGCAAAATAAATGGTATTGAAAAGCTTGAAATAAGGATCGACGATGTCGCTATTAAGCTTGTCAAGTAATTTTTGGTGGGCAACAGCTGTCCTTGCAGGAATGTTGATGTGTTCGGGCAACCTTTCAAAAAGGGACTCTCTTGATGTGGTTGAAATCTCATTGTATTCCAACATGCCTCGAGTATGAGATACACGTGTTGTGGTTCTTACAATGACAGGTAGCCGCAATTCTTCCGATAACCGAAATGCCTGTTTGGTCATTTCATAGGCATCTTTTGGGGTTGCAGGATTGAACACCGGTACTGAGGCCATATTTCCCCAATACCTTGAGTCTTGTTCGTTTGAACTTGAATGACATCCAGGATCATCACAAACCACAATCACAAGAGGTGCGATAATCGTTTGGTAAGTAATAGACATCAATGGGTCGGAAGCTATATTCATTCCGACATTCTTCATGACACATAGCACACTTTTATTTCCAATGGAAAAAGCAATTGCTTTTTCGAGTGCTACTTTTTCGTTGATGCTATATTCGAAATAAAGATCGTTTTTGATAAGATCGGCATGATTGCCAAGCGAACTATTAGAATTCCTAAAAATGCTGATCAGGTTAAAAACTTCAGAAATCTCCGTTGATGGTGTTCCCGGATAAGAAAATACGCCATTGACCCCAGCCTCAATAGCACCTCTGGCAATGGCTTCATTACCAATAGCACTTACCTTGTGAGGTGTTGAATAGGAAGTTAATATATCTATTACTTTCTTCATTTTTTGGAACGCCGATAACACGCATTATTTCAGTCTCAGATGATCATTTCTGACGGTTTAGTAAATTGAATTCCAGCTTCGCTAAATATTTTCTCGTTATGCTCACCCAATCTGGGCGGCAGACTCATTACATTATTGTTTTCTTTTAAATAATCAGTATCCATCGGGACTGGGAACAATTTTACTTCACGTCCACCGGGCAATATAGTTTTCACCATTAATTTTTCAATAAAATCAAGTTCGCCAACTTGTTTGACATCATTCACCGGGGCAACCGCCAGGTTATTCATTAGGCAGACTTCAATAAATTCGGTGGTGGTATAATTTTCAAGACCTCTCTGAATATCGGCATAAATATTCTCCTTGTCCTCCTTTCTTCCTTTATTGGTTGTTCTATTGGGTTTTGCGCAATGTTCAAACCCTTCAATTTCAGTAAACTTCTGCCATTGTGCATCACTACCAATTGCCAAGTATGCGTATCCATCTTTAGTTGGATAACTGTTAGATGGCACAAAACTTCTGTGCTCATTGGCACTCCTGGCAAACAACCTACTCTCGTCTTCGGCAAACTGCACCTGAGGCAATGCAGTAATCAACCAGGAAGTAGCACATTGTGCCATTGAAATATCAATCCTTTTTCCTTTACCCGTTTGCTGCAATTCGAGCATGGCTAACAGCACTTGAGCAAATGCTTCGTCACCTGCTTTCAAATCGATCAATGGCAAACCACATAACATTGGATCCCGATCTGGTTCACCCGTTAAGTGCATGTAGCCCAACATGGCTTGTAATGCAGGATCATAACCTGCCCTATCTGGATATTCCGGGCCAAAGGCGGAAATCCCACACCATATTAATTCAGAATTGGCTTCTTTTAATGTTTCATACTCAATACCAAATTGCTGATACCTTTTGGGGAGGGTATTGCACATAAATACATCTACCCTGAGTTCTTTAATGATCCGTTTCAGCAGGATCTGATCATTGGGGTCTTTAAGATTCAGCGTAATTGCTTCTTTTCCCAGGTTCGGTGCTAAGAAGTAGGCATGCAGGTCTTCAATCCCGGTATTTTCTCCGATATACCTATTGGGGTCACCAGGCCTTTTTTGTCCTAGTTTACCAGCAGTTTCAATACGGATTACGCGCCATCCTAACTGAGCAAATCGCTCAGTGGCATATGGCAATGTCAATGCCTGCTCCAAACTCAGTATGGTCCTTTTTTTCAGCATATTAAAAGAATATGGGTTCTTCAAATTCACCATATACATCCTTCATCACCTGGACAATTTCCCCAACGGTTGCATATTCCTTGACCGCTGCTATTATAGGAGGCATTAGATTCCTATCTGCTTCTGCATCCTCTTTAATAGCTGCTAAATATTCCTGTACCTTATTATTGTTTCGAGTAGATTTGATTCTCTTTAGCTTTTCAACCTGGTTACCTGCCGCTTCCTGGTTGTAGGGATGAAAATCCACTGGTTTGGGATCTTCTTTCCGTGTAAACATATTCACACCAACCTTTGGGACTTTCCCAGTCTGTATTCCCATTTCGCGCTCATATGCTTGTTTGGAAACCGACTCCTGGATTTTCCCAGTTACCACTGCATTGACAATTCCGCCCCAGCGATCCACTGTTTTCATTTCCTTTTTGATTTCCTCTTCGAAACGATCGGTCAAGGCTTCTACATAGTAGCTTCCGCCAAGTGGATCAACAGTATCACAAATGCCCATTTCATGAATCATGATCTGCATGGTACGAAGCGATATTTCAGCCGATTTTTCAGTGGGAATGGTATATGCTTCATCATAGCTGCACAGAGCCATGGTTTGGGTGCCTGACAAAGCACTTATCAGAGCATAATAGGCACTGCGAATGATGTTGTTTTCAGGCTGTTCTTTGGTTAGGCCTCCCCCACCCCCGCCGGCTATCATTCTCAGCCAGCAGGACTTATCGTTCCGGGCGCCGTATTCTTCTTTAATGATCTTTGCCCATAACCTGCGACCACCCCGAAACTTTGCTATCTGCTCAAACAAGTTACCGTATATATCGAAGTTGTACGAAAGCCGGGAAGCAAAGTCATCTATATCGATCCCCCTACTTAAAGCTCCGTCCGTATATGCTTTGGCAATGCAAAAGGCATAGGCCATCTCCTGAATGGGGTTCGCACCACTTTCACGGATGTGGTACCCACAAACACTTACAGGGCTGTACTTTGGTAGATGTTTAGCACAATATTCGATGGTATCCACCACCAATTTCACTGATTTATCAACCGGAAATATCCAGGTGCCCCTTCCAATAAATTCTTTGAGGATGTCATTTTGTGCGGTCCCCCTTAGCTTGGAAATATCATAACCTGCTTTTTCAGCCATGGCAATGTACATGGCGATAGCGATAATTGCTGAACCGTTGATGGTCAATGACACGGTGATCTTGTCCAGGTCAATCCCTTTAAATGCGATTTCAAAATCATCCAGCGTATCAA
This sequence comes from Saprospiraceae bacterium, assembly GCA_029263015.1. Taxonomy (GTDB): domain Bacteria; phylum Bacteroidota; class Bacteroidia; order Chitinophagales; family Saprospiraceae; genus UBA6168. The sequence continues at coordinate 48,757 of JAJCYI010000079.1, read as the reverse complement.
CTGCCATTCCCACACGTCCAACTTCCCCAAGTGCTCTCGGATCGTCAGAATCCAATCCACATTGTGTTGGCAGGTCAAAGGCTACATTTAAGCCCGACTGGCCATTCCTAATCAAGAAATGGAATCTTTCATTGGTTTCTTCCGGGGAGGCAAAGCCTGCGTACTGTCGAATTGTAAACGGCCTTTTTCGATACATCGCAGGATGGATTCCCCTGGTAAACGGATACTCCCCAGGCATTTCACGATCAATGCCCAAATACTCCACATCTTCGGAAGTATAGATCGGATCAACTTCGATCCCCGATTCAAGGAAGACCCTTTTTACCATTAGGTCTTCGGCAGTTTTTTTTGTTTTTACATCGTTCATGCCTTTACTTTTAATTCTTTAAAACATGCGATTACAGCCTGAATTTTGCTGCCCGTTGGAAATGCTTTATTGGCGCCAATTGCCTCCAGTTTCGGAACATCGAGCGTTGGAATATTCCCGCCTACAAACCATGGGATAACCAGATTTCGTTTTTTTATCTCTTCGTTCATTTGTTGGGCCAGCACCAAATGTGTCCCGGATAAAATGGATAGACCAATGGCATCTACTTCATTTTCAATCGCCATATCGACAATGGTCTCGATAGATTTTCGCAGGCCAGTATATACCACTTCAAATCCCGCTTTTATTAAGCCATGTGCCAGCACCTTAACACCGACATCGTGACCATCCAACCCTGGTTTACTAAGTAAAACTTTCATAGTCAATTAATTTTCACTATTCAAAACAATCACGGAAGCAATTGCCCCAGGACCACCGATATTATGCGTCACTCCTTTTTTAGCTCCAAGTACTTGTCGGTCACCTGCACTTCCTCTTAAATGATTCACCACTTCCACGACCATCCGCACACCAGTTGCACCAACTGGGTGGCCGCATGACAACAGACCACCACTCACATTTACTGGGATTTCGCCCCCTAACTGGGTCGCCTTGCCCCTGATCATATCTTTTGCTTCACCCGGTTTACAAAGGCCCAGGTCCTCATAGGTCAATAATTCAACAATAGAAAAACAATCGTGAACCTCCACCAGGTCTATTTCATCTATTGGCTTCTCTATGCCTGCTTGTTTGTATGCCATGGCAGCAGCATCTTTTGTTGCCTGAAAGGAAAGGAAATCATGCTTCGGGTCAAAGAATGGCAAGTCCCAGCCAGTTGATACCGAAAGCCCGATTCCATCAATATTGATTGGATTATGCTTTGCCATGTCAACATCTTCAGAACGCACCATGATTACACAAGCAGCACCATCTGTTGTCGGACAGCTATCCATGACCGTGAGTGGATCAGCAACCATTGGTGAACCCAGCACTTGTTCCAAAGAGCAAGTTTTCCTGTGGTGGGCCTTTTCATTTAATGTCCCGTGATAATGGTTTTTTACAGAAACATTAGCAATGTCTTCTTTTGTCAGTCCATATTCATGCATGATCCTTTTGGCATATATGGCAAATGTACCTGCTGCTGTAAACCCTTTCTGGAAATATGGGTGCGACAGTTCCACCATCATTTTGACAATGCTGTCCTGCGGTGAACGATCTCTCAATTTTTCCACTCCAAGGGCCATTGCCACGTTACATTCTCCTGCTGCCAGGGCATTGGCTGCATTCCTGATGGCATCAGCGCCCGACGCACAGAAATTGGATACACGGGTAACCGGAATCCCGTATAGATTTAATGGTTCAACCAAGTCCATCCCACTCCTGCCTTTAAACACGCCTATCTCCGGAAATGCAGTTGACAACCATCCTGCTTGAATTTCATCCATCCCAATACCTGCATCTTTCGTTGCCTGTAATGCTGCATCACGAACCAGGTCGTCGTAACTTTGGTCGAAAAGCTCTCCGAACTTCGTAACTCCAATCCCGATAATCGCTATGTCTCTTTTCTTACTCATAGTTTTACACATTTCCAGAAATAGTTAGGCTTCTTATCGTTCTCCATCATTTTTCGCAGCACCAACTTCACCTTATCACCAATACTGATTTTCGTGTTTTCATTTTGGTACATGTCATCCGTTTGCTGCACCGTGATGCGGCCACCTCCATCCAGATCAATGACAATCATATTGGTTGGAGGAAAGGAACTTGGAAAGTAGTGTTCGCACGTCAGCGAATACACAGTTCCTGTTTTGGAAAGCTGTTTCTCCCTAAATTCGATGCCTTTGCAATTATTGCATCGCGCAGACTTTAGGTAATAAATGGTGCCACAGGCTTTGCACTCAAACCCCTTTAGTCGGAGGAGTTGATTCTTTTCCCGCTCCTGTATCATCTCGGATGAGAATATCTCAATGCTCTCGTAACCCCTGCCTTCAAATTTACCCTGCTTGCGAAGCGTGAGATAATCCTGGTAACAAGCGATAGAGGTTTTGTGGTTGAGGCCACTCATTTTTGGGGCAGCTTTTTTTATCACCTTGATTGTGATAACATTCGAGCCGTTGTTGTAATCAACCAATACCGAATTGCCAGGCACGTTTTCGATGGCATTTACCAATCGTAGTAGCCCATGCGCTGTGCCGAGGTAGCCACACTGAGGAATAAACCTGTCGGGGGCTAACTGTTTTTCCATATCAAATCCGGCTTTTTTCAAATTCCCTAAAATGAGTTTCACAAAAGCAGAATTGATGACCAAACTGTCGATACCATTCGGAGAAAGGCTTGCAAACACCTTTTTCATATTGTTCTTAAATCCTGCAGTCCGGGCAAACCTTGCATCGTATTTAACCTTCTCACCTTTATAAGTGAACTCCTCTGCCATTGCAGCAGAATAGGTGGCAATATTGGTAATTTCAGCTAAACCTTCGTCTTTTGAAACAATCATGGCCACCGCTCCATGGCCAAAAGGAGTCCTTGCCTCCTTGCCAATGGCGGGGAAACTGATGTCAGAAGCGACCACCAATACGTTTTCATGTTTTCCACTACAAATCAAGGTATCAGCCAACAAAAGGACGTCTGTTCCGGCTCGGTTGCTTGTGCCCAGATCAAGTGCAGTAATGCCTTCGGGAAGACCTAATAAATCGGCCAAATAGGAAGCATGGTAACGTTCTTTGAAGACTGGAGTGGTGGTGGCAAATAGGACGGCATCAACTTCTTTCCCTATCTCACAACTTGCAGAATAAGCGAGTGTAATTAAATCCTCATCCACATAGGCAACAGAGTGATTGTTCTTCCTGCCTTTGGGGTGCAGGACATTTTCCGCAATCACATATTGCGGAAAATAAATGTTGTATTTTTTTATAAAACTCACAGTCCAAGTTCTTTTCCGATGTTGATTTTCAAAATCTCTGATGTTCCTCCGCCGATGAGCGTAAATCGGGCATCCCTTAAATATCGTTGTAAGGGGTACTCCATCGCATAACCATAGGAAGCCAAAACCCTGGATGCTTTGTCACAAATTGAATTGGCGCATTCCGATGCATGGAGTTTTGCAATCATAGCCTCCTTTTGCTGCGTGTGCCCGGCATCGCTTAATGATGCGGCATGCAACGCGTATTGTTTAGCTGTTTCCAGTTGCACCGCCATTTCTGCAAAACTCATCTTGACCGCCTGGAACTTGCAGATGGGGCGTCCGAACTGTTCTCTTTCTTTGGAGTACTGCAAGGCATATTCAAATGCGGCTGTGGCAACACCAACTGCAAGGGCGGCGGTCATGATCCTAATTTCAGTCAGTATTTCCCGGAGGTATTTTGACCCATCCCCCAACTCACCCAGCAAGTAGTTCTTCGGAAGTTTTACATTGTCAAAAGACACTTCACTGGTCACAGATCCTTTAATCCCCAGTTTTTCGATACTCTTACCGATGTTGACACCTTTAAGATGCGTCGGAACAAAAAATATCGATATGCCCTCGGCTTTATCTGTTTTAGCCAGAACGGTAAAAAAATCTGCCACTGGGGCAGATGTCACCCAGGTTTTCTGGCCATTTAATACAAACCCATCCTCCAAAACCTGGGCCTTGCTTTGCAGGCTAAATAAATCAGTTCCGGCATTGGGTTCCGTCATGCATATTCCACCAATCTCTGCTCCTTTTAAAGCTGCTGAAAAATGTTTCCTCACTTCTTCATCGCCCAATCTATACAGGAAATAAGTAGCCATTAACGATTGCATGGTACAGGCCGCAGCCAATGACAAAGATCCTCTTGCCAACTCCATCACCGCCAAACTATAGGACACTGTGTCCATGTTGGACCCGCCAACCTCCTCAGGATATCTCATCCCAAAAAAACCCAACTCACCAACCTCTTTGAACAATTCCATTGGAAACTCAGCCTTTTCGTCAATGGAGGCAGCCAGGGGCATTACCCTTTTGTCGACAAATTCTTTGAATGTGTCCTTCGTAACTTTCTGGATTTCGTTCAAAGTATAATTCATTTAATCAGGTATTACAGCCATAGCTTCAATTTCGATCAATGCCGGATGATCCAGTAGATCAACCACGAAGATCATACTCATGCAGGGATAATGTTTTCCCATAATTTCTTTCCAGATTGCTCCGAGTTCTTTTCTTGAAGCAAGGTATTGATCACGGTCTTTGCAAAAGCAGGTCATTTTGCAGATGTCTTCCTTTTTACCTCCTGCCTGTTCCACTATCGCCACGATATTTTCCAATGCCTGTTCAAACTGCGGGGTCAATTTCTCACTATGGAATTTTTCTTCCGCTGTCCAGCCAACCTGCCCAGCCATAAACAGTGTTCTTCCATTTGCTGCTAATATTCCATTGGAATAGCCTTTTGGCTTTGGCCAGCCGTCCGGTAATATGATATCGTGTGTACTCATTTTAAAGATTTTTAGAACGCTGATTACGCCGATCAAAAAGATCATATAGATCAGTGTCATCAGTGTTCTATAATTCCTATCCTATTCATGCAATCTCAGGAGTATTGAGTTCCGCAAGCGATTTGCGGATATCTTCCTCGGTTATCTCGTGTTTGACAATTTTCCCTTCGAAATAGTCCTGATATGCCTTCATGTCAAAGTTGCCGTGACCACATAAATTGAAGAGTATTGTTTTCGATACCCCTTCTTCCTTGCATTTTCTTGCTTCTGCAATTGCAGTGGCAATTCCGTGCGTGGCTTCCGGCGCAGAAATAATACCTTCGGCCTGGGCAAAAAGGACTCCTGCTTCAAACACTTCAATATTGTCATGTGATACAGCTTCGATCAGGTTGTCTCTCAATAGCTGGCTAACAATAACTCCGGCACCATGATAGCGCAAGCCACCGGCATGTATGGGAGCAGGGACGAAATTGTGTCCCAGGGTGTACATCGGCAGCAATGGTGTCATACCAATCGTGTCTCCAAAATCATATCGAAATACGCCACGGGTAAGTTTTGGACAGGAAGAAGGCTCACTAGCAATAAAGCGAATCTTCTTTCCTTCCTCTAAATTCAATCGCAGGAATGGAAAACTCAGGCCAGCAAAATTGGATCCTCCACCAAAAGGCGCAATTACGATATCCGGCATATCCCCGGCTTTTTCCATTTGTTTAATAGCTTCCTGTCCTATAATGGTCTGATGGAGTTTGACATGATTCAACACACTCCCTAAGGAGTATTTAGTATTTGGATCAGAAGCAGCAACCTCAATTGCTTCTGAAATGGCAATTCCCAGTGACCCTGGTGAATCGGGATGTTCGGCCAGGATTTTTCTTCCAGCCGCTGTTCTGTTGGATGGAGATGGATATACGCTCGCACCCCAGGTATTCATCATTATTTTTCGATACGGCTTTCCATCATAAGACACTCGCACCATATACACTTCGCACTCCATACCAAAATGATTGCAGGCAAAACTCAATGCACTTCCCCACTGTCCTGCTCCCGTTTCAGTAGTGATTTTCTTTACACCTTCCTTCGCATTGTAGTATGCTTGAGGAACGGCTGTATTTGGTTTATGAGAACCGGAGGGACTAACGCCCTCGTATTTGTAATATATCTTAGCTGGCGTATCAAGTGTTTTTTCCAGACCGTAAGCCCTATATAGTGGCGTGGGACGCCAGAGTGAGTATATATTCCGTACTTCATCAGGTATGTCAATCCATTTTTCTGCGCTCACTTCCTGTTTGATCAATTCCATCGGAAAAAGCGGTGCTAAGTCCTCCGGGCCAATCGGTTCCAGTGTTGCCGGACTGATTGGGGGTAATGGCTTATTGGGCATGTCAGCCAAAATGTTGTACCACTGATGAGGTATTTCATTTTCTTCCAAAAGGATTTTCCTGTTTTTCATGATGTTTCTATTTTAAAGTTGATGAATTGAACGCAAATCCTTTGTTTTTTCAACATTAATCTTCAAATCAGAAGTCATAATAACACTGTATTCCTCACATGCTTGTTTTACCCCAACCACTTCATTCTGAACATCTTCTGCCACAGATTTAAAATCCCGCTCCAAAGGATTGCCATAGCCACCTCCACCACCTGCAATTTGTTTATATATGGTCCCATCTGGGATTCCTTCCACAATATCTTTGCTGAGGGGCACCTGCACTGTTCCATCAGGATAAGTCAGGGAAATGTTATTCAGTACGCTCCCTTTTCCACCAAAAAGACCATAATTGGGTTCAACATCACCATCGCCAAAAACCACCATTGTAGTGTTGTCTCCTCCCAATTTGATGACCGTTTCGACACCCAATCCGCCTCTCCACTTCCCTACTCCACCAGAGTCGGGCAAATACTCGTGCTTTAAAATGAGGTGGGGGGTTTGTTGCTCGTACATTTCATAATCCTGATCCAAAAGCCCACCGGAAGCATCGATCATTCCAATGTGATCGTAACCGTCATCTCCTTCCAAAGCACCCGATCCCCCTTTCAATCCCATAAAGCAGATGTCGACATATTTTTCTCCAGTGCGGGGGTGATCCCCGGTAAACAATGAACATAATAAGTGATTCCAACCTGCCGTCACCCTTTTTGGTATTGCTGGTCCAAGCGCTTTGAATATGGAATCGGCAACCTGCGGGCATAGATGATTTCCAAAGGTTGTTGCTTTTGGGTAAGATGCATTTAGAATGGTGCCTTCCGGAACAATATAGGTCAATGGTTTTATCATCCCTTGATTGTGCGGTATGTCAGGATTCACCATTTGCAGGAAAGTCAATGTAATGGCAGAGCAGGAAGAAGTGTAAGTTCCGTTTACAAACCCATTGGTTTGAAGTGAAGTTTCAGAAAAATCAAAAATTATGTCCTCATTCTTAACCGTGATTTTTGCCTTGATTTCAAATTTTGACCCTTTATGCTTTCCATCAAAGTACACCATACTACTACCTTCATATGTACCATTCGGGATGGAAGCAATTTCCGCTCTAATCATTTTTTCAGTACTATTGAAAAGTTCTTGTTTGTGTGCTTCGTAACAATCTATTCCATATTTTGAAACCAGCGCATTTAATCTTCTCTCCCCCAAACTACAAGCACCAATTTGAGCTTTAATATCCTCTTGAACTATGCTCAATCTGATGTTGGCAAATATCAGGTTCCAAACATCTTGTCTTAATTTGCCTCGCTCATAAATTTTTACAGCTGGGATGCGTAAAGCTTCCTGCCATACTTCCGTTGCATTTGGATTGTACCCTCCCTGAACAGCACCTCCAATATCTGCCTGATGGCCTTTTGCTGCTGACCAACCGACTAAAGTTCCATCGCAGAAAATGGGTTTAAAAATGGCTACATCGTTATTTTGATTACCCATCGAGAATACATCATTGTGAATGATTACATCTCCTTCATGGATTTTATCGCCATATTGATCTATAATAACCTTACAAACAGGCCCCAATGAAAAACTCAGAATGGGAAGGTTTTCCGTTTGTTCCAGCATATTGCCTTCGGCATCGTACAATCCAGTGACGAAGTCTTTTGCCTCGCACAGGATTGGAGAGCGCGTTGTTTTTGTCAATGAAATACTCATTTCATCGGTTATTGACTTAAACGCTCTTTGAAAGATGCTCAATAATATTTTATCAATTTTGACCATGTGTTTTAATAGCTCATTTCCATTAATGGTCGTTCAGTTTTTTTTAAACCCTCTGGCATTAGTTCTTTGTTATAAACAATGAATGCACCTCCAATCCCGGATTCACAATTGTAGCTCGCTCCCAGGAAAATGGTTGTGTTGATTTGCTCAATAATGGCAGGGCCATTTATTAGAAAATTATTTTTTAGAATATCCCCATCATATACTGGAACTTCCTGCATTTCATCTCTCTCAGGAACATAAGCCATTCTCCGGCCTTTCAATGCTTCTTCAAGGGTCTTAGCTCCCTGAATTATATTTCCAGATAATGAACGCGGTTTTTCTGTGATACCGATTGCCCTTAATCGAATATTGATTATTTCCAATTCGGTGCCTTCTTCTTTTAATTCATAACCAAACTGTCTGTTATGTTCTTTGTGAAAGGATTGATTAATGTGCTTTAAGTCAAAATCATAAATTTTATCCATGGTAACTTCCAATGGTACCTCATGGTATTGACCCACGTATCTCAAATCTAGAGAAGGAATGTATTGAATCTTTCCTTCAGCAATACCCTCTGCAAATAAAGTGACGATCGCTTCGGCTTTCATCTCATCAAACAAGAGCAATAATGTGGGTTCGTCGATTTCGGAAAACTTGCTCATATACGATCTTACATAATCGTGTTTTAAGTCTCCCAACAACATGCCGGCAGCACAAAATATAGGTGCGACATTGGGTACTACAAACATTGGGATTTCCAATTCCCGACATATTTCCCCTGCATGTATTGAACCTGCTCCACCTGCGCAGATCATTAAGAATTCCCGGGGATCATAACCTCTTTCAACGGACACCTGCCGCACCCCTTGGGCCATGTTCATGTTGATGACCCGATACATTCCTGCCGCAGCTTCTTCGGCATTCAATCCGAGAGGTTTTCCAAGGACTTTTCCGGTTATATCATCGGCCTTGATTTTATTTAATCGATATTTTCCACCAGCAAAAAAATTGGGATCCAAATAACCAAGAATCAAATCTGCATCCGTGCACGTAGGTTTCCTGCCACCTCGGTCATATGAAATCGGCCCTGGTGAAGAACCTGCACTTTTAGGTCCCATTTGAAGTAATCCTCCATCGTCAATCCATCCTATACTGCCACCGCCAGCACCGATAGTAACAATATCCAAAGTAGGCAAGGCCACACGGTATCTGTCAATATCTCCATTGGTACTGGTAACACATTGCTTATTCACCACAAGCGAGGCATCAAAACTCGTACCTCCCATATCCATGGTGATGCAATTACCAAAGCCTAATAAATTGGCGTAATAGGCGCCTGCAATTGGAGCGGCCGCCGGGCCTGACAAGACTGTTACAGCTGCGATTTTTCTGGCAATTTCCGGTGTCACAACCCCTCCGTTGGATTGCATGACCATTAATTTCCCATTAAAATTGAGTTGTTCCAGTTTTCCCAAAAGTGATTTTAGATAGGAATCTACCACAACGCCGATATAGGCATTCACCACCGTCGTGCTTACCCTATCATAAAATCTTACTGAAGGTAGCACTTCGTATGATGCCGAAATAAAAGTAGCAGGCAAGACTTTTCTTAAATATTCAGTTGTTAATTTTTCATTTTCACTATTCAAATATGAATTCATAAAACAAACTGCAATTGCCTGGGTTTTTTCTCTTTTAATATTTGAAATAATGTTATCCAATTCTGCATAATCAATGCCTTTTAAAATATTCCTTTCTGCATCAGTTCTTTCATCGATTGTAAATCTTAAATACCTCGGAACTAATGGAGTAACATTTTTATAATGATTATCATATCTTTTTTCACGAACCCCTCTTCTCATTTCCAAAGCATCCCTGAATCCTTTTGTGGTAATTAATGCAGTTTTTGCACCACCCAAGGTCAATAATGCATTTGTCGAAACTGTAGTACCATGAACAATTGTATCAATATTATCAATGAATACATTTTCCTGTAAATTTAATTTTTTCGCAATTTCCTTTAACCCTGTAATGAACCCTTCTGAAGAATCTTTAGGTGTTGATAGCGTTTTATGAACCAAAGAATCACCATTATCCGCGACCAGAAAGAAGTCGGTAAAGGTTCCTCCTATATCAACACCTATTTTGTAATTCATGCTATCAGTGTTCTATTTATGTATAAATTCTGCTTTTGCTTTTGGTCCTTTTTTAAAAAAATTATCTAAGCCAATTTTCATATCGTCTGTCAGGATGCATTCTCCAAAAAGTTTGGATTCCAATTCGAGGGCCTCATTTAATGGTAATTTAATTCCCTCATATATTGCCCGGTTCATTATCCCATCAATTTTTTTACTTAAATGACCAATATTGATTTCCAGGGGCGATAAATCTTTAACGGGTTCATTTTTCAAAAATGCCCGGGGCTGTGCTTCACCATTCACCAATTGTTTTGCATAAATGATTGCTTCTTCAATTAAGTCTCCTTCTGCTTCTTTGTCAATCAATCCAATGACCAGTGCCTCTTTGCCTGAAACAGGACGAGCCGTACGTAATATTTCAGCAGCAGTTTCAACGCCCACTAATCTCGGTAGCCTTTGTGTGCCACCGGCACCCGGAATGAACCCTAGGTTAACCTCAGGTTGGCATGCTACGATCGGCAATCCTTTTTTGGCTATTCTCGCTGAACAGGTAATCGCCAATTCGTTTCCGCCACCAAACGCAAATCCGTTTAATGCGCAAACTGTTGGCTTTGCACATGCTTCTATTGTATTGATTAATTGCTGGAAAGTGTGGGAATTATTATATCCATCTTCAGGAGTCTTCAGCGATGCCAACATTTTGATGTCAGCACCTGAAACAAATGCTTTGGTCCCAAAACCTGTTATAACAATTCCTTCAATAGCAGGGTCGTTTTCAGCTTTTATTATTTCTTTGGTTAATTCATTTAAAACATTTAGGTTCAATGCATTCAGCACTTTTGGCCTTCTAATAGTTAATACGGCGATATTGTCTTTTTTGGCAGCTATAATTCTTGAAAGTTCCCATCCACCATTTTCTTTTGCATCATTCAAAGATTTTGGGAAAGGGAATTCGGCATGTTCGTCGCACCATTCTTTCACTAAAGAATGCGCTTCAACAATCCCAACTTTGTTCATTAATGTAAAAGGAGCGGCTATGACCAAAGCAATTTCGGTGGCCATGTCCAAATCATTTACATTGGTAATTCCCAAATCAATGATATAGCAGGCCAATGCGAAATATCCCCCTAAAAGTTGTTTTCTTAATACTTCTGCTTTTGTTGGATCAACCTCTACCTCCTCGCCCCTTTTAGCTGTATTCCATTTGATTCCTTTGGCAGTTGCCTCCTGTAAGGATTTTGGCGACCTGAACCATTGAATATGTGTTTCACGCATTTCTTCCAAACCGTGATTGGTGATCGGGTTTCCACCTGTAAGGTTTAATGCGGTAAACGGACCAATCCCTTGACGTAATGTTTTCTGGGCCATTTTGTCAATTTCCTTGACAGTGCCATACCCTTTTTCCAGACATAGAATAGCCAATTCGCAGAGTCCTTCGAAAATGGGGTCAATCGCATATCCGTATGAACTTTTTACTTTGATTGGGACTTTTCCAATGGCTTCATAAAATCCTAATAAATCTTCTGTAATTTGAGGATCGGTATTTATTCCAGGAACAACTTCAACAACAGGGTTTCTTTCAGCAGGGAAAAAATAATGAGTGACCAAGCATCTTTTTTTGATGACAATATTTCGAAAAATGACTTCCGGAGTCATGTGGGAAGAATTCGATAAAAACAGGCACGAGTCATCCGTTAAAGATTCCACTTGTCTGAATATAATATCTTTAATCTTTCCATCTTCGGTGGCAGCTTCCAAAACAATGTTCGATCCTTTTATCAATTTATAATCAGAGGTGTAAGTAATGCTGTTTTTCATCGTTAGGGCCATCTCTGTTTTAAATGCTCCCGTTTCCTCCCCTTTATCAATTTTCCTTTCGATTTTGGTTTTTGCCTTTGCCAAAGCATCTTCTGAAATATCGACTATTACCAATTCAACCATGTTTTTCCAGAAAACTTTAGCGAAGTGCAAGCAAATGTCAGGGCCAATTTGCCCAGCGCCGATAACTGATAATTTACTGATGTTTAAATTCCTGAATGAATAGGCCATTTTAAAAATGTATTTAATGGATTAAAATAATGGTAGTTAATGCTAGAAGGGTTGGCATTGCCCATGCCAAAAGCATACTTTATAAATTACTGTCAGGCCGCTTAATATTGCGGTAATTCAGCTGAGTATTATTTGATAGCAGATCGTTCATAATTCATGAAGCTACGGGTTCCTGAATTTGAGGATTAATCTCAATGGGGGATTTTATATGATAGTATTGTTTAGCAATTAAAGAAGCGCCGAGGGATACTACATATTGAGGGGAATCAACCATCTCAATTTCCATGTTGAATTTGTCACTTAATAGGGTCTTTAAATAAGGATGGTGGGCAATAACGCCGCCTATCATTAAAGTAGGAATACCCGGGTCAAGGCGCATTTTTGCAACTTTGTTGGCAATGGAAATATAGATCCCCCTGGCAATATCCTGGATGGACATCCCGTCCATTATCCACTTCATTATCTCGGTTTTCGCAAACACAGTGCAAAAGCTATTTAATTCTTTATCGTAAACCGAGTGCTCCGCCAAACTGCTCATATCTGAAATACTTAAATCAGCGCGTTCAGCTATTTCAGTAAGAAACGAACCTGTACCCGCAGCACATTTATCGTTCATGTAAAAATTCCTGATATGGTTTTTATCGTTACAGCGAATGATCTTGATATCTTCCCCTCCGATGTCAATAATGTTTTTCTCGCCTGGAAAGTATTTTGACACTCCGACTGCCGCACAATTTATTTCGGTTTTTACCATATCGGTTTCTGTGAAAACTTTCCTGCCATAACCAGTAGCACAACTATATTTTATGTTGAACTCTGCGTGAATGGCCTGGAGTAGGTTTTTCATGTCATGCCGATCCTTGCTCAAAGTTTGCAGAGGATGCCGAAAGATGGGGTCTCCCTGTTCATCAATTACCGTAAACTTGGTGTAAGCGGAACCAAGATCGATGCCCAAAAAGCAATCATGACCTTTATAGTAAATGGGTGCTTTATTCCTGTCAACCATTCCTTTCTGGATAATCTTTTTATTGTTATCTCCGGCTGCGCCAGGAATTCTGGAAATGATATTCTTATTGCTCATCGCCTTTACCATATTGGTAAAAGCCAGATTTAAAGTTGTTCTGACGTAATGTTTCTTACCGTACTCAACAATTTTACCATTGAAATAATCAATTTCGGTTTGGCGATTGTTGATCACGTCACCAGCAAGTGAGGGGAAATGATCCCCACCTTTTTTAAGGTAGCGCAAACAATACCTTAAAAAATTGTCAGGGAAACGGATTTTCTCTTTTTCAGCCACTTCAATTCCTTCATTAATTATCTGCTCAATCAACTCTACCGTATCTGGATCGGCCATCGCTTCTGCCATAGTCAACCTGCCAACACCACATAATGGACTCAGTGATGCATTCAGGATGGTCTTTTCCCAGGTGCGCCTTAATAGTTCAAATGAATCAACAGGTTTGGTTGTCACGCCTACTTTGTTGAGCAGTTCAGCAAAAATATTAGCCTCTTCTGCCCTGCTGTCATCAATGGAACCAATGTAGTTGGGAGGCGTGAAAAAAGTTACACGGACAGTATTTGGAGTACATAAATTACCGGCATAATTAACCACCATTCGCAGGGTTTTAGATTCCCCGAAAGAAACCGACAGTATATTTTCTACATCAATGCCGTTTTGTGCAGATATAACGGTCAGTTTTTTAGAATTTAAAATTTCTGCCTCATTGACAGCTGCTGAAGTTTGATAGGATTTTAAGGTAAATACCAGGTAGTCTAAATCGAGTTCAGCCATTTCAGAAATGGACCGGTAAACATGATCAAGTGAAGTCGAATATTCAATTACATTTTCAAGTATAATTCCAGCTGATTTAATTTTATTAAATTTAATTTCATCCCGCTCACATACAGCAACTTCACAACCGGCTTCTTTTAATTTTGCGCCAAGGATCATACCCACCGGGCCCATGCCGATTATCCCTACTTTTATGTTGCTTGAATTGCTCATCGATTAAATCAATACTTTTGCATCCTCAATTTGCTCAAGGAAAGTTTCAATTTTTGTGATGCTTTGTCCTTCCGAAAAGAATCTTAAATCACATAGATCCCCTTCTATTATCAAAGCCGGCACGCCTGTTGTTTTTTGAAGCCTTTGAGGCATTCCAAATTTTGCATTGGAATTGTTGAAACATGTTTTGGTATCGTGAAATACAACGCCATCAATGTTGTATTCTTCAAACCAATTTGCCAGCATTTTCTCTTTGGCTTTGTCGCTCCGGTTGATAAAAATTTCGGTATAAGCCCTGGCAGTAGAATTCCAGGGATCATTTTCGTCGAATTGATCGAACACCCAGCTACTGCAATATGTAGAAGCAACGACAGCGGCTCCGTTTGCAATAAACAGGTCGCTCATCATTCGCAATTTTCCCCAAATGGGCATCCCTTCCCAAAAGATGCGCGAATTTGCTTGGGGCAAAAAACCAATGTTATTTTTTACATTTTCTTCTAATTCCGCTAAAAGTGTGGTGTAATAATCTTTTGCTATCTGAGTGCCCCTCAACACCACGATCGGCCCCATGTGGATGGTTCCGTCAAAAAAACTCAACGGCGCGTTCATGGCAGCAGAAGTTTTCAAAACTTTCTGCCATAATAAAGTCGCTTCCCTGCTTAGTTTAATTGTTTTTTTAAATAGGTCTAAATCAAATTTTTGTCCACTTACCTGTTCACAAACAGGAATCATTTTTTTGAATTGTTTTACAACCAAATCAACCTCGTCTTGTGAAACTTCATCCAAATATCGTGGAGGTTGAATTCCAACAATCGGGCAATTGAATTCATCCGCATAAAAGGTAAACCAATCTTCCACTTCCCGGCACTGGTTTGTGTTATAAGCAATGATATCAGGCTTGGGAGCCCCTTTCATGCCGTAATGTTTTTTTAGTGGCGATTGCTTTTTTAAATAAGCTCCAATATCGGCAGTGGTATAAGAACAAACATGCCCAGAATAACCACATTTTATAGCCTCTGGAATAAAATCCATGGCAGTTCGGGTTGCACCGAGCAGTGCTCCATGATTTTCAGGGAAATACACTTCGAAACCAAATGAACGTAATAATTCAGCAGGGCCAACGCTTGTACACCAAGCAATTTTCTTCCCTGCCTGTCCGGCAGGCAGATTACCGTTTTCTAACGATTGGAAATAATTGACCATTATTTCCTTCATTAATGATGTGGATTTAATCGTGTACAATTTTTCTTGCTATATTATTTTTAACATCCAATTCAACCAAATACACCTCTTCCTCAACAGGCACCTTTTCTCCATACATGTTTTTGAGGTGTTCTTTATATTTTTCCAATACATTTTTTGGGGCCACTTTCATTGATGGAGTTAGGGTTCTATCATCCAATGATAATTCACTATTAATGATTGCTGCTGATTTAATCTTGGCAAACTTTTGCTTGATGTCACAATTGGCATCGTGCAAGCAACCTCTGAGGCATTTTCCAAGCTCATTCAAGCTCCTTGGACAAAAGCAACCTTGTTCTGGGCTCAATGCGTAATCCGGTTTTTCTAATAATTTTTTGTTGGGGAAAATCAGTGCAACGGGATGGTCCTCTCCACTTCCTGAAATAATTACGTGCTGCACGTAATGACATTTTAATTCAATTACTTTTTCAAGGTCAGTTGGAACGACCTTCTCGCCATTTGAAAGTTTGAAAATTCTATCTTTTCTTGAAATTAATTTTAAGCCCGTTTCGGTAATTCCCCCAACATCGCCCGTCTTGTACCAACCATCTTTAGTAAAAGTATTTTTATTTGCTTCGACGTTGTGGTAATATCCAACCATGACATTTGGTCCTTTAACTTGAATTTCGCCATCATCAGCAATACGCACATTTACACCTGGAATTGGATTCCCTACTACTCCCGAAATTCTTTTTAACGATGGGTCGGTTAACGTGCAACAAGGTGAGGTTTCAGTTAATCCCCAACCTTCAATTACAGGAATATTTCTTTTTTGAAATTCTTGGGAGAGTTTTTCAGGCAAAGCCGCAGCAGCAGTAAAAATGAATTTTAGGCCAGAATTAAAGAATATATCTTCTGCCTCTTTACTAGCCACAGTTTTTTCATAAAGTGCCTGATAAACTTTTGGTACACTAAAAAATACAGTTGGACGAACCAGTTTCCAGTTTTCAAAAATAGAATCAACATCTCTTCCGTAACTGCTTTCCAGAGAATAGGTAGCACCACTATACAGTGCCGTGAACAATTCAAAAATACCTCCAAAGCTATGGTGCCAAGGAAGATATGCTAAAAACCTGTCGTGCTCATTTACATCCCAGACAATATCCAAAGCCGCCTGTTGCGACAAGATATTTTTATGCGTTAATTGCACACATTTTGGTGTTCCCATTGTGCCAGAAGTATACATGTTCAAGCAAACTGAATCGGCATCAATAGTATCATCCAAACAAGAGGATTTATTTTGAGGAATATTATTCAATAATTCGGTAAAAGGGATTAAATTATTGTATCGAATATCATTTACTTCATCAAAATGGAATATTGATTTTAATTGATTTAAATCCCCTCCAATATTATTCATTTGACCTTGTCCGGAAACAGCCATCCAGGTAGCATCAGAATGGTTGATGAGCAATTCAGCGGTATCCTGTTTAAAATGGGCAAATATGGGAACTGCAATTCCACCATAAGACATAACAGCCAATTCCAGCTCCAACATCTCCAAACTATTGCTCGTGAACAGAATCATTTTTTCACCTTTATTAAATCCCAATTTCTTTAAATTAAAAGCAATTCTATTGACATTTTGATAAAATATTTTCCATGTTATTCCTTTGTAAAACCCATCATCCCCTTTTTCCTGATAAACATATTTATCACTAAATTTAGCAGCATTTATTTTTAACAATGTAGCTACATTGAGAATAATTTCGTTAAGTTGATATGCTGAATTGAGCTGTTTCATAAATGGAAATTTAGGCTACCACGGCAGCTTCTTTTTCTTTTAATTTATAATATCTGTACCCACCCCAAAGTGCTGCTCCTGTGGCTCCTGAGTATATTGCATCAGGGTGGGAAACAAAAATTAAATCTGCTTTTTTCTTTTCCCGTGATAATTCCTCGACTGCCTGAACCATTCCGGCATTCATTCCCATTCCACCGACCAAAGCAATTGGTGATTCGGCTTTCAACGAACCTAGTAATTTCACCACTCTGCCAGCAATGGAAAGGTTTATTCCTTTAACAATATTGGGTGTGGAAAGCCCTTTGGACACCAGGTTAATTACATCCGTTTCAGCTAAGACTGCACAAATTCCAGAAGGTATCTCTGGATTATCTGCTTGTAAGGACATGGGGCCAACTTCTTCAATGGCCAGACCAAGATAGCGGGATATGTTTTCGATAAACTGCCCTGAACCAGAAGCACATTGTCCGGTCATTTTATAATCCATCACCTTTCCCCTTCCATCGATTTTAATGGCGCGGACATACAGCCCTCCCATATCAACCACAGTTTTGGCATCTGGCACAAAATATTTACCGCCACGGGCATGTGAGGTCATGCTATAAAAATGGCCCGTTTTTTTACTCACCATTTCACCTTCCCCTGTAGATGCGAGATAGGCAATGTCATTTTCATAATTTAAATTATTGCGATGTAACAACATATCCACCGTATCAATCACCACATCTTTGGGATTTCTTTTTCTAATTTTTTCCGTTTGTTTATCAATAATTTTGTGATTTCCTGTTTCGTGGTCGTAAGCCACAATTACGCCTTTGACATAACTGCCACCCACATCAATCCCCATTGTATATATTGAATTATTCATTTTAATAAATTTAATTTATTCATGCATGTTTTAATACGGGCCTTTTCTTTTTGGAAGGAAGGACAACTTCAATATTTCGTCTGGCGAACATAGCCCCACCCAATGCTCCCATAAATATTGAATCGGAATGAATGTTCATGGTCACATCTCCATATGAATCAGTAACCATTTGCTTCACATATTTTAATACAGCCTGGTTTCGTGAAACACCCCCAGTAAAAGTAAATTCATTTCTGACCCCTCCAGAACGGGCAATTAAGGACATGGCCCGTTGTACAATTGCTTTGTGTAAACCAGCTAAGATATTTGGTCGCTTTTCTCCATTGTGCAATAATTCTTTCACTTCAGCACCAGCAAAAACAGTACAAGTCGAACATATAGTTGTTTCTTTTTCAGCTTTCATCGCTTCTGGCCCCAATTCATTTAATGAGATCCCAAATTCGTCAGCTATGTATCCTAAATACCTTCCACAACCAGCTGCACATCTATCATTCATATGGAAACTGGTAACCAACCCGTGACTATCTACCTGAATGGCTTTGGTGTCTTGTCCCCCAATGTCCAATACGGTTCTGGTATCAGGAAAAACGGCATGTGCACCGAAAGCGTGACAGAGGATTTCAGACTTAATACAATCTTCAGGAAAAGGAAGCAAAGCCCTACCATAGCCTGTTCCGACCATGTTGGCGATGTGGATATTCTCTTCGGCAATAGAATCTATATGTTCTTTTAATGAGGTTTCAACATTTTTATAATTGTTTTTCACTGCGTTCAATTCAGCATAATACCAGTCTTCTTTTTTCCCATCTTCCGGCTCACCAACCAATCCTTTGTACTTATCTTCCAGTAGCTTCATTGATTCATCAACCAGTTCTTTAAAATTAAATTGAACCATTTTATTTTCAACCGGTGTAATACTTTTATCAAAAGCCAACATCAAAGGTTCAAACAGCGTTTTATTGGTTTTCTCTACTTCAGCATTATATCTTTGACTTACAATATCCCTGAAAAATTGATTTTTGGATCCTAAATTTTCATCCACAAATTCATCTCTAATCTGTGGACGAATGGTTTCAATGATCTTATTTAATGCTACTGCTATTTCACCTTTATTTTCATAATTGTAATTATCAACAGTTTCTTTTAATTTTTTTTCCAAACTGTCCATCCTCCTTTTAAATTGGCGATATTGAAAGATGCTTCTGATATCTTCCATATATTTTTTAAACTCAGGTTTGGATTCAATTTCCTCTTTAAGTTTATTGGTTAACAAAGTAAAGCGGGCATCATAAATGGCTTCATCCTTTGCTATATCAGCAGCAACTTTATAATTGGCTCTTGTATTGGTGATCCCTCTTCCAATAATCTCATCGTTTTCGTTAATGATAACAGCTTTGGAAGTAGTTGAGCCTAAATCAATTCCTAAATAATATTTTTTCATGGTCTATATATTAATTCCATTAACGGTTAAACAGGTACGGCTTCCATTTTTTTGCGTTGTTCCAGCATTTGGAAATATGATTCTAACCTGTTTTTTATGTTTGAATAAGAGAAATATCGTGGATCGACCAAATCAGATTCTATAAAACCAACCGGCACCTCTAAACTGTCTTCAATTTCACGCATCATGCCCAACTGGCCAGCTGAAAAAGAATTACAACTCTTGATTGAATTGGTCACATATCCATCTGCATCGTAATCCACAATGCATTTTTTCAATAAATCAATCCGTTGTGGAATATTCATGTTGGTATAACAATTCATGCAATATTCCGCCAATGCTTCCAGCGGTCTTTCAGGGTCGTGCCTCCAGCCCAAATCATAAACCCCACCTACTTTAGTGTATGAAGAAGCCACGATGACGGCACCCATATCGTAGAATATTTTCCAGAACTCCCTGAAATGTGTCCAGTTCGGTGGCCCCTCCACAACAAGCCTGTATTTTTCCTCCTTCATTTCACCTTCCGGTGTGATCGGACCCAAACCTTTGTCGATTCTTTCTTGAATTTCTTTGTATAATTCTTTGTAATAATCAACGGCCTTCTGAGTGCCCCTAAAACCAATATTGATTGGACCTATGTAATATACGCCAGCAAAATAGGCGTCAATTGGGGATGGTTTATGTTTTGTGGAATCGAATATTTTGGTAATCCAATCTTCCGCTTCGGCAGCCAAGGTCAAATGCCTTTTCAATTTACTTTCATCAAATTTAATTCCTGTGACTTTTTCCATTTCGGGGATGACAACCTCTTTAAATTGTTTCACCATATATTCGGTCATTTCCGAGGTTATTTCTCCATTTTCCTGATATGGCGTATGCACCATGATGACCTTGGCATTTGGATATTCCCTTTTTAAGGTTTCAAACCATTTTAAGAAAGTGAAGCAGCCTGTATAACTCAGTAATAAAACATCCGGCTCTGGTATTTTTTGTCCAGTAGGGCCAATATTCCCTTTCATCATCATTCCCACATCACACTTGACGTAAGTGCATACATCTTCCGAATGGGCATGCCTTTCTGCTTCTTTAATATAAGCGGAAGATTTTTTCCTCATGGCACTTTGAAGTGCATTTATTTCAGGATATACCGGAAGCATGTCAAAAGTCTGGATCAGCTCAGAAAGGTTTCCTGGAATAAAAGTGTAACAAACTTTTTTGCCTAATTCTTTAGCATGGGCCAGGTCATTAAAAAGAGAACTTACCATCTCTTTCTGGAGGATCATACTCTTTTCTTTTTGCGCTTCTTTTGACATATTTACTTAATTTATTGAATGTATAAATGTAGCTATTTTAAGGTAGGCGAATTAATCAATCAATTGCTTTATTATACAGCAACAAGGTCATCCTCCCATAATTTTATTGAGTCTGAAAAAGTCCCTACCTGCTCTTTTATTACTTTATATTGATTGATGTTTTCACTAAATACAAATGCAATATATCGTATCCCCATTTTGTCAAATGCATTTTGGAAAATAGGCGCGTCCAACAAACTTGGATCACAAAAACTTGCAGCCGCGAAAATCACACCGTCAGCTTCCCGATCTTCTACGATTTTTGCCAATCGATATTCTTTTGGATTATAGACATCATAAATAGAGGAAGAGAATTGGCTTTGTTTAATATAAGCCAAAGCGATAGTAGCCAGAGGGTTGTCTGTAGTCGTATCAATATCACCTAAAATCATCCTTGATCCCAATTGGTAATCATCATCTACAACATAGCATCCAGCTTCTTCTATCGCCCTAATCAATCCCAATGCAGGTTGTTCGCAAAATGCCCCAGAAACCACTACTTTGATTTTATCTTGTGGAGTGCCTATGTCTTCTTTTATATGCTCGCAAACTTGTTCGAGAATTGCATTGTGCTCTTCAACTGGTATAACGGTCCCTGCACGAACGATACAATAAACTTCTTCTATGGATAAGCGCCATGGATAATCCTGTCGAATATCATAAATGAACTCAATCATCTGGCGGTTCTTATTGTATAAATCGATGGAATGATTCAGGTCTTCTACCGTAACTTCTTTGCCATTAAGCTCTTTGATATACTTTAAAACATGACCCATTTCTTGCTGGTAGAAAATGCCGCCAATTTCAGGCAAGAAATTTTGAGGGAAATCCATGTATTTGACAAACTTCCCTATTTTTTGTTGTTTAAATATTCCGGACAGGTTTCTTATCACATCACAGATAGAAGGGAAAATGAATCCATCAATATGATCCATATGTTTGTCGAGCGCAATTTCCATGATGCTTCTTGGAATATGGCAGATATAGGATTGGTAATAAGCATCCCCCTTAATGATTTGCTTATTGTCCCCACCTCCAAAAATACCAACAGGCATGGCACCTGCGGCATGAATAATTTCTCGTGGGAAATAAATAGGCATATATCCCACCAACACCCTTCCTTCTTTTTCCTCTTTCCAGTTTTTAGCTCTTGTAAAATTCAAATCGAATGCAAGTTCCTCACACTCTGCAATTAAATCTTCTAATGTCTTCATAAAAAGAATTAATATTTTAGCACACAACAACCACATGCTTGGTTTGCATCTTTATAGTCTTAAACTTTATTTTGAAAAGGAAAAAATACGTTAGGTAGGTATGCCCCGTATTGGGTGGTGCTTAATATTGAGTACTGGAGCGTTACTAAATAAATCTTAGCTTTTACATATTCCGAATCACTCAAAATTAACCACTACCCTGTTTTCTTTTCAAAAAAGAAAGCCAAGGGAACAAACGTCTATGCAGTTAGAGCTGAGTCATAATATCTTTATGTTGGGGTAAAGATAGTTTTATAAAATCTTCTCTTTTATGACAGAAATCACTACGAATGCAGAATTATATTTTGCAAAAAGGTTGATTCCTATAGAAAAGGGTGACAAAAGTCATTTTTCCCAAAAGCATTGAGGTTAGATTTTATCAAACCACTTCGTTAAAATCTCATTCTTCAAGTAGTATAGTAAACTCATCTGCTTTTGAGTTTTATTGACTTTGATTTGCTTAAGGAACGGTGATTGTGAGTAGTTAGAATAAACCCCGACAATGGTTTCCTTCCCTACTCCACCAAAACATGTTTTAGGTGGCTTTAGATAAATCTTCTTTTTAAAAAGTAGTAAAGTCAAGCTAAGCTATGGGCGAAAAAAAGAGGGCGACTGGAGGAAAAAGGTTTTTTCATATCCAAAATATTTATTTGAAAGCAAGTCTATTCTTGATTTTATAGTAAATATGCAGGTCAGGGGTTGAAAAATAGAATCTGAAATTATAGGTTTCCCCATGAGAGCCGACGTTATGATGGACAAGAAAAAATTCATGAAAGATCATCCTATAGACTTACAAGGGAGTTGTTAAATCTTACCTTGTGATTTTATCAAACTATCATCCAACCATTTATGAAATCACTAGGCAAAAAAAACATATCAATATTGCTCCAACTGCTGGGCTGCATTTGTTTTCCATTATTACTGACAGCACAGTACAGCATTTCAGGTTATGTTGCCAATAGCAAGAACAATCCTTTGGTGGGCGCTTTGGTAGAAGTACAGGTAGAGGGAAAATCAACCTATACCGATCTCACAGGCACCTTTACCATAAATGGACTGCAAAAAGACAATTATATTATAAGCATCTCATTCCTTGGATATGAAACACTTGATTCAGAGGTTAATCTGGAAAGTGAAGACACAACCCTAGAACAGCATTTTGAATTGATCGTTGATCCGCTTGAACTCAGCAAGATCATTGTTACTGGGAGTTTTAACGAACGGTCAAAATTGGAATCTTCTATTGCCATCAGCACGTTATCCGATATAGAAATAAGTAGGAGGGCCGCAAAAGGCACTGCTGATCTTCTCCAGGCCATCCCAGGCACTTTTGCGGATGCCTCTGCAGGGGAGGTTTTTACCAGAGTGTATTCGAGGGGCATCTCCATTTCCGCAGAAGATGACTTGGGTTGGTACTACGTTTCCCTGCAAGAAGATGGTTTACCGGTTAATGCCACCCAGCATGTTTATTACAGCCCGGATTTATTTCATCGGTCCGATCTTACCACAAAAAGGTTGGAGGCCATTCGGGGCGGATCGGCTTCCATCACAAATAACAACTCGCCGGGAGGCACCTATAATTTTATTTCAAAAACTGGCGGCAGTGATCTGGCGGGGGAAATCCTTTTGTCGACTGTCCTGCAGGGAGACGGAAGAGGGCTTTATCGCGTGGACGGAAATGTCGGAGGGCCTCTTTCCAACAAAGGCTGGAAATATAATATCGGTGGTTTTTACCGTTATGATGAGGGGGCCAGAAAGGTGGATTTTAACTGGAGTGAAGGGGGCCAATTGAAATTTAATCTGCTAAAAACAAGCAAGTCGGGCTTTGTTAAAATCTATGGTAAATATCTAAATGACAAAGTGAACCGATGGACGGGACTTGCGGCTACTGATTGGGATGACCCCAAAGCGGCTTTTGGGCAGGATTTTAATTCCACCGCTTTGATGCTGCCAAAATTGGATGCCAAAATTGCTGATGGGAGAAGTGCCGCATCCAAGCCAAATGCGACCTATAATTACAATCCAAATAAGGGTATCCAAACTAAAGACTTGGCTTTGGGCTTAGAATTTTCCCACCAGTTGGTTGATGGCTGGACAATCCGGAACAATTTAAAATTCAGTACGAAAGAGGCTGACTGGCAAACATCGATCGGCAACCAACCACTTGGTCTAGAGGAATTTACCCCCTATATCTTAAATGGAATTTCTCCTGACTTTAGTGTAATACCTTTGGGGCAAATCGTATTCCGGGATGCACGCAGTAGTGAAGTGGTTGCCAGGGTGAACAACTTTGGCATACTCGGCCCATTTTCAGGAGAACCTGCTTCCTTTGAATATCTTGAGGGGGGCTTGCCCAATGATGCCCTGATGGGCATCGCCCCTTGGAAAAAAGAAGATGAAGCAACTGAGGTTTTGGATCAGCTGACTTTGCACAAACAAATCGGCCATCATTCATTGACAGCTGGGGGATATTTTGCCTATTCCGATATAGGGACTTTCACTTCTGCCAGTTTTGCTTACGCCACCTTTGAACCACAGCCAAGGATGTTGAATGTAACCTTAGAAAATCCAGGCGAACCCGTGATCTACCTGTCGGATGAGGCTGGCGTTTCCAATTACGGAGGGTTATTTTATGGTAGGGCGGAAGCCGAAGTGTTGCAGTCCGCCTTCTTTCTGAACGATGTTTGGAATATTACAGATGATCTATTTTTTGACGGTGGTTTACGGTATGAATCCATCAACCACCAAGGTCAAAAAGATCGTTCTGCACCTACCTCGAACGATCTGGACGATCAGGCTGAAACGGCCTATAATAACTCTACCCTCGTATCCACTGGCGAAGTGGATGAATTTGACTTTAATTACGACTATTTATCCTGGTCGCTCGGTTTAAATTATAAAATCAACAGAACCACTGCCTTGTTCGGCCGCCTGACCAATGGACATAAAGCACCGGAGCTGAACTATTATTTTAACAATTTTCAAAACCTTCCTATTCCAGGGGCTGGAACGCCCCAAGATATCTTCCAGGCAGAGACAGGCCTTAAATTATACAGTGAAAAAATTACCTTTTTTACCACTGCATTTTGGAGCAGGCTGGACAATGTCAGTTTTTCGGAATTTGTTTTTGATGAAAATACGGGTGGACTCTTTTTCACCCCAACCCAGCTTAATCAAACAACCACATTTGGTTTGGAATTGGAAAGCATCATCTCCCCTTTGCAAAACGTACAGGTCCGTCTTTTAGCCACCCTGCAACAACCCGAAGCTACCCAATTTACGGTCTATGATGCCAATGGGACGGCTGATGAATCAGATGATGTTCTCAACGATTTTTCGGGCAATGAGCTCCCCCATAACCCGAATGTTTCCCTCGAAGTTTCACCCATGTACCAGACCAGTAAATGGAGTACTTTTCTCACTTGGCGCTTTATGGGCAACCGGCAGGCCAATGTGGCCAATGCCTTTCAGCTACCTTCCTTTCATGTTTTTAATGCAGGCGTTGTTTTCGAACCAAGCAAGAATTGGAATTTATCATTGATCGCAAATAATATGTTCAACTCGAAAGGCTTAATGAATTTCTTTGGGCCAAACGAATTTGGAAGCAATGCCAATGCAGCAACTACTGAATATATAGCGCAAAACCCAGGTGCTTCCTTTGTTGTTTTTCCCATCGTACCAAGGACGGTTCAATTAGGGATCGGATATCGTTTTTGAAGATGGTGTTAAAACACACTTGACAATGACCACCAAGTCAAGCTACCGTTTCATTGCTATGCTATTTGCTTCATCTTGAAAATAACTTTTGTTTACAATAAAGGAATTTCATTTCTTTTTTCAACAGAAATTATGATTCTCAAAATCGCACGATTATTCGAACTGCTTGTCAGGTGAAGTTCCCCAATATGTTCAAAATGTAAGATCAAGCTGGCTATCAAACCTGATTTGCAATAGTCTCAATACTTTGCTCCAGTTCAGCTTTTCGGTCTTCCCCCAATTCCATATCAATATCTTTGAACTTAAAGAAAACGGTTTCCAGCTCATCCTCGTCCAATAAGGATTCGGCCAAGACAAAAAGTTCATCATTCTCCGCTCCAATGTGGTCGAGCAGGTCTTGCAGGTAATTTTTCAACTCTTTGTAGGACTTTTCGAAATCGTCATCGGCAATTGCTTCTTCAATTTCTTTGGTGTAATCCCTGAAGTCTTCATGATGCTGTTCAAACTCATCAATCAGTTCTTCCAAAACAAAATCCGGATGGTTCTTGATTGCTGGAAACAGCACCTCCTCCTCTTTGCGGTGGTGATGCCCATCAGCATATTCCCTGAAAAACCCGATT
Organism: Saprospiraceae bacterium; assembly: GCA_029263015.1. Classification (GTDB taxonomy): domain Bacteria; phylum Bacteroidota; class Bacteroidia; order Chitinophagales; family Saprospiraceae; genus UBA6168. The sequence goes on along the minus strand of JAJCYI010000079.1, from coordinate 22,325 downwards.
AATTGATTAACCAATTCAATATAAGTTGCAACATCTTTTTCCCATAACTTGTCCAGGTTATCAATTATGGGTTCTGTTTTGCAAATTACTTCGTGCTCATCGAGCATGGTTTGTATTGGATTGTGCTCCATAGTTTATATTTTTAACGCTTCAAAACTTCTATTCAAAAACACACGAATCATTTCTCTCCTATACTTTCGAGAATACATATCATTGTCAATTGCCCGTGCTCCTTTTACGGCCCTTTTAATAAGTTCAACTTTATCGTCATCCACAGTCCCAACTACCACAACAGCCTTTGGGTCAACTCCAGATAAAGCAATTTTTAAATTCCCATTTTTATCAATAGCTACAGCACTTGTTAAGGAAGTGAATTCCAAACTTTCCCTCTCCCTGAGTTTATGAAAACTGGTCTTAAATTGCCGATTCAGAGGTAGCAGGATTGCAGTTAAAATGGCAGTTTCGGGCAAATTCCTCGGCTCAACGCCATCGCCCGAATAAATATCTTCGAGCTTGATTATTTCTTTCCCGCCAATGTCGGCTATCTCTATTTTGGCATCCATTGCAATTAAAGCAGGGGCGGTATCTGAAACCAGTTCAGAAAAACAGGCTTTTTTGCCTTTAGTGGCAATGCAAATATCACCATCGCATTTCAGGCAATAACCAACCGCCTCTCTCCACCATTCGGATTGATTGTAAAACAAGCAACGGTTTTCACACAAGACATTTCCTCCAATGGTTGCTGTTTTCCTTAAAAGTGGCGCTCCCACTGAATGGGCAGCTTCAATCAGCATTGGGAATTCATCAACTATATCTTTTTTAAATTTTAACTCTTCCAGTATTTCCAAAGCGCCAATTCGCAAGTAATCACCATCTATTGAAACTCCTCTTAGTTCCTTAATTTTAGTAATATCGATCAAACATGGAGAATCCTCATTACCTTGAAATCGATTAACCATAACATCTGTTCCGCCTGCCAAATATTTGAATGAACCAATATTGGCTCTGGCCATTTCCAAGGCTTCATTTACAGAAGTTGGTATTAAATATGTTTTCTCCGCTACCATGCTATTGCCTTTTTTGTATGATTAGTTGATATTTCTATAGCCATCTTCTCCATGTTGCTAAATAATGTATCAATATCTTCTTTATCTATTTCTGGATTGGTAAGCACTAACCTAAATGTTAAATCCTTATCTATATATCCGTAATTGACCATCCCCAATCCATCCTTCAAAAGGGATTCTCTCAATTCTAAATTAAATGGATTAACATCCAATTCTATGTTAGGCAACCACCTGAAACAGATGTTTAGAAAAGAAGGAATATTCATTAATTCTATTTTGGGGTGATTTTGTACCTTTTCAGTGACATACTGAGCCAACTCAACCAGTTTATCGGTTCGCTTTTCATAGCCATTATCTCCATAGTATTTCCAAGATAGCCAAAGCTTTAATGCGTCAACTCTACGTCCACATTGCAATGATTTTTTACCTAAATCATAAGTTTCATTTTTATTTTTATGGAATAGGTAGTCTATTTTATCCGTTGAATAGTTTCGCTCTAACACTCCTTTTTCTTTTACCAATAAGGCGGAACATGAAACGGATATGTTCATCGTTTTATGAGGATTCCAGGTTACAGAATGAGCTTCTTTAATCCCTTCTACTAAATGACGATGCTTTTTGCTTAATAGAACCGAAGCTCCCCACGATCCATCAATGTGTAACCAAAGATTGTATTTTTTTACCAACGGTAAGACTTCCTGAATAGAATCAAATGCTCCTTTTAGGGTTGTTCCGGCTGTAAGGCCAATAAAAAATGGTTTTTCATTATTATTAATACTTTCTTCAAGTTCTCGTTCAAGTTCACTCACAATTATCCTTCCCGATATATCGGTTTTCACTTTGATTACTTGACGGGTTCCTAAACCCAGTATACTCCCAGCCTTTTCTAATGAATAATGTGCTTCCTCAGAAACAAAGGCTGTCATTTTAGGGAATGCTTGTGTTCCTTGCTCCATTACTCCTGGGAAGTATTTATTTCGTGCCGTAAGCATAGCTTGTAGATTGGATAAGCTCCCTCCAGAAGTCAAAATCCCATCTCCATCTTCATAACCCACATGATCACACATTTTCTGAATGACTTCCAACTCTATAAGGGTGGCAACAGGAGACATTTCATAGGTATACATGGAAGTATTGGCAATACTCGTTGTCATCTCACCCAAGATTGAAGATAAGTTATACCCCCCAAAGAGTTGATTGAAAAACTGCTTATGACCTGTTTTCACAGATAGTGACAAATAGTTTTCTATTGCATTTAACAAGGCTTCATATGAAATTCCTTTTCTATCGATGGAAAAATCAAATTTTTGCTTCAACTCATTTGGAGAAAGGTCAAGCAACACTTTTGAGTCTTCACGATTAACTTCGTTTTGATAATTATCAAACAACCGTAGAAATTCATTCAGGATTTTAGTATGTTCTTTCACGATGTTTTTATGCTGTTTCTAGTTCTTTATTCTTTTTTAAAACTTTATGTACTACTTCTGAAGTGATTGGCAATGAAGTAATTCGAACTCCTACTGCATCATAAATCGCATTGGCAATTGCAGGTATTACAGGATGAATAGCGCCTTCCCCACATTCTTTCGCTCCAAATGGCCCCTCAGGGTCAATCGATTCTATAATACTGGTGTGGATTGGAGGCGTATCATTTGTTGTAGGTATTTTGTAATCGACCAGATTACCATTCACCAATAATCCATCCCTGAATTTCATTTGTTCGCTCATGGCCTGCCCCAGCCCCATGTGCCACGAGCCTTCGAGCTGTCCCTCCACCGCCAATGGGTTTATTGCTTTACCAGCGTCATGTGCGCCCCAGATGTTTTTGACTTTTACATGTCCTGTTTCCTGATCCACTTTTACCTCCGTGACTACTGCTCCAAAACTGTAGGAGGGGCTAAGTCCAGCACCTGCACCTTTAAAGTCGCCCCCAAGTTTAGGGGAATTATAAGCACCTGAAGTATTTAATGCGCCCACTTTTCTGGTGGCATTCTCGATTGCCTCTACCCATGAAAGGTTAACTTTATTATCATTTGAAAATATCCTTTCATTTTGGATATTCAATTCTGATTTATCTACTTCATTGACTTTGGCTACTGCATCCAATACTTTGTCCCGTAATTTTTCAGCAGCTTGTTTGGCTGCATTCCCAGCCATAAAAGTTACACGGCTTGAATAACTTCCCAAATCAATGGGGGTCAGTGTCGTGTCTGCCGCAACAACAAAAACATTCTCCATACTCAACCCTAAGACCTCGGCCACGATAATCGCCAACACAGTATCACTTCCTTGTCCAATGTCGCTGGCACCAGAAGTTATCAACACCCTGCCATCCATATCCACTTTGAGGTGAACCACCGACTGGGGATACCTGTTCCAGTGAATGGGCAAAGCGCTGCCGCTGATAAAAAACCCACAAGCAACTCCAAAACCATGTCCCTCAGGCATTTTCCCAAATTTGTTTTTCCAATCAGAAAGTGCCATGACCTTCTTCAAAGACTCCTCACTTCCATTAGAGGTAATTCGAAACTGTCCCACGGTAAGTGTATCCCCATCTAAAAAATTTATTAACCGCATTTCGCATGGATCCATATTGATAGTTTCTGCCAGGCGGTCAATAATCGTTTCTATTGCAAAGCGGGAATTTACCGCTCCGTGTCCCCGCATTGCACCACTTTGAGGTTTGTTTGTATAAACCCTGCGTGTCCTAAAACCGAAATTGTTGATCTTATATGGAGCCTGTAACAGGACACCATTATAATAGGTTGTAACAACACCAAAACTACCATAGGCTCCACCATCAATAATGATGTCAGCGTCTAAAGCTGCAAAAGTACCGTCCGCATTTACCCCCAATTCCATGTTCATTTTGGTTGGGTGACGTCCGTGGTTGGTTAAAAAGACTTCTTCCCTGTTAAACCTAACCCGAACAGGTTGGCCCAGTATTCTTGATAAATGTGAAATGATGATTTCGTGCGGGAATGGGTCAGATTTCCCTCCAAAGCCTCCGCCGACATAAGGTTTAATTACACGCACCCTATTCATGGGTACTTCCATGACTTTAGCCAAGTAGCGGTGTAAGTAATGAGGAACTTGAGTTGCGGTAATAATGGTCAGTCCGTTTTCATCCCACCAGGCAGTGGCTGCATGTGGTTCAGTGAATCCATGACTAACACCTTGGAAGTCAAAATCAACTTTAATGCGGTGGTCTGCATTGGCAAGACCTTCTTGCTGATTTCCAAAACGCAATTCGGCTTTTTTGTGGATGTTATTGTTGAATTTACAATGAGTATGAATTTGCTCATCTATACCAACATCTTCACAAGATTCCTCCATATCAAAAAACGGACGAAGAGGACTATAGTCCACCTCGATCAATTTACATGCTCCAACAGCAATTTCTTCTGTGTCTGCGGCAATGGCAGCGATGATCTCTCCAATATACCTTGTCTTTTCAATGGCCATAGCTGTCTCATCCTGCGAGATCGGCAGCACTCCAAATTTTATCGGTAAGTCTTTTCCTGTAATGACAGCCCTTACTCCTGCTACCGCTTCTGCTTTATGAGTATTTATGGAATTGATTTTTGAATGTGCGTGGGTACTCCTGACAAATTTACAATACAGCGCATTTTTTAATTTAATGTCATCCGCATAATCAGCAGTTCCTGCTACTTTCTTGGAAGCTTCAATATATGGTCTCCCATGCCCGACCATTTTAAATTTATTTTCCCCGTTTACTAAAGTTTGCTCACCTTTCACATAGGCTTCTACAGCATCAATTATTTTTTTATATCCTGTGCATCGACATAAATTACCCGATAATGCTTCTTTGATCTCATTGGTTGTTGGGTTTGGATTTTCTTCCAAAAAATCCAGCGAGGTCATTATCATGCCTGGCGTACAATAACCACATTGAATAGCGCCTTTTTCTACAAATTTTTCTTGTAGGTTGTGTAATTTGTTTTGATCGGCAACCCCTTCAATAGTTGTGATCACACTTCCAGCAACACGCATCGCGGGGGTAATACAACTTTGCACAGCTTTACCATCCACAAAAACTGTGCATGCTCCACAACTTGCTTGTTCGCACCCTAATTTAGTCCCAGTAAGTTGAACCTTCTCTCTTAAAACCTTTGCCAAAGTATCGTGTGGTTCAACAAGTGTCTGGTATTCTTTTTTGTTGACTGTTAGTTTTATGATTTCCATATTTCTACATTATCCTTAAATTCCTGCTCCAATACTTTTGCCACCATCTACATAAATAGTTTGTCCTGTAATAAATTGGGTCGTTTCATGGCACAAAAAAGCGACAGTATTAGCGATGTCTTCTGGTTGTCCCATACTTTTTGTTGGTTGGGATTGAATAAGTTTCTCTAAAATATTTTCTGGAAGTTTCTGCGTCAGGGGAGTATCAATTAGTCCGGGTGCAATAGCATTTACCAGCACGCCATATTTTCCAAGTTCCAAAGCTAAAACCCTGGTCAATCCAACCACACCTGCCTTTGAAGCAGCGTAGTTTGATTGCCCCCTATTCCCCAGCCAGGCACGGGAGGTTATATTTACAATCCTTCCTCTTTTTTGTTCCCGCATTAATGATCCTGCCCCTTTGCACATTAACCATGTTCCTTTCAGGTTGACGTCCACTACTTTATCGAAATCTTCTACCGGCATTTTCCAAATTACGTTGTCCTTGATAATTCCTGCATTATTAACCAAAACATCAACCCCACCATATTCAGCAATTACCAAATTGAAAAGATTTTCAACATCTTTGTTGTTGCTGATATTGCATGAAATAAACTTGGCAGAATCACTCAACTCCGATTCCAAAACTTTTCCATTTTCAATATCAACATCAACCAAAATGGTAAAGTAATCTTCACTTACCATACGCTGGGCAATTGCTTTCCCAATACCTTTTGCAGCTCCTGTGATTATTGCAATCCGCTTATTCATTTTTTATTGCTATTAATTTTGCCAATATACTTACAGCTATTTCTTCAGGTTCCTCTGGATTAATATCTATCCCCATCGGCATGTCAATTTTACTGATTTGTTTTACCGTTGCACGTTTTTCATCCCTAAGCATTTTTTTAGTTACTGCTATTTTACGTTTGCTTCCTATCATGCCTAAATAAGCCAATTCTTTATCAATAAAATGAGATAGTATATGCCGATCAAGTGGGTGACTATAAGTCATTATGGCTACATATGTTTGGCCATCTGTATTTAATTTTTCAAGGTCTTTTTTAAAATCAAGAATTTGAGTATTGACATTTTCTACGTTTATATTTTCGAGATATTCGATTCTATCATCGAACAAAATAACCTCAAAGTCCAAAGTAACCGCAATTTTTGCCAGCGCTTTTCCAGTATGCCCAGCACCAAATATGTAAAGCGTATTGTTCTTCATAATAGGCTCAAAATAAATAGCTACACTGCCACCACAGCACATTTCCAGGTCTTTAACTAAATTATATTTAAAGGTATCTGGCGCATTTAATTTCATTTGAACAATAGCTTGTTCAATTACTTTTTTTTCAAGTGCCCCACCTCCTATGGTCCCAAGAATACTTCCATCTTCTTTTACTATCATTTTAGCCCCTACTTTTCTAGGAGTGGAGCCTTTTGTCTGGACAATGATGCACAAAATAGCTTGTTCGCCTCTTTCCCTGATATTTTCTATTTCGTTAAACAAGTTCATTCAGTTTCAAGTCTAAATCATGTGGGGTATTGATATTTGCAAGTATTTTGCTCGAATTGACATTTACATACTTCTTAGGGAAATTCTTTAAAATATTTTTTAAAGTTTCATAACAATGGAAATTATTCATGATTTCATTTTTAACGGCTGCATTAACGACCACCGGATGTCCCCCTTTCCCATTAAATGACGGGATAGTTGTCCCGTTGGTTTCCAGGTTTTCCGTAAGCAGTTTTAGTACGCTGTATTCTATAAAAGGGTTATCGACATTGTGGATAAAAACGTAGTCCGATAAGGCGGCTTTTAACCCTAATTGAACCGAAAACAACCGACCCTTTTCGACATGATAATTTTTAATTATTTTGGCGTTCGCTTCAATCTCGAAAAGTTCTTTTTCCCACTCAACGGTTGCGAATTTTTCGTTCAAAACAACAATAATATCTTTGATTCCATACCGTTGAAGTGCAGCAACAATCCCAGCTAAAAAAGTGGTATTGTACTTACTTTTTAACCAAGGCTTTGGATAGCCCATCCTTTCAGAGTTTCCACCGGCCAGAATAACCGCTGAAAAGCCCATTGAACTGTCAATACCGTTAAAAATCATTGGCCGAAATAAGGCAATTTAGAAATAAATCTCCATGATTTTAGTCATTTGATCAATAAATCAGGGGTTTAGGGAAACTTTGGAGCGTCTGGATAACTTCTATCCAAATAATTTTGACTTGTGTTGCAAAAGATCAATAAGTAAAAACGATTTAATAAGTTATTCCATAATGCTACGGAATTTTTTGTTCTAAAGAATTCAAAAAATCGTTGCATAGCCGTAGCTACGAGACTGTTTTTTGAGTTTTTTAGAAGGAAAAAGAACAAGTATAATGGAACAAGTTATTAAATCGTTTTTACTAATGGTTGTTAATCAACTTTTTATGGCAGGTGTTGGAAGTATAAGGCAGGATTTGGTCAGGCGTTTTTCACAAAGGTATTGGTTGCCACTTATGGAGATACAAGATGACAATGGCTCGGGCTTTTAAAAACGAAAAAGCCCCTGATTCATAAAACCAAGGGCTTTTAGCCTCGTAGCGTGAGAGTGACTTGAACACTCGACCTCCGGATTATGAATCCGACGCTCTAACCAGCTGAGCTACCACGCCATTTATTTTTGTGCAAAACCTATTTTGGAAATGCGGGCGCAAATATAGCAGAATTACCATTTCAAAAACAAAAAAGTTTCAAAGTTAATTTTTCAATCTCCTCAACCCTGCCTTTGCCTGTTGGTGTAAACCTGATTTGTGGTCGCTTGGGGATATGTTCTGGCATAGTTCAAAGGCTTCAACTGCCTTGTCAGCTTCGTGAAGGGCTTCGTAAATATGACCTCGCTCCAAGGCAGCCCTGCAAGCGAAATACCACGGTTCATCTTTTCCATCATCAATCGTTTTCTGATAAAAGGAAAGGGCCTTTTGGTACATATTCAATTTATGGGCAATGCGCCCCATGCGGTATTTGAACTCCAATATATTTTTAGTTGAAACGAACTCCTTTTCTGTTTTTTGGGAGAGCAATTTGAACGCTTGGTCATAACGCCCCCCATCAAATAAAAGCCTGGCTTTTAACAAATTAATGTCAGGTACATCTCCAGATGCTGCATCGTTCTTGGCACTTTGATCATTGCCAACAACTGTGTATCCTTTTGATTTACAGAGATCCATGTAAGTATGGTATGCTGCCTTATCACCAATTATCAATTGCGACCAAGCCAATTTTTGATAAGCATCTTTAATAAAATTCCTTCCTTTGAAGCGATTCACAAAGCGTTTGAGATAAACATCGGCATCGGCATCTAAACGCTGCAATTTGGCAATCCCCGTCATGTATTCCAGGTAATCAAAAGGATGGTATTCTATTCCTTTGGGCCTATTCTCTAAAATTGCAATTGCCTCGTCCCCCCTACCACTCCGCATGGCAACGTTAGCTTTAATAAAACAGGCAACCGGGTTTTGATCTGGGTTCAAGTTGGTTGTGTTGATGATCTTCCAAGCTTCTTCTCCATCATTGCCAAGGTGGAGCATCAGGTAGGCGTAATAGACATAGATTTCTACTTCGTAAATAAAGTCATTTTGTTCTGCAAACTTTAATACTTCAGTCAGTTCACCCCTACCCTGCTCCAAGGTGCCCTTCATGCTACTGAACCATTCTATCGCCCATTTATAATTGCCGGGAATAGTGCCGACCATGGCATGGAGTATTCCCAAATCTTTTTTATTTGGCAAAAAATCAGGGAATTTTTTATCATTTTCCGTCAGCAATTTGAATGCTTTGTTGGTCTCGAAAAACGCAGTGGCATATTCCTCAAATTTCAACCTTGCCAAAGCCCATTGAAGCCTGATGTCTGCTTGTAAATAAAGGTAATATGGTGAGCTTTGGTCGCCATGTTCTTCTATTTCGTCCAGCCTTTTATTTTTATTGTTTTCCAGGCGCTCAAATTCCTTTTCATCTTCGTTAATATAAACTTTGAAGAAATCGAGATAATTCTCAACGTGTAGCCGCATTAAGTTCTCTGGGTCGCTGGCCTTTACCTTGAATAAAGCTGCTTCTGCTTGTTGGAAACGGAGGGAGGTTGTTTGATGATATGCTTCTTCCAGTTCAGCTGTCCAAGTGAAATGGCATTGGGTAAAGACAGTATGGCTTGATAAGAGAAGAACGAATAAAATAGTGAGTATGGAGAAGGTTTTCATTCAAGGTTTTTACGGTAAACTTTAAGGAAGTTTAAAACTTCCTTAAAGTTGAAGAAAAATATTACCCGAATACCACATCCATCGCATCGCACATTGCCTGGGCTGCAGTTTCTAAATCTGCATCTGAATGAGCTGCCGATACAAATCCAACTTCATATCCTGATGGGCCCAGATATACACCACGGTTCAACAATTCTTTGTGCAAAATTTTAAAATGGTTCATGCTATTGCCGTCAATTTGGTCAGCCGACCGAATGGTTTTTTCTGTAAATGCAATCCAAAAGATGGAAGCAATCGTTGGAAAGGTGACAGCATAACCTTTTGATTGGCAATAACTTCCAATCATTTGAGCAAACCACTTGGTTTTTGCTTCCAGATCAGCGTAAAAATTTTCTTTCAACAATTCTTCCAAAGTAGCTTTGCCCGCAGCCATCGCAACTGGATTTCCGGACAATGTACCAGCTTGATAGACAGGGCCATCGGGAGCTATGCAAGCCATGATCTCCTGACTTGCCCCATACGCGCCAACGGGCATACCGCCGCCAATTATTTTACCATAAGTGATAATGTCTGGCTGAATACCATACCTGCCAGCTGCCCCCTGAAACCCAACTCTAAAACCTGAAATAACTTCGTCAAAAATCAACAGCACCCCATGCTGGGTACATATGTCACGAAGAAAACGCAAAGTGGCTTCTTGCTGAAGCAGCAGACCATTGTTTGCTGGTACTGGTTCGATAATGATACATGCGATGTCATCGTTGGAGCGGAGCATTTCCTCTAACAGTTCAGGATTGTTGAGCGGCAGCACCAATGTTTCGTTTACAAATCCATCTGGAATGCCTGCCGAAGTGCTGACTCCCAGTGTGGCCAACCCCGAACCAGCCTTCACCATCAAGGCATCCACATGACCATGATAGCAACCTTCAAATTTGACAATTTTGTTTTTCCCCGAAAATCCCCGTGCCAGGCGTATGGCAGACATTACTGCTTCTGTACCGCTGCTAACAAATCGGATTTTTTCAACGTAATTGTTGTTTTCCAAAATAAGCTTGGCGATCTCGTTTTCCTGCACCGTCGGTACGCCAAATGTAGAGCCATTCGCAACTGTTTCCAAGATCGCAGCATTGACTTTCGGGTGGGCATGGCCAAGTATCAATGGACCCCATGAGCAGCAAAAGTCGATGAATTCATTCCCATCCACGTCCCATACGCGGCTTCCTTTACCTTTTGTGAAAAATACGGGCGGCCCCTCCACTGACTTGAATGCACGGACAGGTGAATTGACACCGCCTGGGAAATATTGTTTTGCTTCCTCAAATAATAAAGCTGATTTTGACCGATTGATTGACTTGCTTGTATTCATTTGGCAAAATTAGTTTACAAGAAGAGTTGTTTTGTAAGGAAGCCGTAAAAAAGATCGTTACATTATTATTATTTTGCCCACCTAGTCTAATCGGACGACTTAACTCAATGTATAGCGAATCCCCAGATTCGCTGTCTTTTTAGCCTACATACGGGTGAATCTGGGGATTCGCTTTACATTTATCTCAACTTGAGTTACTTAATTAAATCGTTTGAGGAATCTCATTCTTTACATATTACCTTACTTCCTTGCTTTGGTTTTCACCAATGGCAATATTGAAGCCCAGTCATTGGTTTTCAACCACATTGGTGAAAAGGACGGCTTTCCTTCCAGCTCCGTTCTCTGCCTGTTGCAAGATAAGCAAGGGTTCGTATGGGTTGGGACAACGGATGGGCTGTTTCGATATGATGGAAAAGAATTTAGGGAATTCAGGGCCGACAACAATGATTCGAGCAGTATTAGCAACAATTATATAAAATGCCTTTATGAAGACCAATATGGTGACATCTGGATAGGTACGGCGAGGGGGCTTAACCGCTACTCGACAAAATATGAACGGTTCGATAGGTTTTTGAAAATGGGTGGGGGAAACAAATTTGAAGGCGAAAACAACATTCATAGTTTGATTGAAGACAAAGAAGGGTTTATCTGGTATGGGACTTATGGTGGGTTGTTCCGATTAGATGCAAAAAGCCGTGATTGGTTGCAATTTTTACCACAAGTCGAAAATCCAAATTCTATCACGGACGCAATAGTTTGGAGTGTTTTTGAAGATAAAGATGGGAACCTCTGGTTTGCTACAGCCAATGGGGTCACGGTTTATAAAAATGATGGAACTTTCCAGTTTGACCGATACTTGCCAGAACCAGAGAACCCAAACGGCCTTAAAACTGGTCGCATCTGGGGAATTACCCAGCAGCCGAACGGCACAATTTGGATGGGCAGCAATGATGGATTTTACCGGGTCATTGAATCTGCGGATGGGTACAAGTACCAACGGTTCGGAAATGAAGCTGGCAACCCAAATAGCCTAAGTCACAATTTCGTGGAAAACATAATAGCAGAAAGCAACGAACGCCTCTGGATATGCACTTTTAATGGTGGGTTGAACGAGGTGAGGCTCACAGGGGACGATCAGAATCCACTGAATTTCATTCATCACAAAAATGATGATGCCGATAAAACCAGCTTAAGGATGAACCAAGTAACGAGCATCTTGAAAGATCGGTCTGAAAATATCTGGGTCGGAACGTCAGGCGGGCTTGACAAGGTGACTCCATCCAAGAATAAATTTCATGCAGTTTATTCAAGCAACTTGGATTTGTTCTCCCTAAGCGATCCGATAATAAAGGCGATCCATCGTGACAGCCATGGTAATTTATGGGTTGGCACAAGGAATGGGTTGAATTTTTTATCTGCAGAAAAATTTAAAAATAAAGAGTATAAATTCAATTCTTATTATCACAATGAAAAAGAAAAAAACAGCCTCTCCCATAGTAATATATTTGGAATATTTGAAGACAGTCAAGGTTACATCTGGGTGTCTACATTCAATGGATTGAATTATATAAATTTAAATGATTTTGAAATTAACATCACAGATAACAAACTCCCTTCTTTTGATTATTTTACCAATGATGACGGCCTACCTCACTCCTATATCAGGAATGTAAAGGAAATAAGGACAGGGGAATATTGGGTATTGACTTATGGCCAGTTATCAAAAATGACATTTGACCCGTCGAATATTGCAGCTACCCAGTTCCAAAATTATGACATGGATGATTCCAAAAATGATGCATTGGTCAATGCGTCTACAATGGTGGCTGAAAAAGACCAATTTGGTCAATATTGGATCGGCACGTTCAATGGCGTAAGTAAATACATGCAAAATGCTGGCAGGGAATTTTTTGATAATTACAAAAACGAGCTGAATAGCCCTGAAAGCTTAAGCAATAATACCGTCTCCGATATGCTGCTTGATTCGAAAGGCCGCTTGTGGATAGCCACGAGGGGAGGATTAAATTTGGTTATTCAAAAAAACGCAGGTGAACGCGCAAAATTTAGAAGTTTCGGATATTATGATGGCATTCCTAACGATGTGATACAATCTATAGAAGAAGACAAAATGGGCGATTTGTGGCTGGGAACCAATCGTGGACTTGTTCATTTTGATCCTGATAAAATAATTAAAAATGAATCGCCCGTCATCAAAACATACTATAAAAACGATGGGTTGGCTAGCAATGCGATGGTGTTCCGTGCATCCCATTGCGATGTCGATGGAAATCTGTTTTTTGGAACCCCAGGTGGCTTAAATTACTTCAAGCCATCCGATCTTTCCAAAAACCAAAATCTTCCAGAAATTGTCATTACTGAATTAAAAATATTAAACAAGCAAGCTAAAATTTCAGAAAAAAATAAGACTGGACTTAAAGCATCAATCTGCAAAACTGATACTATTTATTTAGAATATTGGCAAAACATGATCAGCCTTAAATTTGCCGGCCTTGAATTCACCAACCCTTCTATGAATAAATATGCATATAAAATGACAGGTGTCGATGAAGAATGGGTTTACTCAGGTCATGACAATAATACAACATATACCAATCTTTCTCCAGGCAAGTATTTATTTGAAGTAAAAGGATCGAACAACGATGGCAATTGGAACGAAAATCCAACGGCTCTTACCATTGAAATATTTCCTCCACCTTGGAAGACATGGTGGGCGTATATTATTTATATCCTTTCCTTCTCTTCCCTGATTTATTTTTTAATTAAATTAAAAATAAATAAAAAAATCAGGGTGATTAAAACCAAAGCAGCTATTGAAAAAGCGCGGTTTGAAGAAAGGGAATTATTGCGAAAGCAAAATGCTGCGGATTTTCACGATGAGCTTGGTCACCGCCTCACCAAGATTGCCCTGTTTATAGAACTGGCCGAGAGGCAACTACTTGAACCAACTACAGTCAAACAATTATTGAATAAAATAAGTGAAAATACTATTGGCCTATCAAATGGAATGCGTGATTTGATTTGGACTTTAGACCCAAAATCTGACAGCTTGTTTCAAACTTTGTTGAGGCTGCAGGAATTTGGAGACAAGCTTTTTGACCGGTCTGGCATATTATTCAATTCAATAGGAATTCACGATAAATATGAAAAGCTGCCACTTCCACCAGACGTAAGAAAACAGGTTTTATTGATTTTTAAAGAAGGCATGCATAATTGTCTTAAATATTCCTCTGCAACAAGTTGTCAATTTATTATTGAGGAAAAAGAAACCCATTTTGACATATTTTTGAAAGATGATGGAAACGGGTTTGATGAAGAAATAAAAATTAGAGGATATGGAATAAAAAACATGAAAGAGCGAGCTAAGAAAATAAATGCAATATTTACAATAATGCCAATAATTGGAACTGGCACCACCATTTTGTTAAAAATCAATATAGCGCAAATGGGGTAATGCTTTTTGTTTAATTAAACAATAACTTGTTCATTGTTCATTCAGAATTTGTTGATGAAATGAAAATAATATCTGAAATTATCCATGTTGCCATTGTCGAAGACGATCACGAAATTCGCCAGACTTTGGCATTGATTATTGATGGCACGCCAGGATTTAGATGCAAATATTCATATGAGGATTGCGAATCAGCCCTTGCCTCCTTGCCCGGCAACTACATAAACGTGGTGTTAATGGATGTGGAATTGCCAGGGTTGAACGGGATTGTGGGTGTCAAGAAACTAAAGCCACAAATGCCTGACACTGACTTTATTATGCTCACTATTCGCCAAGATGATGATACTATTTTCAATTCCATCTGTGCAGGAGCCACAGGATATTTGGTCAAAGACACACCGCCCTCCGAATTACTAAAATCTATAAAAGAAGCTCACCAAGGCGGTGCCCCAATGAGCGCAAATATTGCCCGCCAAGTCATCAAATCATTTCATAGCAACGAGCCTTCACCACTTTCCGATAGAGAAACCGAAGTGTTGAAATTGTTGAGCCAGGGCATGAATTACCGCACTGTTGCTGCTGAAATATATCTCAGCCCTCACACGGTAAAAACCCATATAAAAAACATTTACAATAAACTCCACGTCAATTCAAGGGCCGAAGCCATTAAGAAAGCTATTAAAGATAGATTGATATAAGTCCCATTTTACCCCAAATGGGCGATTTCTTGGCACACTTCCCTGATATAATTTTGTTTCGTGAATTAGAACTTCTTTGGGTCTTCCACTAATTCCAAACCCAAACTGGTTCTAAAATCTTAATCAAATTCAGTATCATGAAACAGTTCACAGTTCTTCTCGCATTATTTTCCTTTTTATTTATTTACGGATCTTGCCAAGTAGTCAATAGTGCACAAAATAAAACCAACCGGGAAATCAGTAAAAAGACCAATAAAAAAATTGAAGACATTTTTAATAAAGACGATAATAAAAAATCGCCTGATGGTAATGGAGACAATAAAAGCGATTCAGATAATGATCCAAATAATTCAGACATTAACTCAAATCCGACCCAAACTCGGAATGCAAGTGATTTTATCCCAGGCGAAAAGATCATTTTTATTGACACATTAAAAAGGGAATTGCTGGGTGAATTCCCATCAAAGTGGGATTTAAGAACAGGGAATATTGAGGTGATGAAATTTGAGGGTAAAAATGTGATTGGCTATGCAAGTGGAGGGGAAATTTTCCCACTTATCGACAAGAAGGAATATTTGCCCGAACAGTTTACTATCGAATTTGACTGCTATTTCCATAATTATGGGAATGAGGCGTATTCGGTAAATTTCGATAAAAGCCGTGAAAGTTTTACAGTAAGGAGCGATGGAATTTATGGCCAGAGCATTACCCGTGCAAAAGAAAAATATTCAATTGGCTGGAGGCATATCGCAGTTTCTTTTAATAAAAGATCACTAAAAATTTATTATAACGGTGAACGCTTGCATAACAAACCGAACATAAAAGACATACCAAACAGCCTTTCTATTAAAGCATTAACCGGTGGTGCAAGTAAGGGCAAATACGCCATGATTAAAAATATCCGCATTGCAGAAGGAGGTGTCCCATTATATGACCGATTAATTACGGAAGGCAAATTTGTGACCAATGACATCCATTTTGAATACAACAAAGCTGAGCTAAAAAGCGAATCCTGGCGCACCATTATTAATGTGGCCGATATGATGAAGTTGCACACCGATGTCAATCTCCGCATAGAAGGGCATACCGACGGAGATGGATCTGGCGCATACAATCTGGACCTCTCCCAAAAAAGAGCATCTGCTGTACTATCCGCCCTAATAAAGGAGGGAATCCCTGCAAATAGACTATCAGCAAAAGGGATTGGAGAAAATTCTCCAATCGCTCCGAACAACACAGCCGAAGGCAAGGCCATGAATCGGCGGGTGGAATTCATTTTGATAGATTGATTTGACCTTTAGCTGGCGCAACTCTTGATCCTGTATTATCTTTGCTAAAAATTTACCAGAGCAGCATGGATAATCCACTACAGAAAATTGACCAAACTTTTGAAGTCAACTTACCTCATAAACAATCGCTGGATGAGTACCTCGATACCATGTTACCTGAAGTGCGGCATTTGAGTGAGGATTTAAGGGAATTGAATTACTATGTCATGGAGGGTGGAAAGCCTTGGTTGGAAATTCGAGATGACCCTGGTTTTCAGGAAACAGTACTCCATTTTTTTAACGATGGGGGTGAGTACTTGCAATCTGTTGACGGGAATGTTTCGCGTGGAAAATGGCGGCTGTTGGATTCGACCAATAAGATTATCATCGAACAAGGTGGCCGGTCGAACGACCCTTCCAAAAGTGAACTGTACGAACTGGCATTCCTGAATTCCAATTTTTTGATCCTCAAAAAACATGGGGACCAATCAAGGAAGAATAAGCGGAAATATTTGTTTTTAGGTAACGAAGGAGCTATCCGAGGATTGAAATGGCTGGATTGTGTGGAGTTGTTATTTAACGAATACAGAAATCAATGGGGTTCGTTTCAGAATTATATTGTAATCGCCGTGGTGATCTTGTTGTTTTTCCTGATCTTATCGTTGTTTTGATTTTGCCCAAAGTTGACACCTTTCCAAAAGGTGTCAACTTTTATAGCAAAAATGAGAATCACGAAAGCACTGCCTTCACCTTATCAGCAGCGTCTTGTAACAGTATGGCAGAATGAACTTCAAGTCCAGATTCATCAATGATCTTTTTACCGATGTCGGCATTGGTGCCCTGTAAGCGGACGATGATTGGCACATTAATATTGCCCATATTTTTATAAGCATCGACTACCCCTTGTGCTACCCTATCGCAACGCACTATCCCTCCAAAAATATTAATTAAAATGGCCTTTACTTCAGGGTCTTTGAGGATGATTTTGAATGCTTGTTCAACCCTCTTGGCATCAGCCGTCCCACCAACATCAAGGAAGTTGGCTGGCTCTCCACCCGATAGTTTAATGATGTCCATGGTTGCCATTGCAAGCCCGGCCCCATTTACCATGCAGCCTACATTTCCATCCAATTTTACATAGTTCAAATCAAAACTCCTTGCTTCAACTTCTGTTGGGTCTTCTTCATCTGTATCCCGAATGGCTTCCAAATCTTTGTGTCTAAATAAAGCGTTTTCGTCCAATGACACTTTGCAATCTACTGCAACGATGCGTTCATCAGCCGTTAATAAACAAGGATTTATTTCGAACAAGGTAGCATCAGCACCGAGGAAAGCTTTGTATAGATTGCCGATGAATTTCACCATGTTCTTGAAAGCTAAACCATTCAATCCTAAGTTGAACGCAACCTTCCTAGCTTGAAATCCAAGCAAGCCAAGTTCAGCGTCGATGTATTCCTTATGAAGTAGGTGAGGGGTTTCCTCAGCCACTTTTTCTATGTCCATCCCACCTTCGGTGGAATAAATAATGACATTGCATTTTTTCTCCCTGTCTGTCAAAATAGAAACATAAAATTCATCGCAAGCATCAAAATCAGGGCGGTAACTATCTTCAGCAATAAGTACTTTTCTTACCAATTTGCCTTCCCCGTCCATTCCACCTGGCGTCTGGGGTGTTTTGAGCATCATCCCAAGAATGTTGCCTGCATTTTCTTTTAAAGCATTTAAGTCTTTGACAACCTTTACCCCTCCGCCCTTGCCACGGCCACCTGCATGGATTTGAGCTTTCACCACTGTAAATTCAGTTCCAGTTTGTTCCCTGATCTTGCTCCAAGCATCTACAGCTTCATCAACGGTAGTGGCCACAAATCCTTCTTGGATCGGCACCCCATATCCTTTCAACAATTCTTTTCCCTGGTATTCGTGAAGATTCATAATTCAATATTTTTATTTTAGGAACAGTTCAAAAATAAATCAGCGGCGAAAGTAAGAAAAGCTCCAAAAAATTAAGGCCTGAATTGTGTCCAGGCCTTAATTTTTGATCAGAATGTGAATGTTGCCCCGAAACTGGGCATGATTGGTAGTTGATTGACTCTTTGGTTCCGGATTCTGTCAAAATAAAAAATATTGTCCCTGTCGTAAATGTTCGTAGCGCTTGCCACCAGCTCTAAGCTCGAATATTTGGTAATATCAATTGTTTTTTTCAACGATATATCCATACGGTGGTAGGTCGGAAGCCTGCCATTGTTACGTTTTTCATCCAGGATAATTCCAAGGTTTCCATTTTCCGTTAGCGGATCAGTGCCTAATCCCTCATCAGAGAAATTGATTTCATTGAAAAATCCTTGAGAAAGACTGAATGGAAATCCAGTGCCAAGATTCCACCGGGCAGCTGCTTCCCATTTTTTACCAAATTTATAAGTCGTCAAGATATTCAGGTTGTGGCGCCTATCGAAAATAGTTGGATATTCCTGTTCTCCATCATTCCTATTTACATATGAAAGCGCATAAGTAACCCAAGTGAATAGAGATTTTGTTTCGTACCTAAGTGAAATGTCACCTCCATAGGCTTGTCCCTTTTCCGTTACAAAATCAGGATCTTGAGGATCAAGTTTATTCCGGTTGATTTGGATAAGTTGGCTGTAATCTTTCAAATAACCTTCAATGTTTAATTCAAGATTGTTGGTCAGGTCAACTTCAAATCCTGCTACTCCGTGGGTAGCTTTTTGCAAACGGTGATCTGTAACGGAGCCATCGGGGTTGAACACTTGCTCTTCCGGGCCAGTTAAAAAACCAACAAATAAATTGACAACGTCCTGTTCGTTTACAGATCCAATCAGGTTTTGGGAATAAAGTCCTCCAGCAAATTTAAACCTCAACCAATCCGTTGCATTATATTTAGCGCCAATTCTTGGCTCAATGCTCGTACTCGTCTGTGAAGGGTAAAGTTGCAGTCTGACACTTGGTTCAACTATCCAATTGCCGAATTGCTGTTTGAATTTAATAAAACCAGCAACTTCAGGAGTATTGCTACTCTGCTCAATTACATTTCCAATAAAATTAGTGAATTCAAATTCGGTATCCAGCCCACTGATGTCAAAGCCATATTTGATCTCGTTTTTTAATCCATAGTAGGTGAAATCCAGGGCTACATTATAACTGGAAATGCTGCTCGAACGTGGATCACTTTCTGCCTCAGTCTGTTCAATATCGTATTTGGAAAATGCAATCGTTCCACCAATAACCAAATTTGAATTGGGCGGGATGAGGGTAAAATTGGTGCCGCCCCCAAATGTATTCCAGTCGAGGGTGGAAACCCCAATGTAGTCAACACGGTCGTTGAAATTGAATCCAAAAAGGTTGAGCTTACTGCCATTCCCAGTCAGGAAAGAGAATTTTCCATAAAAATCGGTATATTCGAAAGGAAGCCGTTCCTTGTCTTTTTGGCTGATATTAGGGTCGTCACTCAGCGAATATAGAGCCGTGTCTACGGCGTAGGCATATAATGTTGGAGAGGTCTTGTCAATAAATGATTTCTTGGCAGTGAACATGAAAGAGCTACTCCCGCTACCCTCTTCAAATTTTTTCATTGGCCCCTCAATCAAAGCTTTAGCCTGAAAAGGGTTCGCACTTACCAATCCCGCAAACCTTTTTTTATTCCCCTCCCTTGTCTTGATATCTATTATTGCTGATACTCGGCCACCATATTCTGCATTGAAGCCAGCAGTCAAAACATCTACAGTTTTAATGGTTTCCGTTTCAAAAACCGAGAAAAAACCAATACTGTGAAAGGGGTTGAAAATCGTCATACCATCTATCATAATCCTATTCTGGATAGGCGATCCGCCACGGATATATATTTGTCCACCTTGGTCTCCAGTGGAAATGATTCCAGGCAAAACTGGTAGGTATTGAGCCAAATCAGTCTGCCCACCAGCACTTGGAAGCGCTTTGATCTGATTGGCAGAAACCGTTACTTGCGAAACCTGGACTTCTGTCCTCGCTCTTTCTTTACGGGCGGAAAGCTCAATAGTCCCAAGTTGGATGCTGCTTTCGGTCATCAATAGGTTCTTGGATACGATTCCTCCAGCACGAACGGAAATATCGACCATAACACTGTCATACCCAATATATGTTGCAGACAACTGATAATCGCCTTCTGGAACATTACCGATGGAAAAGAAACCATTCTCATTGGTATTCACTCCGATGGTCGTGCCTTTCAAAAATACCGTCCCAAAAATGATCGGATCTCCTGTTTCGGCATTATAAACATTACCACGAACAGTTCCTCCCTTTTGGGCCATCAATGCAATTGACAAGAATAAAAGTGGCAAAATCGCAAGTACTATTTTTTTCATAAAATTCATTTTCATACTGATAATCAGTTACTTAAGGTCGATTAACAAATCCCTTACAAATAGGGCTTCATTCTAAAACCGCAAATATAAAGGGATGTACCATTAGCAATTTGCATTGCACTGTCATTTTATCGTCCTTATTGAGATATAACAGGAAATGAAAGAAAGATGACCAATTGGGAAAGTGGCTAGGTATTAGGTGTCGGACGCTTTGAAAGCGTCCGACACCTGGATATTCAAGAGGTGAAAACTGTAAGTGCTTCCACCAACCTGTCCAAATCTTTTAATCTTGTATAAACATTGGGCGTGATCCTCACACCATGAATGTTTTCCCAATTGATAGCCACGCTATGGATTTTGTATTTCGTAAACAAGAAACTTGCGACGTCCGAAGGGTTTTTATCTTTTATCTGGAGCAGTGAAATACCACATGAATACTCAGGCATTAAAGAAGTCCCGATTGACACCCCTGGCAATTCCAAGGCTTTTTCCGTCCAATACGTTTTTAAGAAATGAAGGCGTTCCTGTTTTCGTTTTATTCCGATCATTTCGTGAAAATTAACTGCATGGCCGATGGCCTGTTCAATGGCAATTGAACGTGTCCCAAAGTTTTCAAACTTTCTAATATTGTCCGAGCCTGGTTCAGATGCAGCAAACAATGGAAATAGTTTTCCGATTTTTTCTTTTTTTACATATAACAACCCACTTCCAAATGGGGCACAGAGCCATTTGTGCAAACTTGTGCCAAAGTAATCGCAATTCAAATCTGGAATTTTAAAATCAAGATGTGCAAAGGTATGTGCCCCATCGACTAATACTTCAATCCCTCGTTTACGAGCCTCATCTGCTATTTCACGCACTGGGAGAATCTGCCCCATCCAATTAATCATATGGGTTATGTGCACGATTCGGGTTCTTGGAGTAAAAGCTTTGGTGAAGCCTTCCACAATTACCTGTTTATCTTCGATGGGAAACTGGAAGTCCAACCATTTCAAAACTATCCCGTCTCTGAGTGCCCTTTGTTTCCAGGCGTTTATCATATTAGGGTAATCTTGTTTTGTCAAAACAACTTCGTCTCCTGCTTTAAGTTGTAGGCCAAAAATAACTGTTTCCAATGCTTCTGAAGAATTGCGGTTAATAGCTATTTCTTCGTTAGAACAACCTGCTAAATTTGCAAGCTTCCTCCTCAGCGGCTCTTTGCCCTCATCCAATCTTCTCCACATATAAAGGCTTGGCGCCTCATTGCTCAATCGGTTGTAATGTTCGACAGCCTCCTGAACCACCAATGGTTGCGGCGATACCCCACCGTTGTTTAAGTTGATAATATTCGGAGAAACGGTGTAAGCCTGGTGGATAAGGTTCCAAAAATCTTCATCGTTAGAGCTGTCCCCAAGCTGTTCATTAGCATTTGATTCCAATGAACGGACAAGGGCCTGGCCATTTGCAGTTTGAAAAAACGGAAGGAAGGTAGCGGCGGCTGTAAATTTAGAGAGCTGTTGGATAAATTGTCTTCTTTCCTTCATGAATCGATATTTCCGCCAAGCTAATAAATTTATCAGACCTGTCAGGTTGTATTTTTTCTATGTGTTGCTGTGGGAAATATTTCCCACAGCAAAACATAGAAAAAATACAACCTGACAGGTCTTGCATGAGATCTAAATAA